>JAMPGU010000010.1 GCA_023663865.1 Clostridium sp.
TAGCTGAAAAGATGATGATTTTAAGCAACACTGCGTTATGACACCTCAGCTTTTTGCAATCGGTATAATTATTGATTATTCACTTTTGGGTATTGCGATTGTTACTTCAAAGAATTTATCTTTTTCGTTATAATTCCAATCAAACATTCCGTCATAATGTTTGATTGTTCGCATTATGCTTTCAACTCCAAAGCCGTGCAGCTCTTTTTCTTTTTTGCTGGTTAAAAGTTTTTTGTGGAGTGTTATTGGAACCGAATCACAACTATTCTGAATTTTGATTATTTCAAATAATTCTTTAGCATATATGTCAACAGAAATTCTTTTAGCCGAACTTTGCTCTGCCGATTCAACTGCATTGTCAAGTGCATTGTTCAGTATTGTTGACAAATCTGCATTATCTATGTCCATCAAATTCGCCGTTTTTACATTAAATGTTACACTGATATTTTTATTTGAACAAATTGTATTATATTTGCTGATTATAACATCAAGTGTTTTATTACCACTTATTGCGATACTACTATATCGATTAACTGTTTTATATAATTTCGATATATATTCACTTATCCTTTCATCATTTGTTAAATTGCTGATTTGTTCCAAGTGATTTTTTATATCGTGTGTAAAAATTTTCAAATCCTTATTGTTTCTTTCTAATACATCAAAATACTGTTTATCAATTTCTTTCTTTTGATTTTCAGATTGCAATTCAAGTAGTTTTTCGGAATTCTTTATAGAGTATTCATAAATGAAAAATACTATAATATTTGAAATCAACAAAAAAACAAATACAACAGAAGAAATTATATTCATTTCATTTGATAACTCTGTTTCAAAAGTTATATACCTAAATGCCAGCAAGACGCTCATAGATGCAAGTGGCATAATTAAGAGAACCCAAAATATTGATTTGTTTTTGTTTTGCTTTTTATTTTTTGAAAATAAGGTAATTAAAATTATACATAAAATATAATATACAAGTTTGCTTGATATTATATTTAGAAAATGAATATTGTAATTATCCTGATAAGCATTAAAATCTTGTTTTAATATGTAAGATATAATAAAAATTAGTATCCACTCGCAAGCAACCATTATGACAACAAGCAAAATTGAATGAAAAAAGGCTGTTTTCAGATTGCATTTATAAAGAAATGTGAATATTAAAGTGTCTATCAAAAGTATGGCAATAACATTCAATAAGGCACTATCTAACAAATAAACAGAATAGAGAATAAGATAACCCGAAAACACACCACAGAGAGATAGAATATTATTATATTTTTGTTCAAATAATGATCGGGCATAATAAAATACTATTAGTCCTTCTGTAAAATACAGGATAATTTCAAATAGGGTTTTATAAACTACCATAGCCTTCTCCCATAAAATTCATAAATTTCTTTTTTATTTCAGTTTGCTTTTTAGGAGCTATTGAAATAATTTGATTATTCTTTAATTGAACCTTATCTCTTTGAAACTTTTTCACAAAATTAAAATTAATAACATAACTTATGTGAGGTATTGCAAAATAGGATGCAGTAAGATTTTCTTTGAAAAAGTCCATTTTTTCTCTTGCAATATATTGGTTATCTGTTGTGTTTACATAAACTATTTTCCTTTTAACCTCAACATAAACAATATCATTTTTATGAATTGTTACGATTCCATCATTTCTTGTTTTGAAAGTAATTTCGTTATTATTGATTAAATCTATCGCTTTATCCAAGCCGTTGTATAAGCGCTTTGCCTGAATCGGTTTATCAATATATCTGAAAACATTTAAGTCCATTGCATCATCAAGATATTTTTGATAAGCTGTAACAATAAATACAACAGTGGTTTTATTTCTTTTGTTTAATTCTTTAGTGGTTTGAATGCCGTCAAGCTCATTCATTTCAATATCAAGGAAAACAATGTCAAAGATTTTGTCAGATGACAATAATGCTTTACCGCTGTCAAATTCATGATGTTCTAAATCTATTAAATGTTCATTGAAATAGAACTTTACATATTTCAAAATTAATTGTCTGTATTCTTGTTGATCGTCACATATTGCTATTCTCATATTCGCCTATCCTTTAATTGGTCTATAAAAATAGTAGCATAAAAAGCAACATACCGCAACGATGTTTTTACTTCATTTCAAAACCTCGTTACGGTATTTTTATATAATTAACAACGCTTTATTTAATTAAACTCTGGCAACCATTTCGCCGTATTCTTCCTTGCTTTTTCTAATGAACTCCTCAACCTGCTTTGCAGATGGCATTGCATCACTGCAGGAGTGCGCTGAAATCAATATAGATGCAGAGGCTGAGCCGAATTCAAGGCACTCAATAATTTCTTTGCCCTGCAAGAGGCTGTATAAGAAGGATGAGCCATATCCGTCTCCGCCGCCGAAGCCCTTGAGCTTTACTGCAGGGAATGGCTTGATGGAATAGAATTTACCATCATTTGTATACGCTGTTGAGCCTTCCTTGCCATGCTTGATAACACAGATTGATGCACCAAAGGACTGCCAATACTTTGCTGATTCAGGGTCAGATTCCTTAACGCCTACAATACCCTCGGTCAAATCAAACTCTTCACGAGAGCCCATAATGATATCTGCATTCTGTGCAACAAGGCTGTAGTAAACAGCAATTTCATCCTTAGATGTCCAAGTATATTCACGATAGTCAATATCAAAAATAATTCTTGTGTTATTCTTTTTCGCAAGCATCATTGCCTTCAGGCAAGCCTCACGTGATGGAGATTTAGCAAGTGCAGTACCGCTGATAACAATTGCCTTTGCAGATGCAATATACTCCTCCTTGATATCCTCCGGAGCCATGCAAAAGTCTGCCACATTGTCACGATACATAAGTATAGATGACTCTTCCTTAGACAGAATTTCAGTAAAGGTAAGGCCAAGGCACTCTCCGTTCTTTGCCCTGGTAATCTGGCTGGTATCAATACCCTCTTTGTCAAAATAATTTACAACGAAGTCACCAAACTGGTCGTTACTTACACAGCCGCAGAAGCCTACCTTGCAGCCAAGACGAGCCAAGCCAACAGCAATATTGGCAGGAGAACCGCCTACGTATTTGTTGAAATTAGAAGATTCGCTCAGCGGCATATACATATCTGTTGGATTAAAATCAATGGCAATTCTGCCGATTGGAATAAAATCAAGTGGCTTTGACATATCAAATTCAATGTAATTCATAATTTTTACCTCTTTCTAACTACTATGGGTAAACGATGCTTAACCCCGTATTCATTAAGCCTTATTCTCTGTTCCGAAAATAAGGATATGCTTTTTTGCATTTTCATAAGCACCCTGTACCTCTGCAGCCTGCAGATCATAGTAGCCATTTATATTGCTTTCATTATAGCACTTATGAACTGTATTTTCAACCATATCAAAAGTAGCAGTTGCAATATTTATTTTTTTAATTCCGGTATGAGAACACTTTACAAAATCCTCAGGTGTAATACCTGTTCCGCCATGAAGCACAAGAGGCAAATCCGTATTCTTTTCAACCTCTTCAAGTATATCAAATCTAAGCTTAGGCGTGCTTTTGTAGTTGCCGTGAGCATTGCCGATTGCAATTGCAAGGGCGTCTACATTTGTTTCTGCCTCGAAGCGTACAGCATCCTCCGGCTTGGTGCAGTTGATAGCAATATCCTCTGAGCCATCCTCGGAACCGCCAACGCATCCGATTTCTGCCTCAACAGCTGCATCATACTCCTCCGCCATTGCCATTACCTTTTTTGTCATGGCAATATTTTCATCAAGGGGAAGATGAGAACCGTCAAACATAACGGAGGTAAAGCCCAAATCAAGAGCCTGCCCTATTTTTTCAAGTGTCTTGCCGTGGTCAAAATGAACAGCCACCGGCGTATCTGCATTTTCAGCAGCAGCTACCATTAACGGTCCAATCAATTCCAGCGGACTTTGCTTCAGTCGTACCTCTGCAATTTGCAAAATAACCGGAGCATTAAGCTCCTTTGCAGCCTGCAGTACACCAAGTACCATTTCCATATTTGCCACAGAAAAAGAGCCGACTGCATAATTGCCCTCCTGTGCATCTGCCAAAAGGTCACGCATATTAACCAGCATAATAGAATACCTCTTTTTAATTATTCATGCGAGCTGACAATAAGCCGAGTTCTGTAGTAGGTAATCATCTATCTCGACGCAGCATTGCTGCTGCGCTCCAGCCATCCTTCAAAGTTATGTGTCGAGCAAACAACCCTTTTGTCGATGTTGCAGCGGATAGAGTTTACATGGCAAGGGATGTCTCCATCCCCTCGGTGAGCTCTTACCTCGCCTTTCCACCCTTGCTCTTGCGAGCGGTTTATTTCTGTTGCACTGTTCCTAAGGTCACCCTCGGCGGCTGTTAGCCGTTATCCTGCTCTGCGCTGCTCGGACTTTCCTCACACCAATGGTGCGCGATTACCTCGTCAGCTCGCTTCTCTATTTTAAAATAAAACAACCTGCAATGTCAACAGATTTTACAAATTGGCAGTTGAAATTAACAAAAATATATAGTAATATTTCATATATGGAGGTGATGCTATGCCTCGTTTTGAAAATGAGGGATTCAATCCAAATGCGAAAAACAGAGATGTGGACCGTACTGTGCCTGAAAATGAAAACTTCTACGGCTACAGTCCCATTGATTTGAATTTTAATAACAGAGAAAATGTTGTCAGAGATAATCAAGTAAAAAGAGGATTTAATCCTTGCGATGCATATCCGAATAACAATCTTGAACCCCCTGCTCCATCAAACAGGCAGGAGCAATTCAGGAGTGAAACCATTGATGATTTCCTGCCACCGCCGCCGCGAAGAACGCAGACCCAAAGGGATATGGGCAGTGATAATCCACGGCGAAACGGCACACGAAAGCCCGAGCCGAAACGACGTAAACCCAAAGGAAAACGCCTGACCAAGAAAAAAATCGGTATCATCATTGCCGCTGTTATTCTGGCAATTATCCTAATCATTGTGGGCATAATGTCGTCGGTGCTGAACAGGATTAACTACAAGGACAAGGTTGAAAACACCTATGTGTCTGCCGATGCTTTGGAAAGCAGTACCGCTGTGAAAAACATTTTGCTGCTGGGTGTAGATGCACGTTCAGGCGAGAGCGGAGAGGAAACAAGATCAGACACAATGATGCTGGTGTCACTGGACTCTAAGCACCACTGTATAAAACTGACCTCCTTCCTGCGTGACACTTGGGTGTACATTCCCACACTGGGATATGAGCAGAGGCTGAATGCTGCTTGCTCATCAGGCGGTTATCAGGGCGTGGTTGATGCCATTGAGTATAACTTTGGTGTTGCCATTGACGGATACGCAGTGGTTGACTTTGAGATGTTCAAGGTGCTGGTGGACAGCCTTGGCGGTGTTGAGGTTGATGTTACAGAGGCGGAGGCAAAGGAGGTTACCAACCATCCGAAACGCTACGGCAATGTTGAGCTGACATCAGGAAAGTACAAGCTGTCAGGCGAGCAGGCTCTTGCATACTGCCGAATCAGAAAAATTGACACCGACTTTGTAAGAACAGAGCGACAGAGAACGGTTATGAGTGCAATCTTAGGCAGTGCCAAAAGTGCTAACCCATTTAAGCTGGTGAATATGGTATACAGCAGTGCGCCGTATATCGAAACAGATTTGACAAAAAGTGAGATTAAAAAGCTGGCGGTGAAAGCCGTGAGCTGTCTGCGCGGTGATATCAATCAGACTAAGGTTCCTTTTGAAGGAACATGGGATTATGCAACAATCAGCGGAAACAGCGTAATCAGTATTAATGTAGAAAAAAATAAAACAAAGCTGATAGATTATATTTATAATTTAAGTCCTGCGGATATCAAGGCACAGGAAAAGGAAGATTAAAATTTCATAGATACAAAAAGAGCTGTAAAACGAATGGCAAAGTCCGATAAGGAAGTTTAAGTATGTAGAGTGGTACAGTTTCGACTGTACCACTTTTATTTTACGCAGACTTTTGTTTTTGCCAGCGTGTTTTTCTGCCGTCAGGTATATAACATTCGTCTGTATCAGCGATATTGATTATACCCACTGCCTTGTAGTAAATTTCAATCTTTTGTTTTCTGTGTCCACTACTCTTATCAGGTGCGTGGACTATTATTTTGTCAATCAAATCATTTAATATTTCAGATGTTAATTCAGGTGGATCTGTGTATTTTCTGACATTTTCAAGAAATAAATTAAGGTCATATAATTCTTGCTCGCCTGAGTTAATAAGTTCCTGCAAATCAGTTATTTTATGTCTGACTTCTTTCTGCTCTCGCTCATAATCAGCAGATAACTTGTCAAATCGTTCTGCACTCAATCTGCCACCAATCATATCTTCATATATATGTTTAAACATAATATCAAGGTCAATATCTCTTTGCTTTAGACTCTCAATATCCCTTTTGGCTTGTTGGATTGCCTTTTGTCTATCTGCATTTGCTTTTTCAATTTCATACTTGACGAATGTACTTTCAAACTGCTGAATATATGACAGAACATTTTTTATATGATGGAAAACAATAGCATATAGGGTTACATTACGAATATAGTGTCCTGTACAAGTACCTGTGTTACTACGATAGTTACCACAAACAAAAAAGTCTTTTTCAGGTTTGAAATGATTTGTAGTGCAGTAATACAGTTTTGAGTCGCAATCTGCACAGAACACCTTGCCCGAAAACAAACTCATTTTACCTGTTGCTGTTGGTCTGCGTTTGTTCTTGCGAATTTCCTGTACAATTTCAAAAGTATTTTCATCAATTATTGCAGGGTGTGTATTTTCAAACAATAATCTGTTTTCCTTTGGATTATCAATTCGTTTCTTACTGCGATAATTTTTAGAACTCGTCTTAAAATTTTCGGTATGTCCGAGATATTCTACTCTCTCTAATAGTTTTACAAGAGTATGATGATCCCACTTGTATGGATTTGTCGGTAATACTTTACCATCTCTTTGAGCATAATATGCTGTTGGTTTTAATACCTTTTCCCTCAATAGATATTTTTGAATTTGCATCGGACCATATCCATTTATGCACAATTTGAAAATTAACCTTACTGTTTCAGCAGCAACTTCGTCAACTATCCATTTTTTCTTATCATTTGGATCTTTCATATACCCGAATGGTACACCACCTAAATGCTCACCTCGTTCACCTTTCATTTTCATTGTAGCCTTGATCTTCTTTGCTGTATCACGAGCATACAATTCATTGCAGAAATTTCTGATAGGTGTTAAGTCGAATTCAGTTTGTACAGACGAATCAACATTATCATTGATTGCAATAAAGCGAACATCATTATCAGGGAATACAACATCTGTATACATTCCAACCTGTAAATAGTTTCTGCCAAGTCTTGACATATCCTTAACAATTACAGTTGCTATTTCTCCGTTTTCAATAAGCTGTTCCATTTCCTTAAACGAAGGTCTGTTGAAATTCGTACCTGTGTATCCGTCATCAACAAAGTATCTGATATTCTTAAAATGATTTTTCAAAGCATACTCCTTGAGCATTGCTTTCTGATTGACTATACTGTTGCTCTCTCCTTCTCGTCCATCATCCTGTGACAGTCGGCAGTAGAGAGCTGTTATTTTTTTGTCCTGTTGCAATTGTCTGTTCAATGTAACTCCTTTCCGACAATCAATACAGTATATTGCTGAATTAATAATACCACACTTTAATCGATAATTCAACGCTTTAAAGTGTAAAGTTTTACTGCTTTTAATCCATTTTACTATATCCTAACTGTCTGATAATTTTGTTCAGCAAAAATTCATCTGCATCAGAATTAAAATGACCAACCACTTCATATTCTGTATTACCATCTTTAATCGTAAAATCTATATCAGGCGGAATACAGTACAAAGGCTTTTGTTTTCTGTGAGTTTCAATGATCGGTAGTCTTTCTAAATCCCTGTCAATTTTTTCTTTGTTTTGCTCAATATATTTTTCTATTTTGATTAGTTTTTCATTATCTGATTCTGTCATCTCTCAAGATCCTCCATTGATTTCTTTTTCGGCTTTTTTCTTATCGGAGGATATGGTATTTCCTCCTTGACTTTTTCTGCTTTTGCTTTTTCTCTTGCTTTGATTAAGATATCATCAATAAACTTTTTAACCTTTTCAGGTGCAATTCTTATTGCCTCTGCATAAGGTCTGCATAACTGTTTTAATTTGTTGAATTTATACTCCAAATCGTCAATCCGTCTTTGCATACTGTAAACCAAGTCTTTGTAATATTGAATATCAGTTCGGCTTGATATTGCTTCTTTTGCAAGTGTGGTCAGCTTATCATAATCATCATTTGACATCTGTATCTTGCCCGTAAAAGTTTTCTTTCCGATTTCATCAATCTTTTTATATTCAATTTCTGCAGGCTTAATAATTTCTATCTTTTTCTGAATATCTTTCAATCGCTCTTTATCTTTGCTGATTTGATATTGCAGAACAGACAGATTTTCTCTTGTGCTGCCTTTTTCACCTCTTACAAAATCCTCAAAGCCAGCATTTTGCATATATTCAAAAAACTTGTCCTGTAACAGACTGTATGAGGGAATAAGAACAGTTTTACCATTTTCATCAATCATTGATTCAGATTTCCATTTCTTTGAATGGCTTATTTGATTGACAACCTCTTTGACTGTTCCGACCAATACTTTATCCTTACAACGCTTTGACCACCTTATTTCTTTTTGAACAACAGGCAGTGCAACTATATGCAAGTGATAATGATAAACAGGATAACCATATTTATCACTTGCAGCAAGATTGATTTCATCTGCATGCATAACAGCAGATAAAATATATTCACTGCCCATTTCCTTTTCGGCAAAGTGAAAAGCAGCTTCATAAAATTTCTTTGCAAAATCATAACCGCCGTGTGATTCAAAATATTCAGTGTTGACATCAAATATCATTTCATCGTAGACCTTTGCATCAGCCTTTAGTCCTCGCAGTGATACCTGTTTTCGTTCTACCATCTCATTCAATTTATCGTTATAGGTACAATCACATTTCTTAAACTGTATGTTTCTATGAGATTGAGAAAGGTCAACATTCATATTTGCATAGTTATCATTTTTGCGTTCGATATGCCTTTCAAATTTACCGATATTATCTCTGTTGTGTGTCACAACTCTTGCAACCGTATAGTTTTGTTTTGCTATTTTATCATCTCCAATCATATACATTTTGTTACGCACCTTTTCAAAGTGCGTAACCCACTATGACACTTTCAAAACAAGTTTTGCAAAGATGTCAGTGGGCTCTTGCAGAGGGCTTAAGCATATACACAAGAACGATATATACCAACCGAAAAACACCCTCTACACATAAGGACACTTAAAAGTGTTTTGTAAACCAAAAACAGAAAACTTTTACAAAACAAAAAAGCCGGGCACTGAAACCTATACATATTTTTACACAGACCACTCCCTTGTGTGAGGAATTGCTATGTAAATATGTATTCGTTTCAATGTCCGACTTAATATCCTTATCGTACATTAAACTTAAAAGATTAGTTTTAACTCAATGGTTAAACTATAAAAATAAATTAGTAAAAAATATTTAATTGTAATGTATAATGTTGGCTTCCTTTGCCAACACTATTTAGTTTATCAGGATTTATTTTTACTGTCAACACAAAATTTATAATAAAGTATTTTGATAAATAAATATTTCTTGATTAAAAATTTTTCTTTTGATATAATTAAGCAAATTAAAATATGAAATAGCATTGTATGTTCTAATAGATTATCTGCACATAGAAAGAGTACGGTGATTATTATGCATTATATATATTGCCATTTATGCGGAAGTAAGCTTGCTGACAAAGAAGCAGGTGATGATATACTGTATAAAATTTATGAATATATTAAACTGCAAAAATAAAGAAGAGTTTTATTTATGGTTGGATTTTAACCATAAAACGAAAACCTAATGCCGGATGCAATACAAAAAAGGTAAATTACAGACAATAAATTGAACGAGTTACCAGTTTCTAAAAATATTATTATGGAGGATATATGATAAGAAAATTTTCACAACAAGATATAGATGTTGTTATGACAATATGGAAAAGCGAAAATTTTAAAGCACATAATTTTATTTCAAAAGAATATTGGGAAAGCAATTATGATTATGTTAAAGAAATATTGCCTTGTTCAGAGGTGTATGTTTATATTATTGAAGAAAAGATTGTAGGTTTTATAGGTGTAAATAATAACAATATTGAGGGTGTTTTTGTTGCTTCCGATTATCAAGATAAAGGAGTAGGCACTTCTTTATTAACAGAAATAAAGAGAAACAGAAATCATTTAATGTTAAGGGCATATAAGAAAAATATAAAAGCTGTGACCTTTTATAAAAATAATGATTTTAAAATATTGAGCGAAGAAATTGATAAAAATACAAACGAAATAGAATATAAAATGATTTGGGATAGGTATAAGTTAAATTAAAAATATTGTCTATCACCAAAATTCGAGGTAAGGGGTACTGTAAAATTGCAGTGCCTCATTTTTAATTTACACAGGATTAACACAAAGTGACTTTTGGAATTAACATACACAGATATATACTTTGAGTGTACTTAGGTACAAATAATTTATCGGAGGATAGAAGAAGATGAAAAAAATGATTATCGTAGTAGTAGGAGTATTGGTAAGTGTATGTCTGATTGTCGGCATATTTGCAGGTTGCAACAGCAACAAGGCTGACAGTAAAAATGAGAAAATGACAGTATCAACAGACGGCTCAACATCTATGGAAAAGGTTATGGGTTATCTCAGTGAGTCTTATATGGCAGACAATGATGTTACAGTTACATATAATCCGACAGGCTCAGGCGCAGGTATTCAGGCAGTATCTGAAGGCAGATGCGACATAGGTCTTGCAAGCCGTAACTTAAAGGACGAAGAAAAGGCAAGCCTGAATGAAACCGTTATTGCTATTGACGGAATTGCTGTTATTGTAAACAATGAAAATCCTGTTTCAGACCTGACTATTGAACAAATTGCAGGCATTTACAAGGGTGAAATCACAAACTGGAAGGAGCTTGGTGGCACTGATGCACCAATTGTTTTAATTGGCAGAGAGGCTGCATCAGGTACAAGGGATGGCTTTGAGTCAATTACAGGCACTGAGGATTTGTGCAAATATTCTCAGGAGCTGACCTCAACAGGTGATGTTGTGCAGACTGTTTCATCAAACCCGAATGCAATCGGTTATGCCTCACTTGCTTCTGTTGGTGACACGGTTAAGGCTCTCAAGGTTGAGGGTGTAATGCCGACAACCGAAACCATTCAGAACGGCGAATACAAAATTCAGCGTAACTTCGTGTTCGTTACAAAAAAAGACAAACAGCTCAGTGATGCAGCACAGAAATTCTTTGACTTTGCAGCAAGCAGTCAGGCAGATGAGCTCATCGTTAAGGCAGGAGCAGTTCCTGTAAAGAGATAGGCTGCAGTATGAAACAATTAAAGAACACGGCAGACCTTATTGAAAAGGCAATCAAATTCATATTCACAGTATGTGGTTTTCTGGTGATAGCTTTTGTACTGATGATAACAGTGTTTCTCGTTATCAACGGTCTGCCTGCAATAAAAGAAATCGGTTTTTCAGATTTTTTCTTAAATACTAAATGGGCATCGACTGCTGCACCTGCATCCTACGGAATACTTCCGTTTGTTATGTCATCTGTTTACGGCACTTTAGGTGCAGTGATTATTGGCGTACCGATCGGAATAATGTGTGCTGTTTTCATTGCAAAGTCAGCGCCACCGAAAATTGCAAAGGTTGTCAGCAGTGCTGTTGATTTACTTTCAGGTATACCGTCTGTTATATATGGACTTTTAGGTATGATTATTATTGTGCCGTTGGTAAGAGAACTATTTGATATACCTGACGGGGCAAATATGTTTTCGGCAATTATAGTGCTGTCTGTAATGATTCTGCCGTCAGTGATTTCAGTATCGCAAACGGCAATTGATACAGTGCCAACAGAATATGAGGAGGCGTCACTCGCCCTTGGAGCAACAAAAACGGAAACAGTATTTAAGGTTACTTTACCGGCAGCAAAAAGCGGGATTGTTACAGCGGTTATTCTTGGTATCGGCAGAGCAATCGGCGAGGCTATGGCAGTTATGATGGTTGCAGGAAATGTAGCAAATATGCCGAGTATATTCAAAAGTGTACGCTTTCTCACCACTGCTGTTGCAAGTGAAATGGCTTATTCGTCAGGATTGCAACGGCAGGCACTGTTTTCTATTGCACTTGTGTTGTTTCTGTTCATAATGGCAATTAATATTATTTTGAATGCTACTGTCAAGAAAAACAAGGAGTGAGCATAGTGAACGATAAAATATCCAAAAAAAGAAAGCTTAAAATCGGCTTTCTGAACACACTTGTCTATCTCTCGGCAGGCATAATTGTGCTTATGCTCATCAGCATAATCGGTTATATTTTATACAGAGGTATACCGAATCTGTCGCTTGAATTCCTCACAACAACACCAAGCCTTATTAATGATAAAACAGGCATTCTGCCAAATATTCTCAATACGGTTTATATTATTTTGATGACGCTTGTTATTGTTGTTCCACTCGGTATAGGTGCAGCAATATATCTTAATGAATATGCAAGAAATAAAAAATTTGTTAGAATTATTGAACTTGCAACCGAAACCTTGGCAGGCATTCCCTCCATCATTTACGGTCTTGTCGGAATGCTGATATTTGTGCAGTTCTGCTCTCTCGGTACAAGCCTTATTGCAGGTGCACTGACACTTGTAATTATGACACTGCCGACAATTATCAGAACAACGCAGGAAAGCCTGAAAACTGTGCCGAATAGTTATCGTGAGGGAGCATTTGCTCTTGGTGCAGGCAAATGGCATACCATACGCACTGTAGTTCTGCCGAGTGCTGTTGACGGCATCGTAACGGGATGTATTTTATCCGTTGGCAGAATTATTGGTGAAAGTGCTGCACTGTTATTTACAGCCGGAATGGCAAATAATTTGTTCTATATTTTTGAAAGTGTTTTGCCTGAAAAAGCAGGATCAACACTCACGGTTGCTCTTTATGTTTATGCAAAGGAGCGAGGAGAATTTGACACGGCCTTTGCAATCGCAGTTATACTTTTGATGCTGACCTTTATCATAAATCTGTCTGCAAAATCAGCAGGCAAAATGCTCAAAAAAAGGAGGGAAAGATAGTGGCGAGTATTATCAAAGCCGAAAACCTTAATCTGTGGTATGGTGAAAATCACGCATTAAAGAATATAAATATTGAAATAGCAGAAAAACAGATTACTGCCCTTATCGGGCCGAGTGGCTGCGGTAAATCAACCTTTTTGAAAACGCTTAACCGTATGAATGATTTGGTTGAGGGGTGCAGAATTGAGGGCAATATTTATATAAACGATAACGATATTTATAAAAGTGTTGATATAAATATTTTAAGAAAAAATGTAGGTATGGTGTTTCAAAAGCCTAACCCTTTCCCTATGAGCATTTATGATAACATTGCTTATGGTCCGAGAATACATGGTATAAAGTCAAAGTTCAAGCTTGATGAAATTGTTGAACGCTCATTAAAGCATGCTGCAATATGGGATGAATGTAAGGACAGACTAAAGAAAAGTGCACTCAGTATGAGTGGTGGTCAGCAGCAAAGGCTTTGCATTGCAAGGGCGCTTGCAGTTGAGCCGAAAATACTCCTTATGGACGAGCCAACTTCGGCACTTGATCCTATTTCAACCTCTAAAATAGAGAAACTTACTATGGAGTTAAGAAAAAATTATACAATCATTATTGTTACACATAATATGCAGCAGGCAATGAGAATTGCTGATAAAACAGCCTTTTTTCTGCTTGGTGAAATGGTGGAGTATGACAATACGGATAAAATTTTTAATAATCCGATTGATGAGCGAACAAAGAGTTATATCGGTGGAAGATTTGGTTGATAATCAGCGTTGATAGTTTTATAATGAAATCAGAGGTGACAGTTATGATATTTTTTCTTGAAGATGATGACAATATTCGCAAGCTCGTATGCTATGCACTGCATAAGGAGGGATATGATATTGAAGGTTTTGAAAAGCCGTCATTGTTTTGGACTCGTCTTGATGAGGAAATCCCACAGCTTATACTCCTTGACATTATGCTGCCTGAGGAGGATGGACTGTCAGTCCTCAAAAAATTGCAGAACAATAAAAAGCACAGTGATATTCCAGTCATTATGATTACGGCAAAAAACAGCGAGTTTGACAAGGCAACAGGGCTTGACCTCGGTGCAGATGATTATATCGCAAAGCCGTTTGGAATGGTTGAATTTGTTTCAAGAGTCCGTGCTGTTCTTCGCCGTTATGAAAAAACAAAAAGTAAGAATAATATCTATAAAAATAATGACTTTTTTGTTGATTTTGAAAAGCATATTATCAAGGTATCAGGTGAATCGATAGAGCTTTCATACAAAGAATATACACTTTTGTCCGTACTGTTAAGGGCAGACGGAAATGTAGTAACGAGGGACGAGCTTTTAACAAAGGTGTGGGGCGAATATTATGAAGAATCACGCACTCTTGATGTTCACATAAGAAAGCTCAGGGTTAAGCTCAAACAGGCAGGTGCCTGCATAAAAACAGTTAAAAATATCGGCTATCAGTTTGTAGGAGATCATAATGAATAAAAAAATATTTCGTTCAAGTGTTGCTGTCGCTCTCGTTGTTCTGCTTTCAAGTATAGTGCTGATAATGGGCATTCTGTTTCAGTATTTTGAAAATCAGCTGCAAAGCGAGCTTGAAAGCGAGGCAAATTACATTGCCTATGCTGTTGAAAATCAAGGCGTTGATTACATCAATAATTTCACCAACAGCAGTAAGAGAATAACACTTATTTCGCCTGATGGTGATGTACTTGCTGATACCTCTGCTGATAAATCAGAGCTCGATGATCATTCTAATCGTCAAGAGGTTGTTGAGGCACTTAAAAACGGCAGTGGCAAAAGTGTTCGTTATTCCAAGACCCTGGCAGAAAAAACAATTTATTATGCGCTTAAAATGAGTGACGGCAATGTTCTTCGTGTTTCAACAACACAGTATACCGTGGCAGTAATCATAATAAGTTTGATTCAGCCGATACTAATTGTGTTTGTTATAGCCATTGCATTGTCCTTTGTGCTGTCGCAAAGGGTATCAAAAGCAATCATCAAGCCTATCAACGAGCTTGATCTTGACAATCCGTCAAGCAATGAGCCGTATGACGAGCTTGCACCTCTGCTCAGAAAAATATCAAAGCAAAAGAAAACGATTGAAAATCAAATAAAAGAGGCAAAGCAAAAACAGGAGGAGTTCAGGCTCATAACTGAAAATATGAAAGAGGGCTTTCTTGTTGTAGATAGGCACACAAATCTGCTGACCTATAACCATTCTGCGTCCGTCATTCTTGATATTGATAGTGATGATTGCCTTGATAATTTCAAAGAGGTTATAGGTAAAGCTCTTGACGGCAAGCGTGCTGAAAGTGATTTAACGCTGGGCGAAACAAATTATAATCTTATCGCAAATCCTGTGTTTGAAGATGAGGAAATAATTGGCGCGGTTATCATCATTATTGATGTAACGGAAAGTGTTAAGCGTGAGCAATTAAGAAGAGAGTTTACCTCAAATGTTTCTCACGAGTTGAAAACTCCACTGACATCTATATCAGGCTTTGCCGAAATGCTCAAGGCAGGCGATGCACCCAACTCGGTTATAACTGATTTTTCAAAATCCATTTACGATGAGGCACAAAGACTAATCACCCTTGTAAATGATATTATCAAAATATCCGAACTTGATGAAAATAATATTCAGGCTGAAAAGGAAAAGGTTGATTTGTTTGAACTTTCAGCAGATATAATAAAACGCCTGTCACCTGTAGCAAATAAAAAAAATATCAAGCTAAATCTAATCGGTGAGAGTACATCAGTAATAGGTACGGAAAAAATACTTGATGAGATGATATATAATCTCTGCGACAATGCGATTAAATATAACATTGACGGCGGAACGGTTGATGTAATAATCAGTGAAAGCAGCCGTCATATCAGGTTAACTGTAAGGGATACAGGAATTGGTATACCTCAGTCAGAGCAGGAACGCATATTTGAACGATTTTACCGTGTTGATAAAAGTCATTCAAAGGCAATCGGAGGCACGGGATTAGGACTTTCAATTGTAAAGCACGCAGCTATTTACCACAATGCAAAAATTGAACTCAAAAGCGAACCGGGTAAAGGCACATCAGTAATAATAATTTTCAAAAAATAACATAGTATAACGGCACTTGGATTTCCCCAAGTGCCGTTATGTTTATATAGTGTATATTAAGTTTTTATATATTATCTCCCTTGCTTGATTAGCAATATTGTTCATCGTACCAACCCAAGTTATCATATTGTCAGCTTTAAGCTGTTCCGTTATGCCCTGTTGTTTCGCAAATTGTTTGATAAGTCGGTTATACATTTCTGTTGCCTGAACATCTACATCGTGCAAATATGAATTAAGCTTACATTGAGTCAGCAAATTGTAATAGATAACTCTATGATATTCTTTTAAATACTCCTTATGCCTCTGTCCCCAAATACCTATCTCATAATTTGTATCAGTTGATACTAATGCAGGAACTTTAATATCTCCAACTTCAATATAATTTCCGTTTAACTCTTCATATAATGATTTCTCTTTCATTGCATTAATCTCCTTTAAAATTAAAATATTGATTACTGCAATATACTGTTTGATTGTCATTACCTTTTACAAATTTTTGAAACCTTCTTTATGGGACATTAACTAAAGTTTTTACAGCTCTTTTTTATTTGTTTATTTTACACAGTGTGCAAGAAATTTAAGACGCAAAAAGAGGCGGCATTGCTGCCGCCTCCCGATTTAGCCAACTAGGAATTAACCCCAGAAGTTGCCTGTATCTTCAATAGGACCTGATGTTGTTACAACATCAACAGTCTTGAATTCCTCAACCTCAGCCATTGGCTTTGTATAAATCTCTTTCATTATTCTAATCCTCCAATAACAGAATTAATACTTAACTGTCTGAGTATCAGCATAAATTACCTGAGTATTTCCATTGCCATCGATGAATGTCAGGAATGCACGAGCTGAAACTTCACCGCTCTGTGAACGGAGACCATAAGTTACGCTGAACTGGTCAGATGTTGTCTTACAGTAAACAGCCTTGATAGCTGACTGGTCAACATCTGCAAGCTTAACGTCACCAAGTTTACCGGCACCATAGATGAATCCAGCATTTACAAACTCAAAGCCCTCAAGTGAACGAGTAGCAAGGAATGTGAACTGCTCTGCACCTGGGTTACCAACGCGAGTTACCTTAACGTTAGCAACTGCAGGAGTAGCTGTTACGTTCTCCTTGAATGTTGGAACAACTGTTACGTCAGAACCTACATAGAATGTGTAAGTATCGCCGTAAGCAACTGTTACACCATCAATTGTCCAAGCAGTAGCGCCTTCCTTAGTTACGGTTACCTGAGTATCATATGCGATATCAGTAGCTACATTAGCAACAGTAGCGCCAGCAACTGTGATGTCACAAGTGTCAGCTGTTACTGTGTATAACTTAGCTTCATTCTTTGTGTACTGAGCAGAGATTGTTGCATCTGCAGTAAGAGCAGCAATTTCTTCAGCTGTTAATGACCAAGCGCCATCAACATAACCAGCACGCTCTGGAACAGCAGGAACTGTTACATCAGCGCCTGTTGCAACTGTCTGAGTGCTTACAATGTTGCCATAAGCATCAACGAATGTTACTACGAAAGCACCATCCTCAACAGCAGCGAATACTGGTGTGTAAGTGATGTTAGCCTGTGCAATTGTTGTGTACTCAGCATCTGTAGATACTGTTGTAGCACCATTTGCAATCCAGCCAAGGAACTCAGCACCCTGAGTAGCTGTAGCTACAAGCTTAACTTCCTTACCAGCCTCAACCTTAATAGTTGCGCCGTTTGTTACATCAACACCGTTAAGTGTTACTGTACCAAGATCCTGAGCATCAACTGTTACGTCGAAACCAGCGATCATTGGGATAACCTCAACGTCCTTAGAAATCTCAGTACCACAAACTGTACAATTTACAGTTGTTGTGATTGAGCCCTCTGTTGTAAGAGTAGCGTCAACCTTCTCTACAACAGCCTCACCAGGAGTATGAGCGATCATAGGAACTGTCTCACCCTTAGTGATAACAGCGCCGCAGTCCTTACATACAACATCACCAGTGTAACCCTCAGCTGTGCAAGTAGCAGCCTTAACGTTTGCTAACTCATCAGCAGCTACGTGCTCTGTCATAGGAACTTCTTCTGTCTTTGTATCAATAACATTTCCACAAACTGTGCAAGATGTTGTGATAGTCTTAGAACCAACAGTTGTGCAAGTTGGAGCTACTGTTACGTTTTCAACTGGAGTACCAGCAGTATGATCAATCATATCTGTCTCAGTACCCTTAGTGATAACAGCGCCGCAATCCTTACATACAACGTCACCTGTGTAACCCTTAGCTGTGCAAGTAGCATCCTTAACGTTTGCTAACTCATCAGCAGCTGTGTGAGCTGTCATAGGAATTTCTTCTGTTGTTTCAGAAACAACATTACCGCAAACATCACATGTTACTGTGATTGTCTTAGAACCAACAGCTGTACAAGTAGCAGCCTTTGTTACGTTCTCTGTAGTTGTCTTGTCACCGGTGTGAGCGCAAGTAAGAGCGTCTACCTTCTCAGTATAGCTGTTACCGCAAGCACATGTGTAAGTGTCAAGACCTTCCTTGTTAATCTCAGGAAGAACAGTGTGCTTAACTTCGAACTTACAGTTCTGAGTCTCAGTTGTTCCGCAATCATTTACGCAAGCAACTGTATGAGTCTTATCTGTTGCAGGAGTTAATGTACCTGTGTAGTCATGGCCAAGTGCCTTAGTTGCTGTACCGGCTGTGATAACAGTACCACAATCCTTACATACAACGTCACCTGTGTAACCAGCCTCTGTACAAGTAGCAGTCTTAACGTCTACCTTATCAGCAGCAGGTGTGTGGCCAGTTGCCTTAATAACTGAACCAGCTTCCATAACCTCGCCGCAATCTGCACATACTACATCACCGGTATAACCGGCTTCTGTACATGTAGCAGCTTTAACGTTTGCCTTTTCAGCAGCAGCTGTATGAGTATGGCTGGTTGAACCAGCAGAATAGTTATCCCAAACAACTGGCATTACAGCGAATACGTCATACTGAGAAGCTGTACCAATGTATGCAATACCATCTTCACATTCAGCTGTGTTGTATGGCTGAATATAAGTACCCTCAACACCGTTTGCAAGGTTATGCTCTGTGATGTGGAATACATCTGAAAGGTCACAATCCTTAAGTACTTCGAATACCATTGTACCCATAAATACGCCGTACTTACCGAAGCTGCGCTCACCGGTAGCATTTGAACCGATGTACTGAGATGCACGCTCTAATCCTGAACCGGCACTTGCACCAGTACCCTGGATGTAGAATGTACCTGCACTCTTATCACAAACAGCATTACCGATTGTAAGGCAGTCTGTCATATATTTAGCACCATTGCAGAGCCAGCCCTGGGTAGTATTTGTTACTTCTGCCCATGGGTCGTTAGCTGTAGCAGGAGTAGCTGCAGGCTTACGTGTATAACGTGAAGGCATCAGGTACTTATTATCAAAAGTACCAACTAACTGCATAGTATTAACAAGGTCTATACCACCCATTTCGACGCTGACAGCAATACGCTGACCAGCTTCTAACTGAGCAGGGTTAAGGAGCTTACCGTCATTAACCATCTTGTCGTAATCGTAAGTAGCACTATAACCATAACAAGCATTATAGTATGTTGCAAGCTCTGTAGGAGTCATGCCAGCCTTACCCATGCTTGTTGTAATAATACCTAATACTGGCTTATAGTTATCACGAAGGTCAGGAACACCTGCACAGTCTGCGCCTGATTCGCCCAGCATATCACAGCCGGAACCGAACTCAACCCAGTCCCAATCAGGATCAGCAAGAAGACCTTCGAACTCAGGCTCGCCGGTAATGTCAGCAATCTCGATGCCATCATCAACCCACCACTGTCTTCCAACTTCAGCAGCGAAAGCAGTGAAAGGCATAGCGCAGATAACCATAAGAACAGCAAGCATTGAAGCTATTGCTTTTCTAAATGTCTTTTTCACTTATAATTTACCCCCATATTATTTTATCTCAAACCCATTATAATACGAATCCAGTGCTGCCAAGCTATAAACGATGAGTGCATCATTTGCTGCGATGCCTCCATTACCGTTTAAGTCACAGTAAAGCTCACCGTCACCGGCAGCCTGTGTGTAAACCGTTAGTGCATCATTTGCTGCAACAGCTCCATTACCATTGAAGTCACACGCTACAATTGGAATTACAACATCGGCAATATCGCTGCCGGACACTGTAAGTACAATATCATCACGTGTTATTGCATAGGTAGATGAAATGCTTAGATAATAGGTACCATCAGCCAAAGAGCTGATAGTGAATGAATTTGAGCCATCCTCTGACTGACCAGAGGTTACAGACTGTACTAAGTCTGTTCTATCTGCATCTGCATACACGTCAACCACATATTCACCATAAACAGGCGTATTTGCAGTGGCGTTATCAGCACCTGTCATAACAACAAGGCTGGCAGAAATATCGTGCCCGTTTGACGGGGTCACGTCACATTGCATTTTAATAAGTGCTCCGGTATAATCCTGGAACGACTCTACCAAAGCATATTCAACGTCTTCCTCAACAGAGGAATCAGTAATAATGAAAGTAAGGTTTGGATTTTCCGAAACTGTGATGTAATCCACAGAATCCGCATCGAACACATCATCAGCTGCAAAGGTCATCCGAACTGTAGCGAGCACAACAGGTCCGCCATCATAGGGTGTATAATCACCATTTGAAACAAAGCCAAATACAAGATTTCCCTTACCGTCATTTACTGTGCCCATAGACACCATATCATTACTAATGACATCACTCATAAGATAAGTGATATCATAGGAGATTACATTCTTGCCTAAAACAGAAGTCACCTCAAGAATTGAAAGGCGATCAAAGCCTTCCACAACAAATTCTACATCGTAAGTACCGGCGGTCAGCCGGCCACCATCCACTTCATTCCCGGCTTCATCATAATACGTACAATAAAGCCGTTGGGTTGCCTCCGATTCCGGTTTGTCGCTGGCGTAGCCAACAACATCTGTGTGGGAAAATACAAATATAGCCAAGAAAGCCAAAAATAAGCCAACCAAAAGGTAATTCAGCTTCAAATTTTTAGTCATCTAAATACCTCAATATTTTCTATTTCCCGAATATCTCAAATATCTACCTTCTTTTCACGAAAGCAGATGGCATATCCATTAAGGTATATAAATCATATATACCAAAATGAAACTTTTTCCAACAATATGCCTAACAATGCTATATGCTAAGCCCACAAGGGGCTTAGCATTAGACTGTCGATAAAGTGGGCTGAACCACACCAATAATAAATATTAATTCCTTTACTCCTCCCTTACAAAAAGGACGGTATCATTTATTGCTAGCTGAGGAATTCTAAAAATAGCTTAACCATCGAGGTTAAGCTATTTTTTGGTGCTTTCCGTCTTTTGCTCAGGGGCAGTACCATCGTACAGCTCCCACTCACAAAATACGAAATTCAGCTTCATTTCTCGAAGTCTCACAGCGTGTAGAATTTGTTCTTGTACTCTTTCTACACGCTGTTGCTAAGCCCACAAGGGGCTTAGCATATACTTTTAATCACAAATCAAGAGTAAAATGTGTGTCTAAAAAATTACTCGAATGTGTGTCTAAAGAATTACTGAATTGTAATTGCCTCTAAATCAATTCCACCGCCTGCAGCGATAGCATAAACGATAAGAGCATCGTTAGCAGCAACAGCACCGTTACCGTTAAGGTCACAGTACAGTGCACCGCCGCCTGCAGCCTGTGCATATACAGTAAGAGCATCGTTAGCAGCTATTGAACCATTGCCGTTGAAGTCACAAGCAATAATTGGAATTGCAGGACCTTCAACATCAGCATCACCGGCAATAATTGTGATATCATCACGAATTAAGGAGTAAGCTGACTCAATAGTAGCTGTGTATGTGCCAGGAGCCAAGTCGAAGCTGAATGTGTTGTTATCAGCAGACATTGCGAATGTCTCCTGAGCAACCTCTTCGCCTGCCTCGTCATAAACAGTAACTGTATAATCGCCGTTTACAGCAGTACCTGATGTAGCACCATCAGCTGTAGTAGCAACTACAAGTGAAGCGCTTACGTTAACTGTAGCGGCAGCAACCTTAGATACAACAGCCTCAACTGTAATATCACCATTGAGATAAATCTCATAAGGCATGCTCTCAACAAATACCTTGTCGCCATTTACGAGCAATGTATTTTCAAATACATAACCATCAGCAACCTGAACATCAATTGTTACAGTATCGCCAACCTCGAATGCTAATGGAGATACATAAGCAGCACCATTAACTGTTACGTCTGCACCCTCAACAGGTGTAACTGTAACAAGTGCAGTCTCAGAAGGTGTGAGCGTATTCTCAGCAATCTGGAGAGCAGTATCAGCATCATAGCACTTAGATACAGCAGCACCGTAATTTTCCTTATCAGCTGCATTGTAGTAAGCCTCAGTCTTGTGAGCATATGAACCGTTACCAAGAGTAGCAATATCAATTGCGTTAGCAAGAGCAGTTACATAAGCAGTCCAAGAATTCTCTGAGTAAACAGTTGCACCCTCGTTTACGAGAGTACCATCAGCAGCCCAAGCACCATAAGTAGGAGCAGCAGCAGCGGATGTCTTTGTTACAACAGCCGGAGTAGCGATTGTGCCATCCTCGTTGTATGTAGCAACAGTAGCCTTCATATTGTTCCAAGCATTGCCTGAATGAGCAATCTCAGCTTCAATCTGGTCACCAAGGTAACCACGCTCAACAACCTTGCTCATATAGAAGTTGAAGAGTCTCATATACTCGTCAACCTGAGCAGATGAAAGTGTAGATGTTGTAGAAACAGCTACATCAATGCCGTCATTCTTAAGAGCAGTCTCACGAGAAACAGCCTTTGTTGGAGCTAATGTCTCTGTAACAGTTTCAACGTTGCCCTTATCATCCTTTGCATTGTATGTGAGAGTTACGCTATAGTATCTCTCAGCAGCGTTAGCAGCTTCAACCATCTTGTTGAATGTAATAACCTCAAAGTTATTCTCATTCATACCGGTTCTAACCTTAGTCATATCATCATACAGAGTCTGAGCAATAGAGGTATTAATGTTAGCCTGTACTGTCTCAAGAGTATATGCGATGTAATCAGCAGCCTGAGTAATAGTACCACGGTTATCCATACCACTATCAGGATCATTAGGAATAAGAGCAAATGTTGTTACAGGGAACTTACATGCCCAATCATCATCTGAGTTAACCTTATTGCCGTTTGCATCACGGTATACATACTGTACCTGATCGTATAACTTAGCACCCTTTGAGTCTGTAGCCTGAACGTTAGTTGGCTTAGCCCAAGGAGTTGAGAAGCTGGTTGTATCCCACTCTGTTTCATAATGAACAGCATTTGCGAGATAGAATACGCCATCAATCTTAGTAACAGCAACGCCTGCAGCGTCCTTGCCGTTGTTTGCTGATGTTAATGGAGTATTTGAGTAAATTGGCATTGTGCATGCAGCGTCGAAATAGTAAACGCCGTCAATACCGCCATTTGTTACGCCATTCTTAGTCTCACCGCCGACATAAGCAGCGTCCTTAACTGTGTTTGGCATAGCACTATCATTTACACCCTTAACAAATGGAGCAAATGCCTTGTCACCAGTTGCAGATGTAGTTGTAGTTGTTGTTGCTGTAAGAACAGTATTATCTGACAGAGCAAGAGCTGATGTCGGAGTCAATACTGCTGACTGAGCAGCAAGTGCATTCAGAAGGGCATCCTTAGCAGAATTATAAACAGCTGACTCGCCGTTCTTATAATCCTTGAAGTCCTGAGGACGATAAGAAGCCATTGTATCTGAAAGGTTATTATAGGCTGTGTTAAGTGATGAAGCAGAGCTTGTATCACCAACTACAAGAGTAAAGCTAGCGTATCCGCAAGAGCTACTATTGTAGAAGTTAAGGTTTACAGCGTAGCTGCCAGCCTGGATAGATGTTGAACCATCATATCTCATAAACTGGAAGTACTGGCTGGAGTTCTTAGCCTGCTTAATCTTAGTTGAATTCATATAGATACCATCAACAGGACCACGCATTGTAATCATGTTTAATGTGTTATCATAGTTCAGACCGCCGCCGTTTGTCTTCAAATACATATAATCGAAAACATCGTTTGCATTGATATGATATGCAGCAACAATCTTATTATCAAGAGCTTCCTGAAGTGTGAATACAACGTGAGTTCTTGTCTCAATCTTCAGACCCTTGTTGTTAGCATCAGTAATCTGAGCTGAAATTTCATCTTCTGTATAACCCTTGTAGTAGTTAATTGCACTGTTATCGCTATGAGTCTTCTCATTAACGTAATTACGCTGCCATTCACCATAAACACCTGAACCTACAGCTGTTTCTACACGGTAGTCATACATTTCCTGACGGAGAAGATCACCTGTGTTTTTATCATATACAGGAATAGCATTTGTGCTGTCAACAGATACATTTGTTGTAGAAGCACCTGAGCTGTACTTTGTAACAGCTGTTGTGAGGTTATTAGATTCTACAGTCTTAGTATCATAGAAGAACATACCATCAACTGATCTCTCAGGACCGGTGTATTTGTTAGATGTATTCTTTAATCTAAAATTAAAAGTGCTAATATCAGCAAGATTTTCTGTAGAAAGAACCATATATTCAGGGTAAATTACATTCAGATAATTGTCCTTACCAAATCCGCTTGTAGCGTAAGTCTTATAACCACTTAATGTCTTGCTGTTACCAGCATCCGGCTCAAGAGCCTCTGGGAATCTATTCAGACCGTTCTCAATTCTATTCTCCGGATAAACAATATCTTTCCATGCTTGAGCTGCATTCATATACTGATAGCAGCTTGACTGTAAGCCCTGGAACAGCTTATTGCCGTTTGCATCAACAAATGCATTACCGTCTTTATCTACGATATCGTAAGTGATAACAGCTTCATATGAAGATGTTGGGTCAGCTGTAGTACCAGCATATCTTGTAGAAGTTGATAAGCTGAGAGTCTCTCCAGGAGCAATAATTGCATTGTTAGGACTGGAAATACTTGAGCTACCTGTACCTGAAATTGAAGCACCTGTAACCTTAATGTAGTAACGTGTTAACTGGTTGATTGAACCATTATTCATACCATCAACATAAGCATTGTTAACACCGATAGAATTATTGGTAATAACTACGTTACCAGTATTTGCACCGGAAGCACCGGTGATTTTAGCATTTTCAAATTCTGCTGTAGCCATCTTCATAGAGTGGTCAGCAATGTTATTAAGAGCTTCAGGAACAAAGCTGTTTATAGCCTGTAAAGCGAAGCAAATACCTCTGAGGATTGAGTCAGGATATGTAGCAAGACCGCTTGTGCCGTAACCTGCGAACTCAACAAAGTTACAAATTACCTTCTGAAGAGCACCAACGTCACTGCCGCTTGTACCAGCAAGCTGCTTTACCTGTACCAAATCATCGAATGGATGAGTTGATGAAGCCTTAGGAACAACTGTTGTCCAGTCCTGACCATTATAACGGCCACCGAAGAGACCATTGATAAGATCTGCTAATGCATCATAAACTGTTGTTACGATAGGTGTGGTCTGAATTGGAGCAGCTGTAACAATTGTGATGAGCTTGTTCAGGAAGTTTGATACACCGCCCATACCACTGGTGTGGATGCTTGTGTCACCAATATCAAGAACACCGCAAACGATATCGTTCCAAATTAAATCCTTAGAAGAGAACTTACCATAGGAATTAGCATTACCATATTGGAGAGTTCCGAGAACAGGCATAAGCTTGTTTGCAACAAGGTCAATGTTGGTCCAGATATCATTTGAAGCATTGATTAAGCTGTTACCATTTGCGTCACAAATACCAAGAAGTGAAGCAACGCCCATTGATCTGTCATCGCTCTTAGCCATATCATAGTCATCTGCGTAGTAGCAAATAACTGAATTTAATAAATCAAAGATTGTGCTTTCGTCGTTTACAGCTCTGTCGTAAACGTTCCAAGCCTCGCCATTCTTATCTGCAACAGGAACATAACCCTGCATTACATAGGATACAGCGTCACGTGCCATTGGAAGAATAACGTTGTTAAGCATATCGCCGTTCTTAGCTTCGATAGAAGTTTCGGAGATATTTACAAGAGCATTGTAATCCTTATCAGGAAGAACATATGAGAGATATTCTCTGAGAGCAAGGAATACAACTGCCTCAGCATTCTGGCAAGCATTCCAGTCAGCTGCATGGATTACTCTCTCAAGCTTGCCTGAACCAAGGTTAACCTGACCGATGCAAGCAATCAGCATTGGAAGCATAGCGCTTTCAAGATTCTGCTCTGTGAGCTTTGTACCATTTGCCTTATAGAAGCCATTCAGAATGTTCTTATCAGTAGCATCTGCTGTGTACTGAACAACAGCCAATGCATTGCTAACAAGAGTACTTGTGATGTTAGCAATTCCGCTAGCATCAATTGTAGGAATATCATTTGTCTCTAACATTGTTGGCAGTGTGCCTTCAATATTGTCTGAGTCAACAAAGACATCCTTAACTGCAGCTACAAGAAGATCGTTAAATGCTGCAGTCATTGAAGAATAGCTTGCATAATCGTTCTTGAAGAATTCATCAAGATTTGGAGTACCAAGCTGTAAGAAATACAGATTGATAGGACCTGTCTGCATATCGAAATAGTAATCTGCAAGCGGGCTGTATCTCAGCTTATTGAAGAGAGTTGTCTCATCAATATCTGACCAAATACCCTGTGCATCTGCAGCAACTGAACGATCAAACTCATAGTTGTGCTTAACCCAACCTTCGAACTCTGCTGCACTTTCAGCACCATAAGTTTCATATGCTGATTCAATCCAAGCCTGAACATTAGCCTTTGAATAGTCAACAGCAGGATTGCCGGTCCACTGATGCTTAACCTGAGTCATATAATAATAGTAAACGTTATCAAAGTTTGAACCATGACCACGGTCAACATTATTATTTACATGGATAAGCTTAACGGAATCTTTAAGAACTGTGCTCCAAGCCATTTTAAGTGCCTGATAACCAAAATCAAATAAACTGTCAGTCTCTGAAAGTTTAATCATTTGTGTTGACTTTGTAGCAAGACCCTTGCTGTCAGGTGAACCATATGCAAAGAGGAGAATGTTCTTATAACCGCCATCCGCAGTTGTGAACTCATCGCTGTATACCAAATTAGGGTCATAGCCTAATGCTGATGCAGCTGTTGCATAGTTCACACCCTTGCTGTCCATATAAGCCTTAATCTCAGCATAACGGGTTTCTGAATTATCCTTGATTTTTGTTCCTGTTTCAGAAACACTTCCATCTTCATTAAGAACAGGCTCTGTATACTCCTGATCGTAAGTAACGAGTACACTAATCTTATCAAGAAGCTCTGTTGTCATCTTGTCAAGAAGCTGTGTATCGTATACCCAGTTTGCACTTCCGTTCTTGAAAGCAGCAATTTCATCAGCTGTATACCACTTTGTGTTGTTGAAAATGAGTGACTGTACAAGGTTGTAAACAAGGTTGCTTTCATAGCCATCGTCAAGACCCAGCATATTGCCGATTAAGTCATACAAATCAAGCTTAGCAAGTGAGCCTACAGTACCTAAATCAAATGTACCGCGAAGAAGAGAACCAATTACATCTTTACCATTATAATCAGCAGAGTTCTTCTGTAAAATACCGAGAACGCAGCGGATGATATCGCAGGATGATGTATTACTTCTTCTTACACCCTTTGTAGAGCCAAGCTGCAAGTTACCGGCATCACCAATAAATGAGTCGAACTTGCTAAGAACACTTGCAACACTTTCCAGAGTCTCCATAATTTCATCTACGCTGTGTACATACACTTTGATATCAGCCTTAATGATACCTCCGACGTTAAGACCAATAGAACGAGATGATGCATTGTAGAAATACATACCGCTGGTTGGAAGAGCACCGGCTAACAGATTATCGATAACCGGACCGTATTCAGCAAGCATTGTATCTGCATAGTCAAGCAATGCAGTTGCAGTCTGCTCATCTGAAAGAACGTCCCAAGCAAGTGAGTTGTATTCTACATTGTTGTCATGATAATCCTGAATAGAACTACCATAAGCAGTGAGAACACCGGTAAAACAAGTTAACGCCATAAGAACTGCCATAAATAACGCCAGCAGCTTATGTGAAAACTTCTTTGCTTTCGTTGTCATCAAATTTCTACCTTCCTTCATTTTTATTTGGACTTACTGTGTCCATTATATATTGGACAGTCAAATCCATAAGGTATTAGATTTTCGTGCCCAACTAATTAAGTAAATAGTTATGAATCAAGAGAATTCGCTGTCTAATTTGAATTATGTATGACATTCTCTGACCATCAGACAATCCGAATAGAATGTATTAAATACATAGTTCCTATAATTAAGCGCAATATTCTCTTTAGACACACTTTGATTATCACACAACTTGCGCCAAAAGTCAATAATCTTTCTCTTGCATAAAACATTTTTGTGAAATTCACCAAAAAAGAGACTTGTTTTTTGGAAATGCCGACGAAACTTTTACAGAATGTTTACAATTCAGTTTCTTTCCATTCACAATATATTGTGGCTTGACCTCATTGTAAAGCACAAGCACATTACAATTTTTCGAGCTATGTAAAGACAAATGCCTTTACAACATCTTTGCTGTTTTTTCGAACAATCCGTTAAAAATTTATCAACAAAATATACAAAAACCACCATAGAAAATTTTACAAAAAAGTATCGTTTTTTTACATTATCTGCATTTCGTTAACAATTTGTTCAAAAAATTCGAAAAAGGTATTGACTTATATTATATTATTTGGTATAAATATAATTGTATCTTGTTATGCGTGCGTGTATTAGTGCGCCCAAAAATTCACAAATTGTGTACAAATTGTGAACGAACTGTGGCTATCCACAACATACAGTGTACCGTTTCAATTTACAAGTTCGTTGAATACTATGTAAAGGAGAGAAAAGTTATGAAAACGAGCAAAAAAATACTCAGCTTTTTCTTAGCTGTAGTAATGGTTATTACCACTTGCTCTATTGGCTTCACAGCTTTTGCTGCTGAAAACAACAAGAGTATCTGGAAAACCAGCAATGTCGATGCTGAAGCAGCTTTCGACACACTGAATGAACTGGCAGACTTACTGCCACCCGTTCTCATGGGCATTGATGCAATTGCAAACTTTGTTTATGAGAAACATGCAAAAGAGTTAGGCAAGACAGCTGATGCGCTTACCGACTCTGAAAAGAAGGATATAGCTGACAATGCTACATTCCAAGATATCTTAGGCGGATTACAGCCTACACTTATCGAGGCATTAGCTGGTGTAAAGCAATCCGAATTCGTTACTGATTATTTAGAAGAACCAGCTTCTAAAGTATCTCAGTACAGCTATCTTGATTCCGATAATACAGTTTCTTTCTATACTTTGTTCGCATTGTGTACTCAGTATATGGAAGATGACAGACTGTCCGACGAGTCAAGAGAAACTTTACAAAAATGGTTCTTAGGACCTGAGCCGGGAGAAAACGGCTATTCAGACGACAGCTTATTGAAGCTTGCTATGCTCCTGAACGAGCAAAATGAATCAGAATCATCAAGAAGCCAAAAGGTTGAAGATGTTGCTGCTAAATTCTCAGCAAAGGATGCAAAGAGCGGAGAGACTGTCGATTATTCAAAGGCTTCACTTTATGATTTGAAGCACTTTGACTTCTCACCATACATTGATGAAGAAACGCAGGAAGTTGCTGACGGCCTTATGGCACAGTACAACAAGTTCTACCAAGCATACGGCTGGACCGGTGAAATGAAGGACTTTGCTGACTTGATTTACTATCAATATGGTTATGGCCAGAAACTGATTGAAGTATCAATGTACATCAATCTTGCAGAAAAAGGCGGAAAACCTGTAGTACTTAATGGTGAATATAAGACTGACGGCGATATGATGCCTTTGGAAGCTGAGGATATCAATACCACTAACTTCCTTGACAAAATGGCTGCTGCATTTCTTAAAACAGTAGAAGCTCCTTCATGGGATGCATTTACAGCTGCATTTGAAACAGCACCATCAGGCGAACAGCTTCGTTCACGCTTTGATAATGACTTCTTAGATACCTACATCAACAGCGTTATTCCTAATAATGGTGATATAGAGGATTCTCCATACTACATTCCTATGCTGAAGGGTCTTGCAGTTGAATATCTGGATATGTCTCTCAGTGATGTTAATGCTTTAATTAGCAAGAGAATGCCGGCAGGCTTCGGCGAGGCTGACTGCATCATTGATGATGCAACCCTTGCTTCCTTTGCGAATATGATTGGTTCAACTTCCAATAATCCTAGAGTTGATGCAGTAAATCTGTTTAATGAAGGTTCTGCAACATATGTTGATGCATACAGCCGTGATACTGTAACAGCCGAGCTTCCTGATGTATTAAAGGATACTGCTACATCAGAGTATCTTGCACTTGTTGCTGCACAGGATCCAAATGGTGATCACAGTAAGAGCATCTTTAGAGCATTTATGGGTACTGAATGCTTCGACAGATTTATATTAGCCGGTGAAGTTAAAGATAATAACGCTCCGTTCTTAAAGGATGAGAATGGTTTTATCATCTTCAGAAATGTCAGCCCTCAGATTGGTTCAAAAACCGGTTATGATGAGAACGGCAATCTTGAAACAAACACAATCAATGGTTTAATTGCTGAATCTCAGTATTATGAAACAATTCGTGTTATCGCTGACTTATTTGATTATACAAATTTAAGCTATAACAGCGTAACTAAGTTAAGCGGAAACAAAATCGAAATTAGAGATTTAGTTGCAGATGAAGCTGCAGCAAGCGCAGACTTCTCTTCCGGCGTTGTTCTTACCGAGGAGCAGAAGGATCTCTTAAATGGTACCGGCAAATATGCTGACCGCTATGATTTAACCGGTGAGCTTGGTACAGAGATTGTTAACTGCATGCTCAACACAACTGTAGCTGACTTTATAAAGGACCCTCTTCTTGGTGACCAGTCTATTGAGGATATCGTTAACTCACTTCTTGTTACAAGAGTTTCACTCCAGGATATCGTTACAGACATTTGGTCTGATTTGATGAAATCTCCGGTAGAAACACTTGTTAACCTGCTTCCTGCTCTGGTTGTTCTTCTTGACGAGCTGATTGAGCCGTTCATCTTTAATGAAGGTAAGAGTGCTGATTATGCCGGCGACCAGTGGAATACAACGATTTACAAACTTCTCGGTGGTTTAATCCCTGTTGTTGCAGAGTATTACACTGAAAACGGTTCAAACATCGGTATCAGCCAGATTGGATGGGATTTGAACACACTCCTTCCAAACGTAATGCACTGGCTGCTTGGTGATAAGGACTACGAAGGTATTACATACTACAACAATGGTGTGGACACTGACGTAGTTGTTAAAACACAGCCTGATGACAGTACTGACTGGGTAACAAAATTAACACCTGCAAGCGATGTTGCTTCCCTTAACTTTGATGCTTACAAGGTAACGGACACTGACGGCAACACACTGACCTTTAAGGATGGTAAATTTACATATCTTGGTCAGAGCTTTGATACTGCTGCAGCTCTTGCAAAAGAATTTAAGGATGCACAGTTCCAGTGCACAATGACATACAAGGGCAATGTACCTTACCTTACAGGTATCTATATTGCAGACCTTGCATTGAGAGATGCTAAGATAAGCGATATCGCAGGTTTGATTGACGGCAATGTAGGCAAGGGTGTGTGCGAAGCTGTTACAGAAATTGCAACCCTGTTTACAGAAGCACTTGAGGAATTCGTCAATACACCTGAATACAGAAATGATACAAAATATGCAGTTGACGGCAACAGAGTTGGACGCGGTCTTAACAACCTGTTTGTAGCTCTTCCAAGACTTTTCGATATTATGGAAAACCTTGCTGCTGACAAATACGGTGTAGACGAAAACGCTTGGACCTATTGCTTCGAGGGCAAGATTGTTGCAAACAAGGATCACGAGGATCAGAGCAACAACGCAGTACTCGAGGAATTCAAATCCTATGCTGCAAGTCCAAACTCAGTAGAAATTTTTGACTGCTTTGCAGAAATTTTTGTAGAGAACTGGTTAAATGCAATCTTCAGCCTGCTGAACAATGTAATTTCTACAGACAATGAGATTGCAAACAATCTTCCAATCGTTGCAGGACTTTTGAATGCGCTCGGCGGTTTAGGTGAAGAAAGCATCATCACCGATATTCTCAACAGTGTATTCCAGATTACACGTGACAGCGATTACTCATTTGAATTCAATGCTGATTACAAAAACTCAATCGGCGAAAATAAATTTGTTGGTCTCAAGAAGGATCATGCTTACTTCTTAATTGCCAACGTAAACAGACTTGTTGAAGTTGTTATGAACTTAATCAGTGATTTCGGCGGAAACAACGACAGCAAATCTGCAAGCAGCAGTACTTCAAACAACAACAGTACTCGCAGCGCAAGCAATAATTCACCTGTATATACACCAGGTAAGACAACAAACGCAAAGGCTTCATCTGCAAAATATTCAAGTAGTGATTTAAGCAACGCAAAGGATCTAATCAAGAATCTTGATTCTATGCTTTCTTCTCTCCTTTCAGATAGCACTCTTAATGATTTCTCATTAGATTCAACTGAGAACATTCTTTCCGGTCTTACTTCATTTGCTGACAGATATTTAAGCGATGATGTCAATGTTAACAATGATACAGCTACTGATATTTTATATTTAATTAATAAATACCTATACTATATCACCGGCGAGGAAAAGAATGTTGTTGCAAAGAATAACGATGTTAATCCAAAAACAACTTATTCTAACAACGCACTTACAGGACTTGTTGTTGAAACCTACGCTTTAATCGAAAGAATTGCTGATAGTCTTCTTGACAAGCAATTTACAAACAATTACGATAACAACACATTAAAGTACAATCTTCTTATTGAAGCAATTGATGGTATTATTGCTCCTGATGCAGTTAGTGTCAGACTCAGCGATTATCCTGATGCACAAAAGAAGTTTGCTGAAACAAAGTATACCTCATGGACACAGATTTCTGAGGCTTCCTCAAGAAATAATTACAAGAGCCTTAAAGTAAACTGGGGCTTCAAGGATGGAGATAAGGAAGGCTTCTATGACGGACTTTCTGCTTCACTCAGACTTGTCAGCTCAATACTCGGTGTTCTTCTTGTTGATACCGGCTGGTATCAGTCAGTTATCACTCCTGTTCTCGGTGCTTTCTGCGACAAGAACGGAATTAAGATGACATCCTACAAAACACTTGTAGACAGCAAGAACAAGACCGGTTACTATGATGAAACCTTAAAGGCAGTTATTTCTCCAATTGCACAGTGGATTGATGCTCTGCTTGCTGCTCCTGCATCAACACTTATCAAGTCAATCCAGGGCTTAGCCGGTGTACTTGATGACAAGAACACAAAGGCAGGAACAATTAAATCCATTATTAATGGTGCAATTACTCCAATTCAAAATGAGTTAAAGGGTGCCGGCAAGATATTCGGTATCAAGTCTGATAAGCTTCTTGCTACATCACCTACTCTTCAGAAAACATTAAACAATCTTGCAAGCAGCCTTTCAGACACAATCTGGAATGCATTAAAACTTGGCAACGGCAATAACAAGTATACTTTATCAGGCAGCAACCTGATTCCTATTATCAACAGCTACATTGCAAGCACAGGTATTACCCTCAAGCAGATCAGCTGGTCAAAGATTTATTCTTCAACTCCTGAGGCTGCTGTTGTATATGTACTTGAGTATGTAATTGAAACACTTCTTGATAATAAGAACCTGGCAGCATTGGCCGGCTTAATTAACAGTGACGTAGTTACAATTCTTGTTGATGCTATTCAGGCAAGCAAGATTGATGCTAAGGGAATCCTTTCCATCCTCAACAGAATCCTTGAAGCTACTGACAGCCCAACACTTGCTTACTGGACATTTGCTCAGTACCTGCAGGAAAAGGTTGAAAAGTTCAAGTATCCGGTTGGTATGACTAAGGCAATGGCAGATCAGGGTGTTACAACTCTTGACAGCATTGTTGAAAACATCTTCCCGCTTCTCGGCTCCTTCGGTGTAAACCTTGGCGCAGATGACTTAAAGGGAATTATCGACAAAAACTTATTCAAAAATGATTTCGTTACACAGCTTGCAGTTGCACTTTACGGTGCACTTGATGGACTTGACCCAACTGTTAAGGACATTCTTAAAGGCCTTGGAATTGTAACCTCCACAAAGGATGTTGCTAAGCTTCTGACAGATAAGAGCTACGGTGCTACTTACAGCTCAGCTGCTAACACAATTAAGGCTCAGTCAAGCTGGAAGAATGTTAAAAATGTAAACTGGGGCTTCACAGATGGCTCCGCAAAGGCTCAGCAGGGCTTTGTAAACGCTTTAGTAGCTGTTCTTCGTCCTCTGAACAATGTACTTCAGATATTCCTTAACGAAGGCACACTTCAGTTAAATGGTCTTGTTTCTGATTTGATTAACTCAATCACTGTTGCGCAGACAACAACAGAGCTCAAGATTACTGATGGTATGGTTGCTAAGATTACCTACTCTATGAAGAATGGTGTTCTTACTCTCAAGGTTAAGGATGCAAACAGAGCACGCAGTGCTACATCTACTCTCAAGCTTGACCTCAGATCATTAAAGAATCTGAATGATTTGAAGATTGAGGGTACAAACGGTTACAACAGTGCAATCATTCCTCTTCTTGAGGCATTCAAGTGCTCTGATGTTAAAACCTACAAGCAGTATCAGAAGGATGTTAAGAATGCTAAGGATAACCTGCTTCTTGATATTCTGAACCCAATTGTCGGCGCATCAAAGAATTCACTTCTTAACAAGCTTGCTGACAAGCCATTCGATACATTAACAGAGTTACTTCCAAACATCGCAATGTATCTTGATTCTCACGGTCTGTCACAGTTACTGAACAATCTTCTTGCTCCTGTAACTGATTTGATTGCAGACATCGCAAAGACACTCAACATCAACGAGGTTATGGATGAGCTTCTTGGTATGTCTCTCGGTGATTTGGTATCATTACTTCTTGATGTAGAGGTTGACCTTGACCTGACAGACTTATCAAAGCTTAACATCGAGGATCTTGTAATTCCGATTGTTAGACTTGTACTTGCAGGCAACAGCAATGAAAGCATTGCAAACCTTAAACTTTATGATATTGATTGGAATGCATTAATCAGCCTTGGCACAAAGGCAACCTACACAAGTAAGGCTACCGGTGCTAACGGCAAATACCTGACAGGTAAAACACTTAACAATGTTGATAACGGTAAGGTATTAATTACTGTTCTGAGATACATCTTAAAGACTCTCACAGCAAATATGTCTACAATCAAGAATTTACTTCTTGGTATCGACGCTATTAAGAAGAGTGATGTTCTTACATCTGTTATTTCAAGTGTACTGAACACAATAGGCACTGCTTCACCGGATCAGCTTATTACTGCTATCTATTATCTGGTTGCAGGTCAGCCAAGAAATGCGTTCTGGGATTACTCTTCATACAAGACAGGCAACTACGAATTCTCTTATCCGAGCACAGTGGATGTTGATTTCTTAAAGAATCTTCCTCCAATGCTTGATGGATTAATCGGTGGCCTGCTCAACCTGAACGACCTTGTTAATAAGAACCTGTTCACAGATAGCCTTGTAAGCAAGCTTGCAACCGGTCTTTACGGTGCAATCGATGGTGTTAAGATTAATGATAATACGACTCTTACATCTCTGCTTGCTCAGACAGATATCGACTTCTCTACAGCAAATGTAGCTAACCTTCTTGTAGATGAGGCTTATGGTCAAAGCTACGAGAGTGCAGCATCTGTAATCAGAGCTGCAGGCTCTTGGAAGAATGTAAATGCAGACTCACTCAAGTGGGGTGTAACTGACAGAGACAGCTTCTTCCATGCACTTGTTGCAGTTCTTCGTCCAATCTACGGCGTACTTGATGTACTTGTAAATGATGCTTACCTCGGCCTGTTCGATATGGTTCGCATCCCTGGTTCAAACGGATATTCATCCTCTATTGTTCCTGTACTTGAAGCATTCAGCTGCTACAACATCAAGACACAGTATCAGTACAGACAGGACATCAACAAGGAATATGATGCAATTCTTCTTGACATCATCAATCCTCTTTGGGATAAGGTTGAGGATCTTCTGAATGCTCCTCTTCAAACATTAACTTCAATGGTTCCAAACCTTGCACTGTTCATCGGTAATGATGGTTTGTGCCAGATTATTGATAATCTTCTTGCTCCTATCTCAGCTCTTGCTGATTCAATCAGACCTATCGTTGATCTGAATGATTTACTCGATACTCTGTTCAAGGCTCTGAATGTTGACCTTAACAGCATATTGTCTAAGATTGGTGTAACAAACTTCTCATTAGATGTTTATAATCTTGGAGATACATTAAAGCCAATCCTCAGCGGTGACGCTATTGTACCTCTGCTTAACAGTGTACTTGGTTTAATTAAGATTGGCGGTAACCCACTTGGTCTTAAATTAAACGCAATTGACTGGCTCCAGCTTGCTAGCCACGGAAAGACAATCGTAAGTGCTTCCCAGGCTGCAACCTATGGCTCAAGAATCTTTGTTGAAGGTGATTCATCAGAAACATTAATTGCAGTTCTCAGATATCTGATTGAAACAGTTAATGCCGGTGACAACTTCAGTAAGATCAGCGGATTAATCGGAGGTCTCCTTGGAGATAGTGTTGATGACAGCATTTCTGATGTAATTAACAATGTACTTGAAATACTTCAGGGTGATACTGATGAGGTTATTTCAGAACTTGTTAATCTTCTTCAGACTCTTGCTTAATGATTCATTTACAAATTAATCTGAGCAAATAAAAATATGCGGACGATAGTGAAAGCTATCGTCCGTTTTATTATGCCTTGATATAAATACCATATATAATGGTATATAATTAAATATATATAATATAAATAAAAATATATAGCATTATCACTTGTAATGTCAGGACAAATTTTATATAATAAAACTATATATCTATTTGTCTGGTGGTGATGTAATGTTAGGTCAATGCGTCAGAGCCAAGGTTGTTAAACCTGTTGGATTTGTTGACGAGTCTAACTATGTCTACCCTCTCAACTTTGCGTTATTATACGATACCCCAAAGGATGAATATGCGTTTATCATAGGAATCGACCACGCTGTAAAAAATTTTGATGGTAGAATAATTGCTCTGTTAGAGCCTAAATCTAAACAAAATAACCGAATCTGGATACTGGCACCTAAAAGCACAAGATTCATAAATCTCGATATTTTAAAATATATTGATATGGAGAATGCGTATAAAAACTATAAGCTGACCTGCCTTTACGAAAGCAGCAGCGGTGCCGTTGTATACAGAAACATAAATGGCGACACACGCTTTTTACTTATTAAAAATAAACGTTCTGCAAACTGGGGCTTTCCAAAGGGGCATCTTGAAATGGGCGAAACAAAGGTTGATGCAGCCAAACGAGAGGTGCTTGAGGAAACGGGAATTCATATCCGGCTTCACGAAGGATTTGAAACGGTTTCAAAATACAAAATAAAAAACAGGATTGATAAGCGTGTATCCATTTTTGTCGGTACTACAGAGGACACGAATACACGCATTCAGGAAACGGAAATCGAAGATTATATCTGGCTGCCTTATGACAAGGCAATGCCTTATTTAAAATTCGACAACGACAAAAATATACTAAAGAAGGCCTATGAATTTTTAACTGCCAATAAATATATAACCTGCTGATACGTATATCAGCAAAAAGGAGCGCATCAATATGCAAGAACTTTGCCAAAGTCTTCAGGAATTCCTAACTGCACATGGTATTCCGGAATGGCTGGTTGTATTTATCATTTCCCTATGCCCTGTGCTTGAATGCCGATTGGGTATGTTTACTGCAATTGCATTGCTTAATATGAATCCTGTTGTTGGATTTATAATCAGCTTTTTGGGAAATATATTGCCTATACCATTTATACTGCTGTTAATCAACTGGATATTTGAGGTGTTCAAAAAAATTCCGGGATTAAAAAACATCGTCTTTTGGCTTGAAAATAAAACACTCAAAAAACGTGACAAAATTGATAAGTATGGCGTTTGGGGCTTGCTTCTGTTTGTAGCCATCCCCCTGCCGGGAACCGGTGGATGGACCGGAGCGCTTCTTGCCTCCCTGCTCCATCTTGATAAGAAAAAAAGCTTTGGTGTAATTTGTATCGGCGTATTCATTGCCGGACTTATAATTACAGTCCTCAGTATGATTGGTGTAGCTGTATTTTAATCATGAACAGAGAAGAAAAATTTTTAATTGATATCTGCAGAGCCTATTTCAATAACCGTACTGTAAATATACCTGAAAGTATGGATTGGAGGGCATTCTGCAAAATAGCAAAAAATCATAACCTTATCGGTATATGCTATTGCGTGCTTACGAAATATAATATCCCCAACAGTGTCTTAAAGGCACTGCAGGACAAGTTCTTTGACCTTGTATATATCTATGAATGTCAGAGCAGAGCATTAAATGATATAAACACCTGCCTGACAGCCTGCAGCATCCCCTATGTGCTGTTTAAAGGCTCTGTGCTCAGAGAATTATATCCTGTGCCGGAAAGCCGTTCTATGGGCGATATAGACCTTCTTGTATCAAAAAAGGACGAGACTGCCGTAAAAGCTGAACTGAAAAAAATCAATTTCAGCTGCTATGCATCTAACGGACCTGTTCAGGAATATTCCAGAGATAATATTATTTTAGAGGTACACACAAAAATCATAAGTGAATTTAACGCTGATGTATTTTCCGACGCTATGTCTCACGCGGTTTTTGACGGGGCTTGCGGCAGGCTTGAGGATAATTATCACTTTGCATATTTAATCGCTCATATTGCCCACCACTTTAAGTTTTACGGCGCAGGAATGAAGCTGATTCTTGACCTCGCCATAATGCTCAGCAAAAGGGATATTGATATTGCCAAGGTGCTGGATATTTTGGAATCTGCAGGGCTCAGGCGTTTTGGATATGAAATATTATCCGTTTGCTTTCACTGGTTTGAGATTGGCGAGGCATTTATCGAGGACACCTCTAAAACGGAGGAATACCTGTTAAAATGCGGTGCCTTCGGCAGTCTGCAAAGCAACAAGGGTGCTGTCGTAGCAAGAAAGGATTTGGAGGAAGGCAAGAATATTAACTCTTCCCTCATCACCAAGCTGCGTCTGGCATTTCCATCATATGACAGATTAAAAAATATTCCGTATATCAAATTCATAGAGGGCAGACCTTGGTTAACACCCTATGCATGGTTATACAGATTTATTTATAACTTTAAATACAAAAAAGATTTTGTTAAACACACGTTAAATACGATTAATGAAAAAGAGACAAAGGCTCTGGCACAAGCGGAGCTGAACTATTTTGAGGAGATTGGTTTACTATGAACATCGCATTCCTGATTGTTGTCATTACAATTCTTGCAATTCTTATTGTTGTTTTCGTATCATGGTTTTTGACTATGAAGGCTTACGGAAAATGTCCGCTTTGCATACTGAAAAAGCTTCGCAGACCCAGAAATATAACGATGGATATCAGCGAGGAAGAAAACTATAACAACGGTGTTGCCTTTACGCCTCCTATGGGCTGGTCAAGCTGGAACACCTTTAGAAATCATATTGACCAAAATCTTATACTTGAAACCGCAAAAGCTATGGTGAACAGCGGACTTGCTGATGCAGGCTACAAATATGTAAACCTAGATGACTGCTGGCAAAGCTCTATGCGTGATGCTGAGGGTAAGCTTCAGGGTGACTTAAACACCTTCAGCCGTGGTATTCCCGCACTCATAAAGGATATTAATGCTTTAGGCTTAAAGGTTGGCTTGTACTCCTCCAACGGCACGCTCACCTGTGAGGATATGCCTGCCTCCCTCGGCAATGAGGCACTGGATGCAAAAACACTTGCCTCCTGGGGTTGTGAATTCTTTAAATATGATTTTTGTCATAAGCATGCAATCAGCGGTGACTGCCCTGCTATTGAAAAGCTTGAAATTAATAAGCTAAACAGCAATGACTTTAATTCCAATTTGGTTTTAAAGCCGGATGATGCCGTCTTCACCGGCAGAGCCAAAGTTATCTCCCTAAAGGATGTGCCAAGCGGAAAGGCAATCGGATACATAAATCACGGTGCAGGTACTGCAACATTTGAGGTAAACAGTCTGCCGAGAGGTGAATATGCACTTACCATTGTATTCAAAAAGTCCTTCAGGAGAAAAGAAAGCTACGTACAAGTCACTGTAAACGGCAAGATGCACGAGGTATTCTTCCCATATGGCAATGGCTTTAGTGATACAGGAAGAGTGCAGCTGCTTATTGATTTGGTTGATGGTACAAATACCATTAAGCTGGAAAACCCAATTGTTACTTTAGCTGACTCCTCTTATATACAATACAGAAGAATGGGTCGTGAGCTGAAGCGTGCGACGAAGCTATGGGCAGAATATACAAACACACCCGAAAAGCCTATTCTGTATTCCATTTGTGAATGGGGAACAGCGAAGCCATGGGAGTGGGGCAGCAAGGCAGGCAATATGTGGCGCACAACCCATGATATCTTCCCCAACTGGACAAGCATAATGGCACTGTACAAGATCACAATAAAGTATTATGATAAAGCCGGTGTAGGCGGATGGAATGACCCGGATATGCTTGAGGTCGGAAACGGCAAGCTCAGCGAGGATGAAAACAGAGCCCACTTCTCTTTATGGTGTATGATGGCGGCTCCGTTAATGCTTGGCAATGATATCAGAAAATTTGTTGATGGAAGAAATCTTCCTGTAGAGGGCAACAGCACCTTAAAAATTGTTACAAACAGACAATTGATTGCGATTGACCAGGATAAGCTTGGCAAATCCGCTAAAAAGCTTAAAACCATTTCCGGTGTAGATGTTTTAGCCAGACCATTATCAAATGGTGACGTGGCACTTTGTCTCTTCAATAAAACAAGAAGTACAAAGAATATCAAATTCGTTCTTGATACCTTAGCTGAGGATGAATATCTGAATATCAAAAAAGCCGGTACATATCAAATCCACAATTTGTGGAGTGATGAACGTGCCAGCTCGGGAACAATTAATGCTGCGCTTCCAAGTCACAGTGTTAAGGTTTACCGCATAAAAGCATTATAAAAAACGACAACCCCCAACTGCTTAACAGTTGGGGGTTTCTTATATCTATTCAAATTACTTAAAATAATAAGCTAACAAGCTTCAATTTGCTTTACTGTAAATTCTCTTCCGCCGATTATTTCATAATCTGTTTTATGGCAATCGGGGCATATCCTGCTGTTTTTCTGCATCTCGTATTCACAGCCGCAGGTGCATCGTGCCCTTGCCGGAACAAAATCTATTATCAGCTCTGTATTCTCAAAATTACTGCCAAGCCTTGCAGCGCTCCAGCATTCCTTGAAAAAATCAGGAAGAATGCCTGACAGCTCTCCAACCTCTATCGTAACTGAGGATACCTTTTTTAACTCCTGCTCCTCCATAATTTCACTTACCAAGTCAAAAATTTCGAGGACAATTCCCAGCTCGTGCATTATTTATTCCACGCTTCGACTTCATCTCTGAGCCAATCACACCAGCTGTCTATACCCTCACCGGTTTTGGCAGAAATAAAGAAAATTTTGCAATTCGGATTCAGCTTATGAATACGGGCAACAACTGCATCATCATCAAAATCAAATACACTTTTTGTATCAATCTTATTGATAAGAACTACATCACAGATGGAAAACATCAACGGATATTTAAGAGGCTTATCATCGCCCTCAGGTACAGATAAAATCATGGCATTTTTTGATGCACCTGTGTCGAACTCTGCAGGGCATACCAGATTTCCTACATTTTCAAGGATAACCAAATCTAAATTCTCTGTACCGAATTCCTTAATACCCTGCTCGGTCATTCCTGCATCAAGATGGCACATTCCGCCGGTATGCAGCTGTATGGATCTAACGCCTGTATCTGCAATTGCTTTTGCATCTACATCGCTGTCAATATCAGCCTCCATAACACCTATCTTAAACGTATTCTTCAACTGCGCAATCGTTGCTTTAAGGGTTGTTGTTTTTCCGCTTCCGGGGGAAGACATCAGATTGAGCAAAAAGGTTTTTTCCTTTTTCAGCTCAGCTCTGACTCTGTCTGCCTCCTTATCATTATTTTCAAATACACTTCTTTTAATTTCAATAACCTTAAATTCGTCCATAGCTATCTCCTGAATATTAAAAATATTGTATATTATAGTATGCGCAGGATTTGATTACAAGCCCCCACCGGGGTTCCCTTATTTCACAAGATTAAGCAGTTCCTCACGGGTAAGTCCGCAGTTTCTTGCATTATCATTCTGCGGTACTGCTCTGATGACCTCTCCATTATATCTGGATACAAGAAGCTCGCACTCCTTGTCGTCAACCATTACCTTTTCAATAGAATATTTTTCATTGAACGGCACCTGCTTTGCAAGTGCTGACTTTTCAGTTAATGCACCTGTTGGGCAAAGCTTAACACAAAGTCCACAGTTGGTACATTTGGTCTGATCCAGCGGTAATGAAAATGCAGGAGAAACGCTTGATTTAAAGCCGCGTCCCAGCAAACCGATGGCGCTGATATCCATAACCTCTTTACAGGAACGAACACAAAGTCCGCAAAGAATACATTTAGCGGTGTTACGCTCAATAAATGCATTATCATCACGTGTATATTTTTGAGGCATTTCTCCCTCAAAGCGTTCAGGGTGAATATCATATCGCTGTGCAACGGACAAGAGCTTACACTTAAAGTACTCTCTGCATCCGCATTCCAGACAACGCTGTGCCTCCTTCTGTGCTTCCTCAACAGCTAAGCCAAGTGAAACCTCGTCAAAATTAGACTTTCTTACATCGGCATCAAGCACCTTAGCAACTGTTCTCGGCTGGGTCTCTCTTGCACTTACATCCACTCTTGCCTCGTCGCGCTTGCTCAGATATTTCGGTGTGAAATCAAGCACCTTGCCCTTGAGGTAAGCATCAACAACCTTAACACATCTGTCTGCCTCACCAATGGCTTCAATGGCAATGGATGCACCCTTATTTGTTGCGTCACCAATGGCAAATACGCCGTCAAGGTCTGTCATAAATGTATCTTCGTCAGCCTCAATCGTGCCTCTGTCTGTCATTTTAACATCTGTAAAATCCGTGCCGTCAAGCTTTTGACCGATAGCCATAATTACACTGTCAAGAGGAAGATACTCTGTCTTGCCCTCAATAGCAATCGGCTTTCTTCTGCCGGAAGCATCAGGCTCGCCAAGCTCCATAAGCTGTAATGTCATACCTGCAACCCTGCCATTCTCCTCGTGGATTTCGATAGGGTTTGTAAGGAATTTATAAATTACGCCCTCTTCCTTGGACTCCTTAATCTCAATTTCCTCAGCCGGCATTTCCTTTTCTGTTCTGCGGTAGATTACATAAACTTCCTTTGCGCCGAGACGAACAGCAGTTCTGCAGGCATCCATAGCTGTATTACCGCCGCCGCAAACAGCAACCCTTTCGCCAATCTCAACAGGATTGCCCTTTATAACACTGCGAAGGAAATCTATACCGCCGTATACGCCGTTAATGTCCTCGCCCTTAACTCTCATCGGGCTTGATTTCCATGCACCCGGAGCAAGTATAACCGCGTCGTTAACGCTCTTCAGCATATCAAGTGTAATGTCCTTGCCGAATTTTACATTATTCACAAGACGTACACCGGTTTTTTCTATTAATCTGATTTCAGCATCCAGCACTTCCTTTGGCAGACGATACTGCGGAATACCATAGCGAAGCATACCGCCCATCTTTTCCATCATATCAAATACTGTAACCTCATGACCCATAACTCTGAGTCTTGCTGCAGCAGTCAAGCCGGCAGGGCCGCCGCCGACAATAGCAATCTTTTTGCCTGTAGAGTCTGCACACGCAGGCAAATAGGACTCGCCCTTTAAGTCCAAATCAGCTGCAAAAAACTTCAGCTGCGCGATATTAATAGGCTCTTCAACCTTTCCGCGTCTGCAGGCCTTTTCACAAGGATGAGGACAAACTCTGCCGATAGATGCCGGAAGAGGATTAGTGTCCTTAATAAGCTTTAATGCATCCTCGAATTTGCCATTTGCAATAAGACCAACATATCCCTGACAATCTGTGTTTGCAGGGCAGGCAAGCTGACATGGTGCTATACAGTCACCATCGTGGGCTGACATAAGAAGCTCCATTGCAATTTTTCTTGATTTTACAACTCTTTCGCTCTCGGTATGAATAACCATACCCTCGCTGATTTTCGCTGAGCAGGAGCGAAGAAGCTTAGGCACACCCTCAGCCTCTACTACACAAAGACCGCAGGCACCGTAAATCTCAACAGCCTCATCATAGCAAAGCGTAGGAATATAGATACCGTTTGCCTTTGCAGCCTCAAGAATTGTACTGCCGGCAGGAGCAGTTACTTTTTGTCCGTTTATTGTTAAATTAATCATATCCATTTTCTGCTCCTCCTTACTTTCTGATTACTGCGCCGAATTTGCAGTTTTGTATACATTTACCGCATTTAATACACTTATCTGTGTCAATTATATGCGGCTCTCTGACTGTACCGCTGATTGCATTTACAGGGCAATTTCTTGCACAAAGCGTACAGCCCTTACATTTATCCTCATCAATTGAATATTCAATCAGATTTGCACATTCTCCCGCCGGACAGCTCTTGTTCTCAATATGTGCTATGTACTCATCCTTAAAATACTTAATTGTAGTCAATACAGGGTTAGGTGCTGTCTGGCCAAGACCGCATAAAGCACCATCCTTAATACCGTAGCACAGCTCCTCCAGAAGCTCAATATCTCCGTCCTTGCCCTTGCCGTCCGTAATTCGGGTTAAGATTTCCAGCATTCTGGTTGTACCTACACGGCAGTGAATGCATTTTCCGCAGCTTTCCTTTGCTGTGAAGTCAAGGAAGAATTTAGCCATTCCGACCATACAGGTGCTTTCATCCATAACAACCATACCGCCTGAACCCATAATGGCACCGGTTGCACCCAAAGCCTTATAATCTATAACGGTATCAATCAGCTCTGCCGGAATACATCCGCCTGATGGTCCGCCCATCTGAACTGCCTTAAATGCTTTGTCGCCCTTCATACCGCCGCCGATATCAAAGATAACATCACGAAGTGTTTTACCCATAGGGATTTCAACAAGACCGGAACGCTTAACCTTACCGGTTACAGCAAACACCTTTGTACCCTTGCTGCCTTCAGTACCCATTGCTGCAAAAGCCTCACCGCCGTTATTAATAATCCATGATACATTGGCAAAGGTTTCAACATTATTGATATTTGACGGCTTTCTCCAATAACCGCTTTGTGCAGGGAAAGGCGGCTTCAATCTAGGCATACCGCGATGGCCCTCAAGGGATTCAATCAGCGCAGTTTCCTCACCGCAAACAAATGCGCCCGCACCTGCTTTTATCGTCATCGTACAGCTGAAATCTGTACCAAAAATATTTTCTCCAAGATAGCCTGCCTCTGTAGCCTCTTGGATTGCCTTTTCAAGACGCTTGATTGCAAGAGGATATTCGGCACGAACATATACTACCGCATTTTTAGCACCGATTGCATATGCGCCAATCAGCATACCCTCAATCAAATTATGAGGGTCACTCTCAATAACAGCTCTGTCCATAAATGCACCCGGGTCACCCTCGTCGGCATTACAAATCAGATACTTTTCCTCGCCCTCGCTCTGTCTTGCAGCGTTCCACTTAAACCATGTGGGGAAGCCTGCACCACCGCGTCCTGCGAGACCTGATACCTTAATGACCTCTATAACATCTTCAGGTGTCATCGTGGTAACTGCTTTTTTCAACGCAGAATATCCGTCTGCCTTAACAAATTCATCCAAATTTTCAGGATTGATAATTCCGCAGCGGCGAAGTGCAATACGAGTCTGCTTAGCCAAAAATTCCTTGTCATCATCACTTACAAGCAGATCTGCAATAACACTTTCATCACCGCATCTTGCATATTCAGCAATTGCCTTTGCGTCGTCTGCACCTAAACGAACAAGACGCTTTACCTGGCTGTTTTCATCATCATAAATATCTACAATCGGCTCAAGGTAGCACATACCTATACAGCCGGCAATTGTCAGCTCTGCACCGTTTAAATCTTCATTCAGAAGAGCCTGTCTAACCTTTTCTGCACCTGCTGCAATTCCGCAGGAGCCTTCACCAACAACAATACGCATCGTTATTCAGCCTCCCTTAATTCCTTTAAAATTTTCTTTGTCTTATCAGGAGTTAATGAACCATATGTATTCTCATTAATCATCATAACAGGTGATAATGAGCAGCAGCCAAGGCAGGCAACACATTTAAGTGAAAACAAGCCATCCTCTGTTGTTTCTCCGTCATCAATTCCCAGTTCATCCTTAATGGTCTGTAAAATAAGCTCGCTTGAATTAACGTGGCAAGCTGTTCCCTGACAAAGCATTATCAGATACTTGCCCACAGGTGTAAGCCTGAACTGTGTATAAAAGGTTGCTACACCCATGATTTCACTCTCCACAATACCGGTGCGCTCACTAATATAGCAAATCGCATCTTTAGGCAAATAGCCGTAAATGTCCTGCGTTTTTTGCAAAATCGTAATCATCGAACCTTTAACCGCACCAAGCTCATCAAGAACAGGCTTGATTAAATTAAGGTCAATCTCCCTCTCCATATCGTTACCTCCATATATAATATATATTAATTTTTATATTCGTGATTTAGATAATAATACTAAATAAATCAAAAAGTTTCAAGTATTGATTTTTGGAATTAATGATTATTTAATACAAATTCTCTGACAGCCTTTGCCAATCCGTCCTCTGCATTGGAAAGAGCAGTATATTTTGCCGCTGCCTTGCAGTCGTCTGTGGCATTTCCCATAGCAAATGAAAAATCAGCATATTCCAGCATAGGAATATCATTGCCTGCATCACCAAAGCACATAACCTCACCTGCTGTCAAGCCCAGTGATTTACTCAGACTTTCAACGGCAGTTCCTTTATTGGCTGTAGGTGACGTTCCCTCAAGACAGCCCACAAAGCTGACAGCCGTAGTCAAATCAAATTTTTCCATTATTGCCGTAAAGCCGTCACGCTGCCAGTCCTCCACAGAATACAAGGTGATTTTCTCAATACTTCTGCCGCCGAGATATTCAATCAAATCATCGTGTGCATCCATAGAATCTGCAACCTGCTCTATAAATTCCTGAGGCATATCTGTATTGTTTTTAAAATATTTCATTCGGTCTGACTGATAATGGCTTTTTCCATTAATGTAAATTTCGAAAAATACCTCTTCCTGCAAAAAGCAATTTATTACATCAACAGCAGTTTTATTAAAAATTACATCTGAGCAGATTGTTTTACCACTGAGCCTGTCATAAACACCTGCACCATTTGCGTAAATCACATAATCAGCAAAGGGTATTTGCTGCGTTACATTATCCGTTAATGCCAAGGGTCTGCCTGTAGCAATAGCGATTTTAACGCCCTTGCTGTGTGCTTCTTTTAATGTCTGCAAGGTGAAATCTGTTATGGTCATATGGTCAGTTGACATTAGGGTACCGTCTAAATCAGTTGCAATTAATTTAATCGACATATTTCTACAATCCTTTCTAATAAAATATTTTAACATATTATTGCTTTTTTATCTATACTAAAGCCATACAAATATGATAGAATAAAAGCAGTTATTTTTAGGAGTATTCTATGAAAAAATTTTTTGCAATCCTTGGTGTTATCCTTCTCGCTGTCGTAGGGATTTACGGATATGACATTTTATCAGGCTATAAAATTACGGTGGCAGTAAATGAGCATATATTGTCAAACCCTGTTACTTCAGCCCAATCCACTGCAAAGCCTGACACAGGTACCGCAAATCTGAATAAGCTGATATATAGTAAGCTCAGTCAGGAGGAGCAGACTATATACAACACGATTTACAACGGTATTTCCTGCTTCAAGAGTCCGATTATTCTTAAAAACGCCCCTGACAGTGACATGGTTTTCAAGCTGGTTAAGCTTGTTTTGGGGGATCACCCCGAAATTTTCTGGACACGTAACGGCTGCACCTATACTACTGACGGCATTTTGAATATGAATTATATTTACAGCAGAGCTGAGGCACTTGAAAAGCAGTCGCTGATTAACAATCAAATAAATGCTGTGCTGGATAATATAAATCAAAATTCAAGTGAGTATGACATATCCCTTGCCCTTTTTGACTGGGTTGCACTCAACACGGCATACGATTACGATAATCTGGATAATCTTGAAAAAACACCAAGTGATTCAACAATTGAGGGCGTATTTTTAAACAAAAAGGCTGTATGCTCGGGATATGCAAAGGCATACCAGCTGCTGCTGCAAAAATGCAATATAGAGGCATTGTATATTACCGGTGAAGCCACAGCACCGAACGGAACGGAAAAGCACGCGTGGGTTTGCCAAATGCTTGACGGATACTACTATTTCAGTGACCCTACCTGGGCGGACAGCTACGAGAAAACGCTGGATGATAATTTTGTAAGCCACACCTTTTTTAATGTAACATCTAATGAACTGGCACTGACACATACACCGGAAGAGGAATACCTCGGCATTACCTCCTCTGCTGCTGAAAACAATTATTTTATCAAAGAGGGGCTTTGCTTTGATGCATTTTCTTTAACGGAGCTCAGACCCGTTATAAACGCCAGTGTGAAAAATAATGAAATCGGAATTGAACTGAAATACAATAACAGCGAAGCATACAATCAGGCTGTATCCAGTTTGATAGACGACGGAGAAATTTATCTTGTTTTGAAAACCGTGGACCCCTTTTCCCATAATGTGAATTCAAACCAGATATCCTATTACTGCGATGATATGCACAATGTAATTATGCTGATATACAATAAATAAAAAAATTTTCAAAAAAAGCATTGACAAACGAGTTAGTTTGTGCTAACCTATATACAGTTAGTAAAAGCTAACTTTACTCCTTAAGTTAAAGAGTTGATGTCGGTTACCTCTATGTACATCACGGCTGCAAGACTTTCAGAATACGGTTATCCGCATTTTCTTGCACCAATATTACTTTAACAAAATCAACTCAATAGAAAACCGCTGGCAAACCACCTACATCAAACTTACAAGTCAGCGGTTTTTTATTTTATACTGCATTCAAACTATCTTCCTTCAATAATATAAGGGCGGCAGGATCAATTTCCTGCCGCCCTTACTCCGTTGAAGGAGGTAAAAATAATGATTAGATTTATGCGTTAACGTAGCACTTGTCGCCCCAGTCGGAATAAACCCTTGTTGTGACGCCGTCAACGGTTACGTTCTTGTAGCTTCTAAGTATTACATATGTATCATCCGCATAACGTAAACCCTGGAAGGTTGCTGTGGTTACTGTACCCTTTGTGATTGTAAGTGTACGATATACCAAATCACCGCTCATTGCTTGAATTTCGTATCCGTCTGCACCGTCAACCATATCCCAGTTTACCTTAAAGCCATTTGCAATTTTAACAATACTTGTAATTCCTGTTACGCTGTTCTCAATAACAAACGGCTGTACCAGCTGACCCTCTAACATTGTACCCTTAAAGGTAACCGTTACATAGTATCTGCCTGGCATAATTGCCTCATCAATGGTTACATCGTAGCCTGCGGTAATCACACCGCCGTCAACATTGTATACAGTAACCTTACCCGGCTTTTGTGCAAAGCCTGTGTAGATAAATGTATCTTCATCAAGCTCAATATGTGAGATTTGAGGAATCACATAATTAGAAGAAATTTCACCGCACTCTTTACAGTATTCCTTTTTAAAGCCACTGTTTGCAGGTGATGCCTTAACAATTTGGGTAACGTAGCTATGCGCTGTTTTTTCAAGAACACGCCCTGATTCACTGTTGTGAATGATTGCGCCGCAAACTCTGCATTCATAATCACCGCTGTAGCCTTCCTCTGAACAGGTAGGTGCCTTGTAGTTATGCACCACTATATCGTGGCCAACAAAGGTATCGTAACCCTTCTTAACAATTTCACCGCATACAGTACATACTGTGTCACCTGTATATCCGTACTCCTTACAAGAAACAGCCTTTTTATATCCAACTAAGATTGTATCTCCGTGAGGGAGCTTTGCAACGGTCTTTCCCTGCTCGGCAATCTGTCCGCAGACTGTACATACCTGATCACCGGTGTAGCCTGCCTCGGAACAGGTCGCTTCTTTATAGCCAACCAATTTTGTTTCACCATGAGGCAGTTTAGGAATAGTCTCGCCCCAAGTAACGATTGTTCCGCAGTCCACACATCTGTATACACCCGTATAACCGGCATGACCGCAGGTTGCTTCCTCGTCATCCATCAGTACGACTTCTCTGTGCGGCAGAGGCTCTATCTCTTCACCCTCAGTAATAATATCACCGCAGATTTCGCATACATAGTCTCCCGTGTAACCGTAATCAGAGCAGGTCGGCTCGCAAGCATTAACAAAAACTATACTGTGCTCTGTTTTAGGAATTACCTCACCCTCGGTGATAATCTCACCGCAGTCAGCGCACACATAGTCACCTGTATAACCATAATTATCGCAGGTTGCTTCTTCTTCATTAATCAGAATGATTTCTCTGTGAGAATCAAGCTTGGCAATATCCTTGCCCTTTTCTACAACTTTATTGCACAGGGTACATACCTTATCACCTGTGTAACCCTTGCTGCTGCAGGTTGCATCCTTCGCATTTTGCAGCTGCGTTTCTGGATGGTTTAATTTCGGAATGGTTTCACCGGCTGTAATGACCTTACTGCAAACTGCACATGCGATATCACCCGTGTAGCCGTCCGTTGTGCAGGTAGCCTCTTTAGCATTCATCAGCTTGGTCTTTGTATTCTCATCGTGCGGTATCTTAGCAAGATTTACACCCTTGCTGATTTCATAGCCGCAGTCAGCACAATATACATCACCGCTGTAGCCCAGAGCCGTGCAGGTAGGTGCTTCATAATTTTTAAGCACCGTGTCTCCGCTGTGGTCACAGTCAACAACTGTATAAGTAATATACTGTTCTACATATATTACACCATAGCCAAGCTCTCTTGTAGCATCAGTTGCAAGTCTGAATTTAGCCGTATGCTCACCCACCGTGCTGGTGTCAATGCCCTCAAAGAACTGGCTTACATCCGTTCCCTCCGGAACAAATTTTACACCCAAAAATGACTCAGCATCTATGCTGCCAAGAATTAACACCTGATACGTTAATTCGTCATAATTAAACGCTTCGTTTAACAAATAGATTTCTTTGACATTATTTATCTTTATTTTTGCAAGTCCTGAAGATATTGTCCAGTGTGCATAGATATCCATATTCTCGGTAAGAACGGTATCTGCTGTCACCTCGTTGCCGTAATACATATCATCATACCAGCCAAGGAAGGTTGTATAACCCTCAGATGATACGGATCTTGACGGTACAGGAATATCACCTAAAACATCGCCTACCGTGTATGTAATGTCATAAACCTCTTCAATGGAGCGGTTGCTATGAACGGTTACACAAACAGCGTCCTCAACCTCTGCCCAATGTGCATACAGAGTAATCGGCTCTGTGAAGTCAATCACATCGGTTTCAAGTACCATTTCTCCGCCCTCAGGCTCAGTAAACCAGCCAATAAGTTCATAGCCGGCACAAAGTGCTTCAGGGAAGGAACCGTATTCTGACATATAATAATAGGTTGGTGCTTTTCCGCGGATTTCACCGCCATTGGCATCGAAGCTGATTTCAACTGGCAATGCTGTCCACTTTGCTACAAGCTCAATCTGCTTGTCAGCTGTAACAGGAACATCAGAAGTATTGGTAATCTTGCTTGTACCGCGGTCTGTATAATACCAGCCGTCGAATGTATAGCCTACTCTTGTAGGTACAGGCAGCTTTCCGAATACCTGACCGAGATAAACGGTTTTGCTCTCAACATCACATTCACCGCCATTAGCGTCAAAGGTAACCGTATATGTGTCCTCTGCCCAAAGTGCATACAGACTTGTATCATATATCTGATAGCAAATGGTATCCGGTGTTACCTGCGGATTGTTAATGCTGTTTGCCATATACCAGCCCAGGAAGGTGCAACCCTCCTTGGTAGGTGTAGGCAGCTCGCCGTAAGGCTCACCGAAGGTTACTACCTTATATTCAACATCGCATTCGCCGTCATTCGGAACAAATACCGCAAAGGTTTGTGTACCTTCGTAGGCTGAATCCGGAACCTTCCAGCTTGCAATCGCTGTTATATTGTCGGGAATAATTGTATCTGTGGTTATTCTAACATTGGTATAGATTGGGAAAGAGGGATTCTTTTTTACCCTGTAATACCAATATTCAAATTCATATCCCTCTCGGGTTGGTGTTGGAAGTGTATCCAGCTTGCCCTCACTATTTACCTGAAGAGAGGTTACATCACATTCACCGCCGTTGGCATCGAAGGTAACTGTGTATTTTTCAGTCCAGTGTGCTGTTAATACAGCATCTCTCTCCAAATTGTAAATTGTGGTGCTTGTTATTGGTAAGGCTTCTCTTGTTGCCAGAACACCAAGCGGTGCAGCAGAATTATACTTGTAGCTGATATCAATATTATACCAGCCGTTGAAGAGATAGCCCTCTTTTGTAGGTACAGGGAGTTCACCAATCGCACTTCTGTATGTAACCGTTTTATTGGTAACATCACACTGTCCGCCGTCTGCATCAAAGGTAATGGTAAACTGCTTTCTGTTCGGATTATTCGGCTTAACGGCAGGCTTGGTAGATTCTGTGGTATCATCATCAAAGCCCACATTCATATCCTCTATACCGGTTGGCTTTGTGGTGGTTGTGGTGTCATCATCAAAGCCTACATTCATATCCTCTATGCCGATTGGCTTTGTAGTGGTTGTAGTGTCATCATCAAAGCCTACATTCATATCCTCTATGCCGGTTGGCTTTGTAGTGGTTGTAGTGTCATCATCAAAGCCTACATTCATATCCTCTATACCGCTGACCTTATTGCTGTCATCATCAAGAAGAAGCTTGTTTTTCTTATCATCGGCAGAGGCGATAATGCCCCAGTCTTCCAGCTTTTGGTTTATTGATTCTGCAACCTCTTGTGCGATATTATGTCCGGATATTTTATATACAGCAGCATTCGCTGTAATGCCCGACAGCAATATAACGCAGGCAATTAGAGATGCCTTCATTCCTCTGCTCAGTGATTTGTACTTGTTCTTTCTGCAGATTGACATAATCTTCCTGCTGCTGGTTAACGGAATAATTACCGGGAAGCCTTTTTCGTTATTTTCCTGCTCAAGCTCAATGAGTATATTTGTGCATTCATCAATCAAGTCGCAGTCCATATTGTCCATATCTTTTGCCAGCTCTTCATCAATCATTGTATGAAGTATAGCCTTTAGCTCGCTGTAAAAATTTTGCTCATTTAAAAGGGAGTTAATAACCTTTTCATTAACTAGTGCGTTCATGTTCTCTCCTTTCTATTCTATCGTTATAGAATTTTTTATTTTTTCTCTGAGTCGCTGCAGGCGTTTGGCAACCGTTTGTTTATTTAAACATAAAACCTTTGCCACCTGCTCAATGGTTAAATCGTCTATGTATTTTAGCTTCAGGAGTTGTTGTTCATCTGGATTAAGAAGCTTATTAAGCTTTTGATTTAACAGCTCATAATCAACGCTGCTGTCAATTTCATAATGATTATCAATCGCTTTATCTTCATATTCAGATATTGGCACCGTTCTGCTATGTTCCTTTGCCTTAGCCTCGATACTCTTTAATACAAAGTTACTTGCTGTCTTGTACAAATAAGCTCTCGGATTAAGGATTTCCTGTCCATTTTGTAATTTGTTATAAAATACTGTAAAAGTATTTTGCATACAATCCTCAGCACTATCGCTGTCGCCATTTAGTTTTACCAGGCAGAACTTGTAGATTGCACTTTTATAATCGTTATATATTTGTGTAAATCTATCCGATAGAGCTTTTTTATTGTCTACTTTATCCAAATTAACACCTCCATTCAATTAGTAGTCCCCACAGGGGCAAAAAAGTTGACACTTTAAAACAAAAAAATTTTTTTAGTGACAAAAATGGGCTGTCTCCTAAAGAGATAGCCCGGGAAATTACATATATAGTTGTATATAAATATATTCAGTAATACTTTGAATACACTCTGTTTTTAATAAATTAATTCTTTTTGGCAGTCGTTGTTACCTTTGCCTTGCTGTACTTACTGTAGGTGGTATAGTTTACAGTGCCGTCTACTGTTCGTGTAAGTACATATTCATTCTTATTCTTTTCGATTTTTACCTTAACATTACCTACAGATACCTTATCCTTGGAATATACTGTGCAGGTTAAGGTTCCGCCCTTTGCCGATACCTTTAAGCGAACATCACTGCCAGTATTATTCTTAAACTGAAAATCCTGAGAATTCCACTGAACCGTTGCATCACCGCCAAGGGGAACATAGCTGATTTCAAGGGAGTGACAGGCACGAACTGTAATATCCATATTAGCTCTGAGCACTGCCTGAAAAATGGTTGAGCTAACCTGGCAAATTCCGCCGCCGAGTCCATCTACAAACTCGTCACCCTGTACAACCTTAGCCTCCTCATAGCCGGCAAGAACGGTTCTCTTACCCACCACCTGATTAAATGAAAATACACTGTCCTCAGGGATGACAAGGTTATTCAGCTTTTTAACTGCATTATTTATATTTGTAGTTCTTGTAGAATTGGAAGTATCATAATGGGTTGTATATTCTGCAAGCTTGTGACTGTATCCGTCACCCGAATCTGTCTTTAATGCAGGATATATTGTGCCGGTTGACGCTTCCTTAAATGTAGTTTCTACATCCTCTGTTGTTCTTGTGGTTGTCGTGGTTGTTGTCGTTTCAGATGTGCTTTGTGTTGTATCGCTGACATTTGCATTATCATCACAGCCTGCAAAGCTCAGTCCCACAACAAGCAGCACTAAAAGAATGGATACGATTCTTTTCAATTATTTATTCTCCTGATTTTGTTATTATTTTTCATCCTTATAAGGCTTCTTTACAGTAACCCAGCCTTCCTTATTCACCTGTCTTGCACGTGCAATGGACAATGCATTTTCAGGAATACTGTCGGTAATCGTTGAGCCTGCTGCTATGTAAGCCTTGTCTCCAACCTCAACCGGTGCAATCAGATTTGTATTGCAGCCGATAAAAGCACCATCACCGATTTTACAGCGTGTTTTATTTTTTCCGTCGTAGTTGCAGGTAACGGTTCCGCAGCCGAAATTTACGCCGGCGCCAACATCACTGTCACCGATATATGTCAAATGGGCACTCTTTGTTCCCTCGCCCACAACAGAATTCTTAACCTCCACAAAGTTGCCGATGTGCACACCCTTTTTGAGTACGGACTTTGCCCTTACCTTAACAAACGGTCCGGCATCTACGCCATCCTCAACTGTACTGTCAAGAATTTTGCAATTATCAAGAATTACATCATCGCCTATATCGGAGCTGTCAATATAGGTATTCGGTCCGATAACACAGTTGCTGCCGATTTTTGTGTTACCGATAATAATTGTATTCGGCAAAATCTGCGTGTTGGCACCAATGGATACATCCTTGCCTATCATTACACCATCTGTACAGGGAATGTCTACACCATTTGTCATAAGCTCGATATTAATATTCTTTCTCATAATTGTATTCAAGCCATTGAGCTGAACTCTGTCGTTGGCACCCAAAACGACTTCGCTGTTTTCAACAACATATGCTCCGGCATTCTTGCCTGCACCGATAAGTATTTCGAGACTGTCTGTCAGATAATATTCGTTCTGTACATTTTCATTGGTGATTTTAGAGAGTGCATACTGAAGGTCACTGCCGTTAAACCAGTAGCAGCCTGCATTTGATTCGTTAATCAGCCTTTCCTCAGGGGTAGCATCCTTATGCTCAACAATTCTGAGCAGTGTGCCGTTTTCATCTCGTTTGATATGGCCGATGCCGTTTAAATCCTCAACAATTGCACTAATCAGTGTAATGGAATTGTTATTTTCCTTATGATACGCATAAGCCTTGTTAATTGTCTCTGCATCCATCAGCGGGCCGTCGCCGTTTAAAATAAGTATCTCATCCTCCGTATGGGCAGCGATAAACTCGCCTGCCTGCATAACAGCGTGACCTGTGCCGAGCTGCGGATTTTGCAGTGCAGTTTTAATATCAGAATCAAGCCCGTTAAGATAATTCTCAACTACCTCGTGCTTATAACCGGTAACAACACATATATCCTCTGCACCGGCCTCCTTTACTGCTTTAATAACATAATAAATCATAGGCTCAAAAAGAACCTCACACATAACCTTTGGACATTCCGCCTTCATTCTGGTTCCCTTGCCGCCGGCAAGAATGATAGCACATTTCATATAACAAGCCTCCGATAATATAATTACTGTTCAAACTATAAGAAAAGTCTGAATCATAGTTTAAATTCCTATTTATTTCTTATTAATTATGCACCAATTCTGTTCATTTTTCAAGACAAATAATGATAAAGTTAAAATTTAGTAAAAAAAGGTTTGTAATTTGATTTATTGTATGTTATAATTTTTAAGCAATATGCTGTAGCATTCTGCCTATAGCATAACTTTTAATTATGTATAATTTATTTTAGGAGGTATTTCTCAAATGGCAAAAAAGTATTGTTACCTTTTTTCAGAGGGTAATGCTGACATGAGAGAGCTTCTCGGCGGTAAGGGTGCAAACCTTGCTGAGATGACTAACATCGGTCTTCCGGTACCACAGGGCTTCACAATTTCAACAGAAGCTTGTACTCAGTACTACGAGGACGGTCGTGAAATCAATGATGGTATCATGGCAGAAATCAATGAGTACATTGGCAAAATGGAAGAAATCACCGGTAAAAAGTTCGGCGACAAGGAAAATCCGCTTCTCGTTTCTGTTCGTTCAGGTGCCAGAGCTTCAATGCCTGGTATGATGGACACAATCCTTAACCTTGGTCTTAACGAGGATGTTGTAAATGCTATCGCAGAAAAATCAGGTAATCCAAGATGGGCTTGGGACTGCTACAGAAGATTTATTCAGATGTATTCTGATGTAGTTATGGAAGTTGGTAAGAAGTATTTTGAAGAGCTTATCGACGAAATGAAGGCTAAGAAGGGTGTTACTCAGGACGTTGATCTTAGTGCTGAGGACCTTAAAGAGCTTGCTTCTCAGTTCAAGGCTGAGTACAAAGAAAAGATTGGCGACGAGTTCCCAACTGATCCTAAGGAGCAGTTAATGGGCGCTGTTAAGGCTGTATTCCGTTCATGGGACAACCCTCGTGCTAACGTATACCGCCGTGACAACGATATCCCTTATTCATGGGGTACTGCTGTAAACGTACAGTCAATGGCATTCGGTAACATGGGTGACGACTGCGGTACAGGTGTTGCTTTCACACGTGACCCTGCTACAGGTAAAAAAGGCCTGTTCGGTGAGTTCCTTACAAACGCACAGGGTGAGGACGTAGTTGCAGGTGTTCGTACACCAATGCACATTTCCGAAATGGAGCAGAAGTTCCCAGAGGCTTTTGCTGAATTCACAAAGGTTTGTGAAACTCTTGAAAATCACTACAGAGATATGCAGGATATGGAATTTACTGTTGAGCATGGTAAGCTGTTTATGCTTCAGACTCGTAACGGTAAGAGAACAGCTCAGGCTGCTCTTCAGATTGCCTGTGATCTTGTTGACGAGGGTATGAGAACTCCTGAAGAGGCAGTTGCTATGATTGATCCTCGTAACCTTGACACACTTCTTCACCCACAGTTTGATGCTGCTGCATTAAAGGCTGCAACACCTGCTGGTAAGGGTCTTGGCGCTTCTCCCGGTGCTGCTTGCGGTAAGGTTGTATTCACAGCTGACGATGCAGTTGAGTGGAACGCTAAGGGCGAGAAGGTTGTACTTGTTCGTCTTGAGACTTCACCTGAGGATATCACAGGTATGAAGGCTGCTCAGGGTATCCTTACAGTTCGTGGTGGTATGACTTCTCACGCTGCTGTAGTTGCTCGTGGTATGGGTACTTGTTGTGTATCAGGCTGCGGCGACATCGCTATGGACGAAGAAAACAAGAAATTTACTCTTGCTGGTAAGGAATACCACGAGGGTGACTATATTTCAATTGATGGTTCAACAGGTAACATCTATGACGGTGTAATTCCTACTGTTGACGCTACTATCGCAGGCACATTCGGCAGAATCATGGGCTGGGCTGATGAGTTCAGAGTACTCAAGGTTCGTACAAACGCTGATACACCTGCTGATGCAAAGAAGGCTCGTGAGCTTGGTGCTGAGGGTATCGGTCTTTGCCGTACAGAGCATATGTTCTTCGAGGAAGACAGAATTGCTGCATTCCGTGAAATGATTTGCTCTGACACTGTTGAAGAGAGAGAAGCTGCTCTTGAGAAGATTCTTCCTTATCAGCAGAATGACTTCGAGGCTCTTTATGAGGCTCTTGAGGGCTGTCCTGTTACAATCCGTTTCTTAGACCCACCTCTTCACGAGTTCGTTCCTACTGAGGAAGACGATATCAAGAAGCTTGCTGATGCACAGGGCAAGAGCGTTGAGGACATCAAGAACATTATCACATCTCTTCACGAGTTCAACCCAATGATGGGTCACCGTGGTCTTCGTCTTGCAGTAACATATCCTGAAATTGCTAAGATGCAGACAAAGGCTGTTATCCGTGCAGCTATCAATGTTCAGAAGGC
>JAMPGU010000011.1 GCA_023663865.1 Clostridium sp.
TATGGTAAAGCATGAAATGCTGTAAACGATAACAAAAAGAATAAATAGGATTATATTTTTTCTGTTTTTCAATGTATCACCTGAATTTCAAGTTCGGTCATAAGCTTTCTGTAATCCTCTGATTTCTGACCGGTATGCATAATCTGTGTTACGGTATTTATTGAATTTTTTCCGCGTTTAAATAGTCCGTCGGCAATTCTGTTAAGCCATGCCATAGGAAGCAGTATCGGATGCTTTGCACAATAATTATATGTGCTTTTCAGACTTTCTGCTTTAGGAAAAAGAAGTAAAGCGAGCGCCTTGATTTTTGCTAAAATATTATTTTTGCCGTTTTTTCCGATTCCCTGATTGATGTAATATTCACCAAGCTGTCTGCTTTCAAAGCCAAAATTACCGCCGTCTATTATGACATTTTCAAAAATATTAAGCAGTTTGGAATTTTCTTGATATAGGTTTTTGATATCTACAGGTGTGTCAAACCATATTTTAATAAGTGACAATACATATTCTGTAAAGGTTTCAATATTAGCTTGTCTTGCTTTTTTCAGAAAAGCTGATAAATTAAAATTCTCAGTATTTCTTATTATCACATCAATGTCCATAAACATTCTTATGCCTGCACCGCAGTGGTTAAAATGCTTTGCAATATGGCATAGGGCAAACAGTAGCTCATCCTCAGTGCTTAAAGCATATTCATAGCTGTCAATTTTTTCAGCAATGCTAAATATGTTCGCAAAGTATTTGTTATCGTAATCACAGCAGCTATGAAGCTCTACGGTTTCACCGTTCATTTTGATAACAATTTCATTTTTATTAGCAGCTGTAATTTGAAATTTATCCTCAACAAAACCAAGAATTTTATCGTAATCTTCCGCCTTGAAGTATAAATCAATATCGCTGCTGGTTCTGAGTTCGGGAGTAGGATAAAATTTTCGTATGGCTGTGCCTTTTACGAAAATAAATGTAGTTTCGTTTTCAGAAAATAATGTTCTGAGTATTTGCTCAATGCTTTTCTTTTCATCATAGCTCATAACTGTCTGACCGAGCTGTTGTCTGAATTTACTTAAATTTGATATGGATTTCCTGTTTTGTGATGGAAAGCTGAGCAGCTGATTTGCAGCTACGCCACATACATTGTGTATGTCTGCAAGATGATAAATTTCATCAAAATCTATGCTTTCATCGTAGGCGGCATTCTCTTTGTTTAAAAAGCATTTAATTAAGTATATAAAGTATTCTTTGTTTTTATTCAAAGGATCACCTCCGGTTAATAATTAGGAAATAATTTTATAAAATAAAATTCATTTTCGTTTAACAATTCTGAAATGTTCATAGTGTATTATTAAATCAGCCTATAAGGCTGAACTTTTTCATATGGTGGAAAACAGAATATGGAGCCAGAGTTTCTCCTCATTCAATTCATATAAATACTTTTTTCATTTCTCTGTCTGTTTTTAAAAATGCTCCATCCACAAAGCACCTTTTACAGGTGCTTTTTTATTTGGATAATTTACTATATTTTATTATAGCTTACCATATCAGCGGTATCAACATATCTTGTGTGCATCGGATTTATTACAGCGTCATCAGCAGGATAGCCGGTTGGCAGTAATGCAAGAATTTCCAAATTGTCAGGAATGTTATAGTATTCACGTACCTTCTGCGGATCAAATGCCATTACCCAGGTTGTACCGAGTCCCAAATCCTGTGCTTCCAGCATCATATGCGTAGTGACAATGCTTCCGTCAATTTCAGCAGAGTTTTTGCCGTCATAGCCTCGTTTGTAGGCTTTGTCCTTATCAACGCATATAATAAAGCACAGCGGTGCATCAAAGGAATATTTTGTGCACACTTTAAGAAGAGCCAGCTTTTCTTTGTCCGTTAAAACAATGATTTTCTGGGGCTGTCTGTTAACGGCAGTCGGAGCAACAAGTGCGCTTTCAATGATTAAATCTATTTTCTCCTGCTCAACCTCAGTACTCTTAAATTTTCTGCAGGAAAATCTTTCTTTAGCAAGTTCTATAAATTTCATATTTGTCTCCCATAATCTTTAATAACAATTATTCTATCAAAAAAATGCTGAAAATACAATATAATTAACTACTTTCATTTTTTTATTAAATCTGTTAAAATTGTTATAGTGTTTCATTATGGTGATATGCATACGTTAAGTAAATATTTTTTTGTAAACAGAAAGGCTGTACAGATTTATGGATATTAATTTAAAATTAGCAGAGGAATTTTCTCTGAAGCTTTGGCAGATAGAAAATACGGTAAAGCTTATTGATGATGGCAATACGATACCGTTTATCGCCAGATACAGAAAGGAAGCAACAGGATCCCTTGATGATCAGCTGCTGCGTGCTGTTTTTGACAGGTTAACTTATCTTCGCAATATGGAGGAGCAGAAAGAAAAGGTTATTTCCTCCATAGAGGAGCAGGAGCTAATGACGGATGAAATCAGAAAAGCTATTGAATCTGCTGTTACATTAACAGAGCTTGAGGATATATACCGTCCATATAGACCGAAAAGAAAAACAAGAGCCTCTATTGCTAAGGCGAAAGGACTGCAAGGCTTGGCTGATAAGCTCTATGCACAGGAAAGAAACAGCCTATCTCCTTTTGAACTGGCTGAGGAATATCTTAATGATGAGGTTGAAACGATTGAGGATGCATTGAACGGTGCAAAGGATATTATTGCAGAGATGGTATCCGATGATCCTGCCGGCAGAAAAATGCTCAGATATTCCATTAAAAATAACGGCAAGGTTGTTGTAACCGGTGCTAAAGAGGATTTAGGCGTTTATGAAATGTACAAGGAATACGCTGAGCCTGTAAAGTCAATTGCCTCTCACAGAGTTCTCGCAATCAACAGGGGAGAGAAGGAAGGCTTCCTGAAAGTTTCCATTGATTTTGATAAGATTACAGGATACAGTATATTAAAAAATCTTCATATTAAAAACAATGCACCCACTACGGATTTGGTTATTGAGGCAATTGAAGATGCATATACAAGATTAATCTTTCCGTCAATAGAACGTGAGTTGAGAAATGCTTTAACCGATACTGCCAGTGACAGTGCAATTGAGGTTTTTGCAAAAAATACACGCCAGCTGTTAATGCAGCCGCCTGTAAAAAATCAAGTTACGCTCGGACTTGACCCGGGCTACAGAACAGGCTGCAAGGTGGCAGTCGTAGATGAAACAGGAAAGGTGTTGGATACCTCAGTTATTTATGCAGTACCACCGTACAACAAGGTTGAAGATGCCAAGAAAATTATTACGGCTTTGGTAAAAAAACATAACGTAACAATGTTTTCTATCGGTAACGGAACTGCCTCTCACGAAACGGAGGTATTTGCAGCAGAGGTGATTAAAGAGCTTGACTGCGGCATAACTTATATGGTTGTAAGTGAAGCCGGTGCATCCGTATATTCTGCCTCTAAGCTGGCGGCAGAGGAATTCCCTGAATATGATGTTTCTCTGCGCAGTGCCGTATCTATTGCAAGGCGTTTGCAGGATCCATTGGCAGAGCTTGTAAAGATTGACCCAAAGGCTATTGGTGTGGGACAATATCAGCACGATATGCCCCAAAACCAGCTTAATGCGGCTCTTGACGGCGTAGTAGAGGACTGTGTAAATTCCGTTGGTGTTGATTTGAATACAGCTTCAGCACAGCTGCTGAATCGTGTTGCAGGTATCTCGTCAACAGTGGCAAATAATATTGTAAAGTTCAGGCAGGATAACGGTGCCTTTACTGCAAGAGAGCAGCTGAAAAAGGTTGCCAAACTGGGTCCGAAGGCATTTGAGCAATGTGCCGGATTCTTACGTGTCAGTGAAAGCAGCAATGTTCTTGATAATACTGCTGTTCATCCGGAAAGCTATGATGCAGCACGAAGCCTGATGCAATTATGCGGTGTCAGTGATGCTGACATTCGTTCAGGAAATGTTGGTGCTATCAACAGCTATATCAAGACTGTTGGTACTTCTGCTCTTGCTGAAAAACTTGGTATCGGTGAGCCTACTCTTGTAGATATTTCCAAGGAAATTGTTAAGCCCGGACGCGATCCACGTGATGAGCTGCCTGCACCTATGCTTCGTACAGATGTTATGAGTATGGAGGATTTAACAGTCGGTATGGAGCTGAAGGGTACTGTAAGAAATGTAATTGATTTCGGTGCGTTTGTTGATATTGGTGTGCATCAGGATGGACTGGTGCATATATCCCAGATTACGGATAAATTCATCAAGCATCCCAGTGATGTGCTTAAAGTCGGAGACATTGTAACCGTTTGGGTACTATCTGTGGATGTTAAGAAAAAAAGAATTGGTCTGACAATGAAGAAATCAAAGGACTAAGCTATGGATATCAAAATAATCAGGTCGAAACGAAAGACGCTTTCATTGTCCATTGATGATAACCTTTCTGCTGTAGTCAGAGCACCGTATTTTGTCAGTAATGATACGATTATGAAGTTTGTTCAAAACAATGAAAAATGGCTTGAGCAAGCATATATTCGGAAAAAATCACAGCTGGAAAAATATAATTTAAGTGATGATGAAGTACAGAAACTTGTTTCTTCTGCAAAAGAAATAATACCGTCAAGGGTGGAGCATTATTCATCTTTGATGAAGCTGACACCGACCTCTGTTAAAATTACCAAGGCAAAAAAACGATTTGGCTCCTGCAACGGCAGTAACGGTCTTTGCTTTTCCTGCTATCTTATGCTGTACCCAATGGAAGCTGTTGATTATGTTGTTGTTCACGAGCTTGCACATATTGTATATCACAATCACAGCAAGGCATTTTATCGTCTTATTGCGCAGTATATGCCGGATTATAAGGGACGGGAAAAGCTATTAAAATCATAGACTTATGCATATCGTTTAAAACAAAAAGATGCATCTCAGGTTGACTGAGATGCATCTTTTTTGATATTCACAATAACAATTTCAGGATGATTGAAAAGTCTCAGAGGGAACTCACTGTTTCCAAGTCCGCGGCTTATTATTAGCTTTGGACGATTTCCGAATGTTCCTCGTGCATATTTCGGAAGTATGCCTTGACCGGGCGAAAAAAGCGGCTTGAATATAATCCACTGACCACCGTGGGCGTGACCGGAAAGCTGCAGGTCAAAATCATATTGGCTGTAATTAACCTCTTTAATTCCCTCAAAATTTTCAGGAAAGTGACTAAGCACCAGCTTGAATTTTTTGCTTTGACTGAGCTTGTTAAAAAGAGGACTCATATCCTTGTATTTAAATATGCCTTTTTTTCGTGCCTTATAGTCGTCGAAGTCAGCCTGGTTTTCATCAAGGCCCAGTATGCAAAGGTCCTTTGTTTCAGCTATTTCATTTTGCAGAACATGAAATCCTATTTCCTTCAGCTCTGACATAATTTTATCAAAATCAGCGAGACGCCTTTCGTGATTTCCTGTAATATAATATACAGGCGCTATGGTGACAAGCTGTTTACCATACTCCAGCATTTTGTCCTTATTTTTACATTGGTCATTTATGTAATCACCGGTTATGCAGATTATATCAGGGCTTTCCGTTTCTACCTTTTCAAGAACCTTCTTAAAGGGCTTTGAATGAAAATCTGACAGATGGACTATTTTTACCTCACAGTCAGATGTAATATCATAATAAGTCAAATCAAGCTTATTGTTTTGATAGTAGCAAAACAGTAAAAAGAATATTAACAAAATTAAAATAATTATAAATATCATATTGACAACTCCCATTAATATAATATAATTAATTATTATTTAAGTCAATAAGATATTTTTAAAGGGATTTTTGAAAAGATTGCGTATATAATATGTGAAAGGATGAAAATTTTGGATAATTCTATACGTTTTTTAGCAGAAGAAAACGAAAAAAGAATATTATGTGAGAAAGCTTGTTTTTCCGCCGACTCAAAGGGCAGAGCCAGAGCCGAGGAAGAATGTGCTGTCAGGACATGCTTTCACAGAGACAGGGACAGAATTATTCATTGCCAGGCTTTCAGACGCCTGAAGCACAAGACCCAGGTGTTTTTGTCCCCCAGCGGTGACCATTACAGAACTCGCCTTACGCATACCTTGGAGGTTTCTCAGATTGCACGAACGATTGCAAGAGCGCTAAGGCTTAACGAGGATCTCACCGAGGCAGTGGCTTTGGGTCATGATTTAGGTCATACGCCATTTGGTCATGCAGGTGAGAGAGCGCTGGACAAGCTTTGCTCCTGCGGCTTTAAGCATTATGAGCAAAGTGTCCGAGTTGTTGACAGGCTTGAAAAGGATGGAAAGGGCTTAAATTTAACATATGAGGTTAAAAATGGTATTCTTTGTCATACTAAGGGTGAAGAGGCTTGTACACTTGAAGGGCAGATTATTCGCATTGCCGATAAGATTGCCTATATAAATCACGATATTGACGATGCTATCCGAGCCGGTGTGATGATAGAGGAGGATATTCCTTTAGCATTAAGAATGCAGCTGGGTATGTCTAAATCACAGCGTATTAATAATATGGTTATGGATGTTATTCATAACAGTGATGACAAGATACGTATGAGTGAAGATTTTTATGCAGGCTTTATTGATTTGCATGATTTTATGTTTACAGCCGTTTATACAAACCCTTATTGTAAAAGTGAAGAGACAAAGGCTGTTGATATGCTCTGCAAAATATATAACCATTACATAAATCATATTGAAGATATGCCTCAGAAATATATTGATATTGCAAATGCTGACGGGGACGAAAGAGCAGTTTGTGATTACATAGCCGGTATGAGTGATGTCTATGCACTCAAGGTGTTCAATCAGCTTTTTGTTCCTACATTTTGGAGAGACTGATTAATTTAAAACGCAGAAAGGAGTTGAGGTTATGCCGATTAATGAAGCATTTTTGCAGGAGCTTAAATTTAAGACAGATATTGAAGACGTAATCTCAACCTATGTTTCGTTAAAAAAGCGGGGCTCTACATCCTTAGGACTATGCCCCTTTCATAATGAAAAAACGCCGTCCTTTACCGTGTATAATGATACGCAGTCATTTTATTGCTTCGGCTGCGGTGCCGGCGGAGATGCGGTTACCTTTATAAAAAAAATAGAAAATCTTGATTACCTTGATGCTGTTAAGCTTTTGGCTCAGCGTGCCGGGCTTCAAATGCCGGATGATAAAAGCTTTGATGATAGTTTATCAAAAAAGCGGCGTCGAATTCTGGAAATAAACAGGGCAGCGGCAAAATTTTATTATTCGTATTTAATCAGCCCACAGGGAAAGGCGGGGCTTGACTATTTTCTTAACCGCGGTCTTACAATGAATACGATAAAAAAATTCGGTTTAGGCTTTGCACCAAATGAATGGGACTCCCTTTTAAAGCATTTAAAGCAAATAGGGTATCGCCCCAGTGAAATGGTGGATGCCGGTGTTGTAAAAATCGGCAGGAATAACAATTATTATGATACCTTTAAAAACAGAGTTATGACGCCGATTATTGATATCAGGGGCAATGTTATTGCTTTTGGCGGCAGAGTGCTTGACGATACAAAGCCTAAGTATATTAACACGTCAGACACCTTGGTTTATAAAAAGACGAACGAGCTTTTTGCTATGAATTTAGCGAAGGACAGCGGCAGTGATTCTCTTATTCTATGCGAAGGCTATATGGATGTTATTGCAATGCATCAGGCCGGATTTACGAATGCGGTTGCCGGATGCGGAACTGCATTAACGAATGAGCAGGTAAGATTAATCAGCCGATATGCAAAGGAAGTTGTGCTCGCCTATGATGCGGACGAAGCCGGTCAAAAGGCACTGAATAAAGCAGTTGGGCTTTTCAAACAGACAGATGTGAAGGTTAAAATACCGGCACTGGTGGGCGGAAAAGATCCTGACGAAATTATAAAAAAATACGGCAGAGATAAATTTAAGGGTATGCTTGACGGTGCTTCAAATGAGATTGAATTCAAGCTCCTTGATTTAAGACGCAAATATAATATTAATGCAACGCAGGGAAAAATAGATTTCCTTAACGATGCAATTAAGGTGCTTGCAGACGTAAGTCCGATTGAGCAGGATTTATATTTGACAAGGCTTTCGGACGAGCTTCAGGTTGATAAGAACAGTATTAAAATTCAGCTTTCTGCCTATGCTGCGAAAAATAAGCGAAGAAAGCAAAGAAATGAATACAAGGAAATTGTTGACAATAGTATTAGGACAAATCAGCGTCAAAGCTATGAGAGTGATGAGCCTATAAGGCTTATTAAAGCGGAGGAGCGTGTAGTTGGTCTGCTTCTCAAATTCCCTGATTTATCGGAGCTTTGCAGTGATTTTGACGGTGAAAAAATTGCTTCACCTTATATAAAAAAGATATATTATCAGATATTGTCAAAGATAAATAATCAGCTCGATATTGATTTGATTCATTTTAGTGAATTGCTTACCGATAATGAGCTTGGCAGGCTGTCCGGTATTGTTGCCAGAACGCAGAACAATAAGAACGACAGCAATAATATAAAAAAAGAATTTAAGGACTGTCTTGCCATTATCAATGAGGAATTTGACAAAAAAAATTCGTCATCCGTATCTGCTCTAACAGATGATGAATTCAGAAGTATATTTAAGAAAAATACATAAAGAAGAGGAGATTTTTTATGAAAGATATTAATTTAACACCGGTGCAGCCAGTAAGTGAAGACAAAAAAATGGCTGCCTTCAAAAAGCTTGTTGAGAAAGGTAAGCAGGCAGGTCATTTATCAACTCAGGAAATTGATAACCTTATTGTAGATCTTGACCTTGATGTTGAAGAGCTTGAAAAGCTAAATGAGCAGATAGATGCCGCTAATATTAATATTGTGGATGACCTTTCTTCTGAATCCTTGGACAGTCTCAATCTTGAAGTGGATTTGCCAAGAGAAACAGATGCAGCAGATACGGTAGCTGTTAATGATAATGCAGCTATGGACGACCCGGTAAAGGTTTATCTTAAAGAAATCGGACGAGTTCCTCTTCTTACAGCTGAGGAGGAAATTGAGCTTGCTATCCGAATTACCGATAATGACGAGAATGCGAAAAAGCGTCTTGCCGAAGCCAATCTTCGTCTTGTAGTCAGCATTGCAAAGCGCTATGTCGGAAGAGGTATGCAGTTCCTTGATTTAATTCAGGAGGGTAATTTGGGTCTTATAAAAGCCGTTGATAAGTTTGATTACACAAAGGGCTTTAAATTCTCAACATATGCAACATGGTGGATTAGACAGGCTATTACACGTGCTATCGCCGACCAAGCAAGAACCATACGTATTCCTGTTCATATGGTAGAGACAATTAATAAGGTTAAAAAGGCAAACAGTCAGCTGCTTCATACAAATGGCAGAGAACCCACTCCGGACGAGATTTCCGAATATCTTGATATGCCTGTAGATAAGGTTAGAGAAATTCTGCGTGTTGCGCAGGAGCCTGTATCTCTTGAAACACCTATTGGTGAAGAAGAGGATTCACACCTTGGTGACTTTATTCCGGACGATGATGCACTGGCACCGGCTGATGCTGCTTCAATGAGCTTGCTGAAGGAACAGCTGGCAGAGGTGCTTGAAACCCTTACTCCAAGAGAGTCAAAGGTATTGTCACTTCGTTTTGGCCTTGAAGATGGTAATCCGAAAACACTTGAAGAGGTTGGCAAAGAGTTTAACGTAACTCGTGAGAGAATCAGACAGATTGAAGCTAAAGCACTTAGAAAGCTTCGTCATCCAAGCAGAAGTAAAAAGTTGAGGGATTTCTTAGACTAATGACACAGGAAAAGATTAACAGAATTAATGAGCTTGCTCACAAATCAAAACAAAAAGGCTTAACCGATGCCGAAAAGGAAGAGCAGGCAGTGTTAAGAAGAGAGTATATTGACTCATTTAAAAGAAGCCTGGTAGGTCAGCTTGAAAACACATATATTGTTGACGAAAAGGGCAATAAGAAAAAGGTGCAGAAGAAAAAATAATGTCAAAGCTAATCATTATGGAGGGTCTTGACGGCAGTGGCAAGTCAACGCAGACTGCATTGCTTGAGGAGTACTTCAAATCAGAAAATATTAATTATAAAAAAATTAAGCTGCCGGATTACGATAACCCATCAAGTACACTGGTTAAAATGTATCTCGGCGGCGAATTCGGCAAAAATGCAGATGATGTAAATGCCTATGCAGCAGGTGCATTTTATGCTGTAGACAGATTTGCATCCTATAAGCTGGGCTGGAGTAAGGACTATGAAAACGGAACTCTTATTTTAGCTGACAGATACGCTACATCAAATTCCATATATCAGATGGAAAAAATTGATGAAAGCAAGTGGGATGAATACTTGGATTGGTCTGCGGATTTTGAATATAAAAAAATCGGAATTCCTCAGCCTGATTTGGTAATCTTTTTGGATATGCCTGTTGAGGTGTCACAAAAGCTGATGACATCACGCTATAACGGAGATGAGGGCAAAAAGGATGTTCACGAGGCTGATATTGAATTCTTGAATAAATGCCGTAAATCTGCACTGTATGCTGCAAAAAAGCAGGGCTGGGTAGTTATTTCCTGCTCAGATGGTGAAACACCATATTCTATTGATGAAATACATAAAAAAATTATTTCTTGCGTAAAAGAGGAATTGTAATTTATGCTGTCATTTAATAAACCAAAAATTGAAGATAAGCTTTGGGTTGATGAATGCTTTAAATATGCCAATAGCTATAACTGCGAATACACCTTCGGCAATTTATTTGTGTGGGCAACTGCTTACCGCACTGAAATTGCGCATTACAAGGATTTTATGATTTGCAGGTGGGGCAGACAGGGGGAATATAAATATTCTCTTCCTATTGGTCAGGGTGACTTTAAGTCTGCAGTTGATGAGATTATTGATGATGCTGAGAATAATCATATTCAATTAGAAATATATGGTGTTACATCAAATTATAAATATTTGCTGGAGGAGTTTTATCCAAATCAGTTTAGCTATCAATATGACGAGGGCAATTTTGATTACATCTATTCTGTTGAAAAAATGGCACAGCTTAAAGGTAAAAAATATCACGGAAAACGCAATCATATAACAAATTTTAAGAAAAACAACCCCAATTGGTCCTTTGAAGAAATCTCCTCTTCAAACATTAATGATTGTATTGAGCTTCATACGAAATGGATTGAAAATCATGATGAGGATTCCGATTATTCCTTTGAATTCGAAGCTGTTTTAACAGCTTTTGAAAATTATGAAAAGCTTGGCTTTGCCGGCGGTCTTTTGAAAATTGACGGCAAGGCTGTTGCATATACAATGGGTGAGAGGCAATCCGATGATTTGTTCGTAACACATTTTGAAAAGGCGCCTGCTGATATTCAGGGTGCCTATCCGATAATTAATCAGGAATTTACCAGAAATTGTCTGATGGGTTATAAATTTGTCAATAGGGAAGAGGATTTAGGTCTCGAAGGGTTAAGAAAAGCGAAAATGTCCTATAATCCTGAAATATTGCTTGAAAAAGGTGTGGCAATATATAATGGTTAAAATATTTGAAACAAAGCAGTATGACAGCAGTATAGTTAATCTATGGAAAGAGGCATTTGGTGATACCGATGAGGATATTCACTTCTTCTTGGAGCATTGCAAAAACAAATCCTGTCTCTGTCTGAAAAAGAATAACGAGCTTTGCTCAATGCTGTTTTTGGTTGACTGCAGTATTGATAATGCTGCGTTTAAATATATTTATGCTGCCTGTACAGCCGGCAGCGGCAGAAAAAATGGTTATATGACAAAGCTTTTGGAATACTGCCAAAGCAATTTCGAAAATATTGTTTTGATTCCTGCTGATGATGCATTGGTTGATTATTACAGAAAAAGAAGTTTTAATCATAATATGGATATTAAAAACATTTTATTTAATGAGAGCAGTGAGATAAAGGAGTATTTGCTTGAGGGCTGTAATCTTGAAGCTCCTTTTGCACTGGCTTATCGTAAGGGAGAATGATATGGTATATTTTTTTTTAGCAGATGGCTTTGAAATCATCGAAGCGCTGGCACCGGTGGATATGCTCAGAAGAGCCAATCAAGAAATTAAAACAGTCGGTGTTACCGGAAAAACAGTAAAATCCTCCTGCAATGTTGAGGTAAATGCTGACATTTCAATTGATGAATTCAAATATGATGATGTTGATGCGATTATTCTGCCTGGCGGTGCAGATGGTGTTACGAATCTTGAAAACAGCAGTGCCGTGCAGGAAATCATTGATAAGGCAGTAAATGATGATGCTTACATTTGTGCTATATGCGCAGCACCATCCATTTTAGGCAATAAGGGCTTGCTGAAAAATGTAGAAGCTACGGCTTATCCCTCTTTTGTAAAATATTTAAAGGATGCTGATTTGTCAGATAAATTTGTTGTTACTGACGGCAAATTTATAACGGCCAGAGGTGCCGGTGTATCTGTCGAGTTCGGACTTGAAATCGTTAAGGCTTTATGCGGTGAGACTGAGGCAGACAGAATTAAGGATGCAATACAATGCAAATAAAAAGTGAGCTTAGAAAAGAACTTAAACTGAAAAGAAAAAATATTGATCAAAAGGCGGATAAGGATTTAAATATCTGTGAAAATCTGATTTGCTCAGATCTGTATTTAAATGCAGAACAAGTGCTTTTTTATGCAGCCTTGGAGGATGAAATCAATATTGATGCGTGTATAAATGACGCACTTATGCTTGGTAAAAAAGTGGCTTTGCCGGTTTGCACAGATAATGCCGGCAATATGAAATTTTATTATATTGATTCTCTCAGTGATTTGAAATTCGGCTTTTTCGGTGTAAGAGAGCCTGATGCTGAAACGTGTATGGAAGTTGAGAATTTTACAGATTCTATTTGTGTTGTGCCTGCTTTGGCTTATAACAAAAACGGCTATAGGCTTGGATATGGCAAAGGCTATTATGACAGATTCTTACAAAATTATTCTTCACTTTCTGTAGGTTTATGTTATAATGAATTACTGGTTGATGATTTGCCAACAGAGGAATGTGATATTCCTGTTAATTATATTATCACGCAGGATAGCGTAATTGCTGTCTAAGATTGGAGGATAAAATGGATAATGAAGATTTTAAGCTGACTGAGTCCGGTGTGAATCCGGTGACTACAGCGACTGACGAAAGTAACGATGTCTATTTTTCTAATGTTGAGACGGATGAGGTTATTGAGACTGCTCCAAGTACAGCAACTGCGGCAGTAGTGAAGAAAAAGCCGCAAAAGCAAAAAATGCAGAGCGTTAAGGGAACATATTTGTTTTTTATAATCGTTATTGTGGTTTCAATGATTCTTTCCGTTTATGCTGTGCTTTGTGTTAATGATGTTTTGGCAATTACAAAATCAAGCTCAACGGTTACAATTAATCTTAACGAGCAGCTTAATGATATGAATAAAGCTGTTGATTTGCTGGCGGATAACGGACTTATTAAATGTAAAAACTTCTGCAAGCTGTTTGCAAAATTCAGAGAATCTCAGGTTGGACCGCAGTGGCGCAATGGTGTTTATTTTAAGGATAAAGGCTATGAAGCCGGTGTGTACTATCTGAATGCTAAAATGGGACTTGAGGGTATGCTGCAGGCTATGCATGGTGATACCTCCACAGCTGAGACTGTAACGATAACCATTCCGGAGGGTTATACTACAGCCGAGATTGTGGACAGGCTTGTTAATAATGAGGTTTGCGATAAGGCAGCACTTTTATCTGTTATTCAGACAATTAACTTTTCTTATTCTCTTGTATCTGATTTAGAGTCAGACGAAAAGATTCCATATAGACTTGAGGGCTATATGTTCCCGGATACCTACGAGTTTTTTGTAGGGGAGAGTGCTTCCTCTGTTGTTAAAAAATTCCTTGCAAACGGAGATTCAAAGGTTACGGAAAAGTACAGAAAGCGTGCAGAGGAATTAGGCTATTCTATGTATGAGATTATGACAATTGCCTCCATCATTCAGTCTGAGGCAGGCAGTGATGATCAGATGAAGGAAATTTCAGGCGTTATTCATAATCGTTTGTCGGACAAGACCAACTATCCATCCCTTGGCTGTGATTCAACATCCGATTATATCAAAAATAAGGTTGGTCCTTCACTTTCATCAACCGCATCTCATACGGCTGATTATTATTTGAATTATTACAATACCGACTCTTCATCAACGGTAGTTGGTTTACCTGCCGGTCCTATCTGTAATCCCGGTGTTGCTGCCATAAATGCAGCACTGTATCCGGCTGATAATGGATGCTTTTTCTTCTTCCATGATAATAAAGGCAAGCTTTATACAGCAAAAACATATTCCGAATTTAAAGAAAAGGTCAGAGCGTATGCTCCATATTTGTTAGTATGAGAAACATAGAATTATTGTCACCGTCAGGTGATTTTGAAAGACTTAAACTTGCACTGAAGTTTGGCGCAGATGCAGTATATCTTGCAGGCAATAAATTTGGTATGCGCACAAATCCGTCAAACTTTGATGCAGATGAATTGAAGAGGGCTGTCGAGCTTGTACACTCTATGGGCAAGAAGATGTATCTTACCTGCAATACTCTTCCGAGAAATGATGAGGTTGATGAGCTTCCGGCGTTTTTGAAATATGCCGGTGATATCGGAGTAGATGCTTTTATTATTGCAGATGTGGGCGTTATGGCTCTTGCAAAGAAATATGCCCCCGATGTTGAAATTCATATGTCCACCCAGGTGGGTATTGTCAATTATCAGACCGCCAATACACTTTATGAAATGGGTGCAAAGCGTATTGTTACTGCCCGTGAGCTTTCACTTGATGAAATTAAAACAATAAGAGATAAAACACCTGATGATTTGCAAATCGAGGTGTTTGTTCACGGTGCAATGTGTATGAGCTTTTCAGGCAGATGTATTTTGTCTGATTATATGGTCGGCAGAGATGCTAACCGTGGGGATTGTGCGCAGCCCTGCAGGTGGAAATATCATTTGATGGAGGAAACAAGACCCGGTCAGTATTTTCCTGTTAATCAGGATGATACAGGTACATATGTGTTTAATTCACGAGATTTGTGTATGATTGAGCATATCCCTGAGCTTGTTAATGCAGGTGTCGATTCCTTTAAGATTGAGGGCAGAGCCAAGAGTGAGTATTATACTGCAATCGTTACCTATGCTTATCGTAATGCTATTGATGCGTACTTAAAAAATCCCGGTGATGATTTTAAGGTTCCTCAATGGATACTTGATGAAATGGAAAAAATGAGCCATAGGGAATATACAACCGGCTTCAATTTCGGTCCTATGAAAAATGGACAGGTGCTTAATACCGGTGGTTATATTCGTAATTGGGATGTCTGTGCACTTTATAAAGACTATAAGAATGGCAGATTAATTGTAGATCAGCGTAATCGTTTTTATCAGGGCGAAGAGCTGGAGGTTGTTGAGCCGGATAAAAAGCCGTATAAAATTGTCGTCGAGGATTTGTACAACGAAAAAGACGGCGAGTATGTTGACGTTGCAAACAAGGCTACAGATACTTATTCCTTTAAGTGTAACGTTCCTGTTTCAAGTGATGCGATATTCCGCAGGCAAAGAACTGAATAATTTATTTACCCCTTGTGAAAACTACACAGGGGGTCTTTTTATGCCTAAAAGAATGGTTGCCTTAGCTTGTGTATTTGTAATGCTTTTTTGCAGTGTCGCAGGAAGATTGGCTTATATAAATTTTACAGATACGTATAAGGTCAGTGATACTTATAACAGTTACACTCTAAATATCGGTAAGCTATACCAATATATATATGACTGCAGGGGGCAGAAGCTGAATAACAATTCAAAAAGCTATGTTGCTATAATAAAGCCAAATGAGCAGTGTCTTGCTGAGCTTGATAAATTATTTACAGCTGAAGAAATTGCCGAAATAACAGAAGAATTGTCAAAGGGATATCCGATTATCAGAACTGTAAAAACAAAACCATCACTTAAACATATTGAAATTGTAGAAAAAATTGAAGAAAACAGTCTGGATATGCCCTGCAGGCATTTGCTGGATTTTCAGTGCGGCGGACTTGAAACATATACAAATAAGGAAATTGGCTCTCTTTCCGTAAATTTTTCAGTTGATGCTATGGGCAGAATGCTCACAGGAAATAATGATGAAATCATAGACAGGGATTATAGTTCAACAGAGGGCGTAGTGATTTCCATTGATAAGGAAATTCAGACAATATGTGAAGCATCTGCACAGTCTATTACTAAAGGTGCGGTTGTTGTTATGGATGTTAAGAACTCCAGAGTGCTGGCATCGCTAAGTAAGGGGGATGATTATAATAATCGTGCGCTGTCCGGGTATGCCGTTGGTTCCGTGTTTAAGCTGGTTGTATGTGCCTGTGCGATGGAAAACAAGGTGAATTCCATATACTCCTGCAACAGTAAAATCACAGTAGCTGACACAACCTTTACCTGTCAGAAAAATCATTCTCACGGTTTACAAAATATGAAGCAGGCATTGGCGAACTCCTGCAACTGCTATTTTGTTAATCTTGCCCTTGAGCTTAGTGCAAATAAGCTGTACGCAACTGCCAAGGCATTTGGCTTCGGCGAAATGTTTAAGCTGTATGATAATTGGAATGTAAGGGCAGGCGAATTCCCCACACTTCGTTCGTTGGATTCCTTAGGTCAATTGGCATTACTGGGCTTTGGGCAGGGCAAACTCACGGATAGTCCCATGCATTTCGCTTCCGTAATTTCCTGTATTGCAAATGGCGGAAGCTACTATTTCCCGACCCTTGATATTGCAGATGTAACGGAAAATAGAATTATATCAAACAAAACCGCACAAAAGCTTTGTGAATATATGCATTATGTTGTTTCATCGGGAACTGGCGCAAATGCTGACTATAAAAATAAAACCGCAGGAAAAACAGCAACGGCACAAAGCGGTATATATAATAATGGAAAGGAAGTCCTGAATACTTGGTTTGCAGGTTTTTATCCTGTCAGCAATCCGAAATACGCTATTGTTGTTATGCAGGAGGATGGCGTCAGCGGTGCAGGGGATTGTTGTCCTGTTTTTCGTACAATAGTTGAAAAAATTGAAAATAGGTAGTATAATGTCTTTGGTGATATTATGCAGAAATCAAAGCTGAAGACCTTGTTAACCTATCAGTTTTTGGAAAAATACAGTGACGAGGAGCATCCCTTGTCAACTACAGAGCTGATTGAAATGCTTGCGGAATACGGCATTGTCTGTGAGCGAAAGTCAATCTATGCCGATGTTGACGCACTTAAAGAGATCGGTGTCGATATTATGAGCGTGAGAAGTCCGAAACGCGGTTTCTTTATGGCTACAAGAACATTTGAAATACCTGAGGTAATGCTGTTGATAGATGCTGTAACAAGTGCCGGCTTCATTACACCTAAAAAGACCAATTCACTTGTGGATAAGCTAAAGTCACTTGTTTCTGTCGGACAAGCGGATACAATGGTAAGTCAGGTTTATGTAGAATCCTCGTCAGCCAAATGTGATAACGAGGAAATTTATATTACCATTGACCATCTCCACGGCGCAATTACCGCTGGAAAAAAGGTCAAGTTTGTCTATAAACGCAGGAGCGTTGATGTAGAGAATAAAAAGAAACATACTGAAAAGACATTTACGGTGTCACCCTATGCGCTTATATGGAAGTACGATCATTACTATCTTGTATGCAATAACGAAAAGTACGATAATCTGATGAATTTGCGTATAGACAGAATGAAGAAGCTGACTGTCCTTGAAGAGGATGCAAGACCTGTAAATGAAGTAAGTAATTACGAGGATACATTTAATGTGCAGGACTACAGCGCGACCACCTTCAATATGTTCTCTGGTGAAATATGTGAGGTTAAGCTGATTTGTGATTTGGAGCGTCAGGAGGAAATTCTTGACCGATTCGGAGCATCTGTACCACTGAAGGCTTGTGACCTTTCTCACTTTGAGACTACCATTAATGCAGCCCTCAGTGACGGCTTGGTGTCTTGGCTTATGCAGTTTCCTGATATTAAGGTCATTGAACCGCAGGTACTGGTGGATATGATTAAAACAAGAGCGAACAGTATATTGAATACATATAAGGATTAGGTGATTTTTTGAAAAATTTATTGAAAAGAGCTTTGCCTGTATTTTGTGCATTTGCAATTATGGTTGCATCATTAATGACTGCTGCAATTGTTTTTGCTGACAGTACCCAGTGGCACTATGATGAGCAGTCCAATACCCTTTATATCACAGGCAGCGGTAAGATGGATAATTATAAAAACGAATATTCCTCCCCATGGTGTACCTATAATCAGCTTGTTAAAAAGGTTGTAGTAGAGGAGGGCGTCACCAGTATTGGTGATTACGCCTTTGCAGGCTTCAGATATTTGTCAGATGTATCAATAGCAGACACAGTTGCAAACATTGGTACAAGTGCTTTCGCTTCCTGTCCTGACTTAAATGCACTTAGCCTTGGTGTCGGCATTTCAAATATTTCCGATTCCTCCTTTGCGTTCAATGGCTTGACACAAAAGAATGCTTTCAAGCTTTATACCCAAGCAGGCTCCTATGCACTTTATTATGCAGTCAGCAATCAGATTCCTTTTGATTGCAGTTCTATTGATATTGGAATCTATGATGTCAGCATCGTTGCAGGCGGTATGACGGCATATTATCCTTTTACCCCGAATCATAAGTGTACAGTAAAAATAAGTACATCGGGCAGTCTTGATACAATCGGCTATATTTATGATGCTAATTTCAAGGAGCTGGCTTATAACGATGACGGCACTGATGTGAATTTTGAAATTACCTATACTCTTGATGCAGGCAAGACCTACTATTTTGCGGCAAAGCGTTTTGACCCGGTGAGAACAGGTGAATTTAAATTTAATTTTGATATTCTGTCCTTTACCTATAATATAACCGCTTATGCTATGGCTGACCCTGATGGTACTGCCAGTGATATTAAAATAACGGATTTGCTTGTGAACGGTGAGCCGATAGGCGAGGGCGTCGAGTTTACTTTTGATACCCCGACTGCCGATATCACCTTAACGCTGAATGGTGTAACGACAACCGTCTCTGTTACGCCAGCCTCTGCGAATGAGCTTATATTAATGCCGCTGGATGTGAACAATGACGGCTATGTCAATGCGAAGGACTTTAAAGCTCTTAAAGAGTCAAATTCTCCTTATCTTCCATTGTTTGAGAATTTTATTAACTATAATAAATAATATATACCTATTTATATACATAATCATTTAACGAACAGCAGGGGAAATTGTGCCTCTGCTGTTGTATTTTATAATAGACAAAAGACTAATAAAACATCTTGTAAATATCGTTCAAAAAAAATTAATAATTTTAAAAATATTATGTTGACATTTCATATCCCGTTATATATAATATATACGTATATAATTAGCTAAATGGGCGATTTCTGCACTTTTTTAGATTTCACCCACAATATGTAGTGATTTAAATTTGAATGTAACCAATAGTGCAGTCAGTAAACTACGATTATAATTTAATTTTCTTCACTGCATTTGATAAGGAGGAATTTTATATGAAAATGAAATTTTCTAAACGACTTTTATCTGCATTCCTCGCTGTGCTTATGATTGTGACCTCTATCCCAATGTTCGCAGTCACAGCTTCAGCTGCAGATAATGCTGTTGCTTTATCTGATGTTAATATGAATAAGTATTTGATGGCTTATTTCAAAGATGATACAACAGATGGTCAGGCTGTTCGATTTGCAACATCTGATGATGGCAAAAATTGGACACCGTTAAATAATAATGAAAAGGTTATTGCTCAGACTCAGGGTATCAAAGCCTGCCGTGACCCTTATCTGTTTAGAGGTAATGATGGCTGTTACTATATTATTGCAACGGATATGGATGGAAATAACGGCTGGTGGAGTTATCCGGGAATGGGCTTTATGCTTTGGAAGTCTAAGGATTTAGTTAACTGGACTGACGAAACATATGTTGATTTTGGTGCTGTTTCAGGTAAATGGTATGGTCGTGTTTGGGCACCTCAGGTTATCTGGGATGCTTCTGTCAATAAATATATGGTTTATCTTGCACTTGCTTCATATGATAATTTTGAAGATGGCACAAATGTTGATGGTAATGCTGATATGTATTATTTCTACTGTACTGATATTATGGATACATCCACGTATGAGCAGCCACGTGCGTTATTCCAGACACCAATTAAAGATGCTAATATATCTGCAACCGGTAACGATCAGGCGCATCAGAGAATTGATGGTGATATCTTCTATAACGAAGCAGATGGTAAGTATTATATGTACTATAGCGACTATGGCGATAATGGCACATCCGGTACAGATTTTACTAAGAAGACTTATTATGCTGTATCCGATAAAATCAACGGACCATATGTAGGTACAATTGACCCTCAGTATTGCATTTATAACGATAATCAAATGGAAGGCTTTACTACCTATCGTTTAGCTGACGGTACAGTTATGGCTTTCGGTGACCTGAATACCGGCTCTGATGAATCTGCATTATTCAAAATGAATAGCGCTACTTCATTTACAAGAATTACTGATACAAATATTAATAACATTGATGGTGCAGGTCATCGTGCTCGCCACGGTTCTGTTGTAGCTATCAGTGACATTGAGTATAATGTACTTACCGGCGGTAGTTCTGTTGGTGAAACGAGTGGTGTCAATGTTACAACCGGACCAATTATTTATACTCACGGCACATTTAATGGTACGGTAGGCAGTATATCTGATGTTCATCAGTATGACTATATGATGAATGGCACAAGAATTGCTGATGGTTCATATAAGGGTGAGTTATATACCACAATTTCCTCATCTAAGACTATTGCGCATATCTACAGTGGTGACTCTTCTGCTTGGTGCGCAAATGAGCTTGGTACAACAACTATTACCTCTTGGAGTGATAATAAGTCTTATACTGTTTTGACCGGTGATATCCAAAAGCAAAGCGGTGATGTTGTATTAAAATTCGTGTTTGCAGACGGTTCTTATGAATTTCATAAGCTTCCTGTTATGACAAATCCTGTTGCTACCCATACAATTGGTGTGGCAATGAACTATTCGGGTATTACCACTAAGCGTGCACAGGCAGGTTTTGAAGTAATTGCTATTGGTTCTTATGGTTCTACCGCTACTTCCGGTGATGATGGACCCGGTTATGGTTCATACGACAATAATGCTTATGGAGGAATTACTTCTAAGAGTTTAAAGGATAGTACTTCTGGTGACATTAATGCTGTTACTATGTATGCACCTTATGACACCGGATTTGGTGCATGGGATAATAGTAATAAAATGAAGCTGCAGGGCGGTACGAATGATCCTGTTACTTATGACAAAATGGCGGGCTATTATGCTCTTGCACTGTGGAATCAGGATGGACTGAGAAACTTGACCACATATTCTAAGCGTGCATATTATTATTTGGATATGAGCCGTTATGATAACTGGGGCGTATCTTATAATTCTTACGGCGGCAATTATTCAATTACTCTTGGCGTCGATAATGTGTACTGGGCTGGTTCATCTAATGGTTATGGTACTTCAAAGGAAACCGGTCTGTTAAGTACAAGTGGCTCAAGCTCAATGAATTTAACAGATAACACTTCTTCGGCTAATAATATGGCTGCCTCATCCTATGGCACTGCAACCATCAGCGGTACTCCTGCTGTCGGTACATCTACTACAGCTCATAAGCTTCGTTACACTACTAATAAAGTGCGTAGTAATACTCAAGTAGCTTCAGAGGTTCAGACTAAGATTAATTTAGTTGTATCTGATAAGACAACTGAGCGTAATAACTATAAGAGCAAGCTTGCTGCAGTTAGTGACCCATCAAAATATACGATTGATTCATATAATAACTATCGTAATGCATTGCTTGATCTTGAGTGCTATTTGAATAACAATACACTCACTTCAGACAGCAATAGTTTAAATACAAAGCTGAATACTGCATATAATAATTTAACAAAGGTTGCTGATTTCTCAGCACTTGAAAGTGCAATTAGCAATAATGCTGGTAAGCTTAGCGGTATTGGTTACAAGAACGGTAAAGACAATACATTAACTTATGATTCATTCGTTAATTATGCAACAAACTATAATAGTGCTGTTGATTTTGTTAACGGTGTATCTTTCCTTGAAAGGGCAAATACAGCTGGTTTTACTGCTGGTCCAAACTCTACAACAAAGGTAACCTACCAAAATAATATTGATAGTTACACAAATAATGTTAATAGCAATATCACAGGTGTTGACTCAGCTGATGCGTATAATTCATTTGATGCTGCAGTTACTGTAATTAATGCTATGGATGAAAACAAGTATACTGATGCAGCACTTAAAAAGTTGAATGATTTGATAAATGCTGATAATAATGGATACGTATATAAGGCTGTCACTCAGCAGGAAGCTGATGCCTATAATGCACTTACAACAGGTGCTAAATTAAGTGCTGGCAATATTATTAAGGTTACAGCTTCAGGTCAGACTGATGCATATACTAAGGCACTTCTTGAAACATTGAATTCAATTAATGCTGATTCCAGTATGATTAACACCTATAATGCTTATCTTACTGTTTATGATTCAAATGGTAATGTAAGCCAGAGTCAGACTCTTGTGGGCACAAAGCAGTATGGAGAAATGTTTGATTTTGCCGTATCTAATGTTGAGGATACAGATACTGTTACATGGAGTCTTGAGCTTCAGGATAAGAACAACAAGGTTGTTGGTTCTCAGAAGGTGTCAAGCTATAATGGCACCAATATTGAGCGCAAGGCAGACTGCAATGTATACGCTACCGCTTATATTAAGAAGAATGCTGCAACAGCTGATAGCTATGTTCTTAAAGTTCTCAACGGTTACGGTAATGTTGTAGATGTTAAATATGGAACAGGCACTCCTTCTGATACTGTTATGGGTGATACTTCATCTTCAATGCCATTCTACACCTTTACCGGTTGGGAGATTAAGCAGGTTGGCAATACAAATGTATATACTGCTAAACCTTTATTCGCTGCAGAGTCCAGTGTTACTATTACAACCATTGACAGTAACGGCACAGTGAGTAAGACATATAAGACTAATAATGAAGCTGAAGTTACCACAAGTATAACAAGCAATCTTTATGGTTGGGCTGTTGTAGTTGGTGGTAAGTACCAGGTAGTTGCATATGATACAACAGGTTCATACTCCTTCTCAGCTATCACAAGTCAGACCTATGCTCCTATTTATAAGAGCGGTAACAACTTCACTGTTAATGGTGTTACAATAACAAAGGATAATCTCTATGGCTACAGCAAGCCTGCTGAGGTTAGCACAATTGATGATCAGACATATATCAATGCAAAGCTTGCCGGCAAAGCTCCGTTTGTTTATGTTGAAACAACAGACAGCAACGCTGACGGCAGAACAAAGATTTTTGTAAGAGTAACTGCGAACTGCGATGAGTCTAAACTTCTTGCTTACGGTATCGTTATTTCAAATGGTACAAAAGAAGTTAAGTATAACTCAACAACAAAGAATGTTGCAGGTCAGTACTCAATGTCAATGAGCACCAGCTTGTTCAATAGTCTTGCTTCATACGGTGGTTATGCAACATATTCTTATAATTATTCTGATAAGGGTGTGACATCAACTATCAACACAACTGATAAAGATGTTTACAGTAAATAAGGAGGTAATGCACAATGAAAAAATCTTATATATCTCCTGAAATCGATATTGATATTTTTAATACCAAGTGCTGTGTTACTACATCAGGAATGGAAATTCCGGACACAGGTATTGATGAGGGCACAGATCCATTCGAATTCTAATTGATATTCATAAATAAATATTGTTAGTATTTGTTAAGGCAGTAAGTCAATTTGGCTTACTGCCTTTTGCTATTGTATTTGACTTGTAAATTAACTGTTAATATTGTAAACAAACTATTAACAAACTGTTGACCTCCTAATCACAGCTATCTATAATAGATATTAAATTTATAGTTCTAAAAAGAGAATTATTTTATTAGGGAGGGGTTTTATGGTAAAATCTATGACCGGCTTTGGCAGAGCTGTTAAGGAGCTTGATGGCTATGTAATTACCGTTGAGCTTAAATCTGTCAATCATAGATATTTTGATTTTTATTCAAGATGTCCTCGTCAGTATGGCTTTATTGAAGATAAAATTAAGTCGTATGTTAATTCAAGAGTTGCCCGAGGAAAAATTGAATGCTATGTAGGTATTGAGGCACTGAATACAGATTCAGCTGAGGTAGCCGTTAACAATACGCTTGCTTCAGCTTATGTAAAGGCTCTTAATGAAATTGCTGACACCTATGGTCTCAATAAGGATTTCGGTGCCAATACAATCAGCAGATTTCAAGATGTCCTCGTCGTAAAAAAGGCAGAAGAGGATGAGGAAAAAATTTGGTCCTTGGTAAAAGCAGTTGCTGAGGAGGCAGTAGATAAGTTTATTGAAATGCGTGCTGCCGAAGGCAAAAAAATGTATGACGATGTATATTCACGTACTGCATTTATTCTCGATTCCGTTGCGTTTGTTGAACAGCGTTCACCTCAAACTGTGAAGGAATACAATGATAAACTTATTGAAAGAGTGCATGAAATTATAGGCGATGCCACCCTTGATGAGTCCAGAATTATTCAGGAGGTTGCAATTTATGCTGATAAGGTAGCTGTTGCAGAGGAAACTGTGAGACTGCGTTCTCATATTGAACAGCTCAGAGCATTCCTTAACAGTGATGAGGCAATCGGCAGAAAAATGGATTTTCTTGTGCAGGAAATTAATCGCGAAACAAATACAATCGGTTCAAAGTGCAACGATCTTGAAATCGCTCAAAGGGTTGTTGATATGAAGGCTGAGATTGAAAAAATCAGAGAACAGATTCAGAATATAGAATAATATGAACTTGGTTAATATCGGATTTGGAAATTTAATCAATGCTGACAGAGTGGTGTCCATTGTTTCACCTGAGTCAGCACCGATAAAAAAAATTATACGTGAGAGCAAGCAGTCAGGCACACTTATTGATGCAACTCACGGCAGAAAGACAATGAGCGTTATTATCACCGATAGTGATAATGTTGTTCTTTCTTATATGGATTTGAAACAGATTGCAGCTAAATTCGGCACGGAGGTTAATGATAATGAATAAAGGAATGTTAGTCGTTTTATCTGCGCCAAGCGGCTGTGGCAAGGATACTGTTTTTAAAGAAATTTGCAAAAAACGTGATGACGTTGCTGAATCCGTTTCAGCAACAACGCGTGCTGCCCGTGAGGGTGAGGTTGATGGTGTCAATTATTATTTTGTCAGCCGTGAGCAGTTTCAGGATATGATTGAAAATCAGCAACTGCTGGAATATTGTCAATATAATAATTGTTATTACGGAACTCCCGTTAAGAGCGTTAATCGAGTAATTAAGGAAGGCAAAATCTGCTTCCTTATCATTGAAGTTCAGGGAGCGCAAAGAGTTATGGATATTTATCCGGAGTGTCTTTCAATTTTTCTCCTTCCTCCAAGTCTTGATGTGCTTGAGCAGAGACTCAGAGGCAGAGACAGTGATGGTGAGGATATGATTCTCAGCAGACTGGAAATAGCAAAGACTGAAATGGAATTTAAGGATAAATACGATTATCAGGTTATCAACGACGATTTGGATGAATGCGTCGATGAAATAAATAAAATTATAAGCGATGAATTGAATAAAAGACTCGCATAAAAAGGAGATTTGTTATGTTTAATCCAGATTTAAAGAAATTACTTAAAGATTGCAACAGTCGTTACAGCCTTGTTGTAGGTACAGCAAAAAGAGCACGTGAAATTCGTGACGAGGCAATTGCCAGAGAAGAGCATATTGATGTTAAGACTGTTTCAACAGCCATTGATGAAATTCTTGATGGCAAGTATGTTGTTGAAGAGCCGGAAGAAATCAAGTCAAAATAATGAACAGAACGATTGCAACAGTTGCTGTTGAAAATACTTTTTTTAATAAAGCCTCTGATTATGATTATTATATTAAGGATAATGATGTCAGCAAGGCCTGCGTTGGTATGCGTGTCAAGGTACCCTTCGGTAACGGAAACAAGCTGCGGGAGGGAATTGTAGTCAAGGTGTATACGGCAATCAATTCTGCATTGAAGGAAATAGATTCCTTTTTGGATGACAGTCCTGTTATCAGCGAAGAAATGGTTTCCCTTGCACTGTGGCTCAAGGAACGCTGTTTTTGCACAACCTACGATTGTTTAAAGCAGATGCTTCCTCGTGGCTTCGGTAAAATCGGTGATAAATCCTCAAAAATGGCAATGCTTGCTGTTGAAAATGAGGATGAATTGCCTAAGCTGACACCAAAGCAGAGAAGTGTTGTTGATTTGCTTTTTGATATTGGTACTGCTTCCGTCAGTGAAATATGCGAATTCTGCTCCGTCGGCAAGGGTGTTCTTGATAATCTAAAGAAATATGGTGTCATTACCTATTATGATAAAGAGGTTTATCGCACGCCTTATAAAGCAAACGCTGTGACAAATCATGATGAAATTATTTTATCTGATAAGCAGAATGCTGCATATAATATCTTCCTTAATATAATGAACGACGACGGCGGAACAGGACTGCTGTTTGGTGTAACCGGCAGCGGTAAGACGCAGGTATATTTAAAACTTATAGATAATGCTGTTGCAGAAAAAAAGGATGTTATTGTCCTTGTTCCTGAAATTAGCTTGACTCCTCAGGCGCTTTCCATTTTTCATAGCCGATATGGAAATCAGGTTGCCGTTATTCACAGCGGACTTTCCTTAGGCGAACGAAACGATGAGTATAAGCGAATTGACCGAGGAGAAGCTAAAATTGTAGTCGGTACTCGCAGTGCTGTTTTTGCACCGGTTCATAATCTTGGACTGATTATTATGGATGAAGAGCAGGAGAATACGTATAAGAGCGAGCGTACACCAAGGTATCATGCAAAGGATGTTGCCAATTTTAGAGCCAAATATAATAAGGCACTGTTTTTTATGGTGTCTGCAACGCCGAGCTTAGAATCCTACTCAAATGCTATGAGTGAAAAGTATACGCTTTTCGAGCTTGATGAAAGATATGGAGACTCAAAGCTGCCGGAGGTCATAACTGTAGATATGAAGGATGAGATGAAAAACGGTAACAAATCACCAATTTCATCCAAATTAAAGGCACTTTTGCAGGAAACACTGGACAACAATAAACAGGCTATACTATTAATTAACAGGCGTGGGTATAATACCTTTATAGCATGTAATGACTGCGGACATGTAATAACCTGCCCACATTGCTCCATTTCCTTGACTTATCATAGCTATAATAACAGACTTACCTGTCACTATTGCGGTTACACAAAGATACTTGACAATAAGTGTCCCGAGTGTGGCAGTAACAATGTCAGGTACAGCGGCTACGGAACGCAGAGAATTGAGGATGAGTTGCAGGCTCTTTTTCCATCTGCTCAAATACTCAGAATGGACGCCGATACAACCTCAGCAAAATTCAGCCATGACAAGCTGTTTACTTCTTTTAAAAATCACGAATATGATTTTCTCATCGGTACGCAGATGGTAGCGAAAGGACTTGATTTTCCCGATGTTACGCTTGTTGGTGTTGTAAATGCGGATAATTCACTTTATGATGAAAATTATAACAGCACGGAGCGTTCCTTTGATTTAATCACGCAGGTGATTGGCAGAAGCGGTAGACGTGATGGAAACGGCAGGGCAGTTATTCAGACAATTAATCCGTATAACCAGACTCTTTATTATGCTTCAATGCAGGACTATAAGGGATTTTTTAATAATGAAATAGCACTGAGAAAGGCAATGATATATCCGCCTTATTGTGATATTTATTCAGCGTCCTTTGTTGGTGAAAATGAGAATACTGTTGCACTGTGTGCAAAAAGCTTTTTTGATATTCTGCGTGAGCTTAATGCTGAAAACAGCAATAAGCTTATTGTGCTTGGACCCAGTCCTGCTAAGATATCAAAGCTGAATAATCAGTATAGATATAGATTATCTATAAAATGTAAGAATTCAAAAAGTGTTAGAAATTTGTTAAATAAGATTTTAGAAAAACTTAGTAAAATGAAAGAATATAAGGATATTCTGATATCCGTTGACTTAAATCCGTTTGATTTAAGCTAGATTGTTTATTGGGAGAATATAATGGCATTAAGAAATATTGTAAAATTAGGTGATCCTGTTTTGTATAAAAAAAGCAGAGCAGTAGAAAAGTTTGATGACAGACTGGCAACCTTAATTGATGATATGCTGGAGACAATGTATGACGGCAATGGTGTAGGTCTTGCTGCTGTGCAGGTAGGCGTATTAAAAAGAGTTGTTGTTATTGATATCGGTGATGGTCCGATGGAGCTTGTAAATCCTGAAATTACTCTGTCTGAAGGGGAACAAATCAGCCAAGAGGGCTGTCTCTCTCTTCCGGGAAAATGGGGGAATACAAAACGTCCTCTAAAGGTTCAGGTTAAGGCACAGGACAGAAATGGCAAGTGGCAGGTGTTTACAGGTGAAAACCTTAAGGCAAAGGCTTTTTGTCATGAGATTGATCATCTCGACGGCATTTTATTTACATCTCATCTTGCTGAGGGTGAAACATTACAGGGGTAGTTCGTTTTATGAATATAGTATTTATGGGTACTCCGGATTTCGCAGTACCTTGTTTACAAAAATTGATTGATGAATCACACAATGTGCTGGGTGTCTTTTCTCAGCCCGATAAGCCGGTAGGAAGAAAGCAGATACTGACGCCTCCTCCTGTGAAGCAATGTGCTGTGGAGAATCACATTCCTGTATACCAGCCGAGTTCAGTAAAAAACAGCAATGCTCTTGACGTTATCAAGACGCTTAATCCGGACATTATCGTTGTTGTTGCTTATGGTAAAATTTTACCTAAGGAGATACTGAACGCTGCAAAATACGGATGTATTAATGTCCACGCATCACTTCTTCCCAAATACCGTGGTGCTGCACCTATCCAGTGGGCGGTACTCAATGGCGATTCCGTTACCGGTGTTACAATTATGCAGATGGATGAAGGTCTTGATACCGGAGATATGCTGTATGCAGAGGAAACGCCTATTGGTATTAATGAAACCAGTGAAGAGCTGTTTGAACGTTTATCTGTCATCGGTGCAAATGCTTTAGCGAAAACCTTGGTTACTATAGAAAAAGGAGATGCAATTGCAGTGCCGCAGTCTGATTTAGATTGTGGATATGCCTCTAAAATAACTAAGGTGCTTTCACCTATTGATTGGAATAAGCCTGCTTATCAGATTCATAATCAGGTTAGGGGACTGCAGACCTGGCCTTGTGCCTCCAGTGTCCTCAATGGCAAAAATGTTAAAATTCACAAAACTGCATTGTCTGAAAAAAATGGGGCAAATGCAGGAGAAATTATTGATAATAACGGCGTATTAACTGTATGCTGTGGAGATAATAAATGTGTTGATATTTTAGAGCTGCAGCTTGACGGCAAGAAAAAGATGGACACAAAATCCTTCCTTGCAGGCAATAAGGTTGCGCTTGGAACGATTATGGGAGTGTAGTTTATATGGGTGCTTATTTTGCATATTACCTTACAGGCTTTATTATGATACCTGTTTTTCTCTTTGCATTGTTTTGTCAGATGAAGGTGAAAAGCTCTTTTGCCAAGTATTCTCGAGTAAGTAACAGAAGAGGTATGACAGGTGCTGATGCAGCTTATAAACTTTTGATGCTCAATGGTATTACAGATGTTAAAATTAAAAGAGTTGCCGGTTCACTGACGGATTATTACGACCCAAAGGCGAAAGAAATTTGTCTTAGCGAAGATGTTTTTAATTCCAGAAGTGTTGCAGCGATAGGTGTTGCCTGTCACGAGGCAGGTCATGCTTGTCAGCACGCACAGGGTTATGCGCCATTAAAGCTGAGAAATTTCGTTATTCCTGCAACCAGAATCGGCTCAGCACTTGGTGTTCCTCTTGCGCTGATTGGTATGGTGATTTACAGTGATCCGCTCATATACGCAGGAATTATTCTTTACAGTGTCGTTGCATTATTTCAGCTTATAACCTTGCCTGTTGAATTTAATGCTTCCAAAAGAGCACTGCAGACGATTGACAGCAATGAATTTTTAGATAGTGAAGAATACAAGGGTGCAAGGAAAGTATTGACTGCGGCGGCACTGACCTATGTTGCAGCTCTTGCTTCGGCAATTGCCACATTGCTAAGATTATTATTAATTCTGAACAGAGGAAACAGACGTTAATGAAAAGTGCAAGATTAGTTGCTTTTGAAACCTTATACAAGATTTTTTACGATAATTCTTATTCTAATATAGCACTTGATAAAGCGCTTCGTGATATTGAAGATGATAAAGCATTTATCTCTGCACTTGTATATGGAGTTGTCGAGCGAAAAATAACACTTGATTATTTTATTAATAAGTATATAACTTCAAAACCAAAGCCTAAGATTATGACAATTCTCAGGCTTGGTGCGTATCAGCTTTTGTTTATGGAAAAGGTGCCGGACAGTGCCGCAATTAACGAAAGCGTTGAACTGACAAAAATAATAAAGCAGGATTATTATAGCAAGCTGGTTAATGCTGTTTTACATAAAATTAAGTGCGATAAAACAATGCCGGATGATTTATCGGTAAAATATTCTGTTCCGCAGAATTTGATTAATATGTGGATGAAACAGTATGGTGATGATACTGTGAAAGAATTTTTACCTGCTGTTAATGATAAACCGCCAGTCTTTGCTATTCCCAACACCCTCTATGTTGATGCGGATGAACTGTCCTATGAACTAAGTGCAGAGGGTATTGAAAATGAGGCTGTAAACGGTGTTGTTATCATTTATTCCGGATTTGATTTAAAAAACAGCAAAACTTTTAAAAATGGTCTGTTTTATATTGAGGATTTATCAAGTTATGAATGTGCAAAGGCTCTTGCTGCGATGCCGGGCGATACGGTACTGGATGTTTGTTCAGCCCCGGGTGGTAAGGCATTTACGATTGCACAGTCTATGAATAATATGGGCAGTGTTCACTGCTTTGATTTGTATGACCATAGAGTTAAGCTGATTGAGGATGGTGCGCAAAGGCTTGGTCTTACCTGCATAAAGCTGCAAAAAAATGATGCTTTGATTTACAGCAGCTCGATACCAATGGCTGATAAAATCATCTGTGATGTTGTCTGCTCAGGTTTTGGTATTATTAGAAGAAAGCCGGAAATCAGATACAAAAATCTTGATGACATTAAAGAGCTGCCTGAAATTCAGCTTGGTATATTAACAACATCAGCAAGATATTTAAAAGCAGGCGGCAGAATGGTTTATTCTACCTGTACTCTTAATAAAAAAGAAAATGAAAAAGTAGTTTCTGCTTTTTTGAATAATAACAAAAATTTTGAACTCGTAAGTGAAAAAACAACCTTTCCGTCAAAATTCGGCGGTGATGGATTTTATTTCGCCATATTAAAGAAAAATGAAAACTGATATTAAGTCATTAACCTTACAACAACTTAATAATCTGATGTCTGATTTGTCACTTCCCAAATTTCGTGCAGGGCAAATATACAAATGGCTGCACCAATCAGGTGTCAAATCCTTTGATGAAATGACAAATCTGAGCAAGGAGCTCAGAGCAAAGCTTGCTGAAAATTATTATATTTCCTCTTGTGCTATTGAGGATAAATATGTTTCGGCTATTGATGATACAGTGAAGTATCTTTTTAGACTTGCGGATGGAGAATATATTGAGAGTGTAGTTATGAAGTATAAATACGGCTACACCATATGCGTTTCCTCCCAGGTGGGATGTAAAATGGGATGTACCTTTTGTGCATCAACCTTAGCGGGATTCAAACGTAATTTAACTGCCGGTGAAATTGAGTCCCAAATTCACAGTGCGCAGAATGATTTGGATATCCGCATTTCTCATATTGTTATGATGGGGATAGGGGAACCGCTTGATAATTTTGATAATGCTATTACTTTTTTAAATAACGTAAACTGTGAAAATGGTCTTAACATATCCATGCGCAATATAACAATTTCAACCTGCGGTGTTGTACCGAGAATTTATGACTTGATGGATATGAATTTACAGCTTACCCTGACAATTTCTCTTCATGCACCTAATGACGCTGTAAGGTCAAGGACAATGCCGATAAATAATAAGTACAATATGGATGAGCTTCTTAAAGCCTGTTTTGCATATGGTAAGAAAACAGGCAGGCGAGTAAGCTTTGAATATACTTTAATTAAAGGTGTGAATGACAGTGAGAGAGATGCAAAAGAGCTTGCTGCAAGGCTCAGAGGAAGTCTCTGTCATGTAAATCTTATACCTGTTAATGATGTTAAGGAAAGAAATAATATTCGTTCCTCCAAGGAGGATATTATTAAATTTTCCAATATGTTGAAAAGAAATGGAATTAATGCTACAATAAGAAGAACCTTAGGGGCAGATATTAATGCCTCCTGCGGTCAGCTTAGACGAATGAAAAATCGAGGTGAGATTGTTGAGAATAATTGCTAAAACCGATAAGGGCAATGTGCGTGATTCAAATCAGGATGCTTATGCTGTTGGTGAATTTTCAGACGAGGTCGTATGGTCTGTTGTTTGCGATGGTATGGGCGGTGCTGCAGGCGGAAATATTGCGTCAGCATTGGCTGTTAAGGTCATAAGTGACAAAATCAACGCTTCATACAGAGAAAAGATGCGCGATGCATCAATTAAGAATATGCTTGATTCAGCGTTAACTGCCGCGAATATTGAGGTTTATGATTTTGCTGAGGCTCAGCCTGATTTAAAAGGTATGGGCACAACTGTTGTGTGTGCAATTGTAAGAGACAATCAAGCCTATATTGCCCACGCAGGTGACAGCAGAGCTTATGTAATTAATAATGGTAATGTAAGACAGATAACAACCGATCACAGTATGGTTCAGGATTTGCTCTCCCGCGGTAAAATTACCTTTGAAGAGGCGGAGCATCATCCCAATAAAAATATTATTACCAGAGCTGTCGGTGTTGACAAAAATATTGAAATAGATTTTGAACAGATAGATTTAGAGGATGATGATATTCTTCTGCTCTGTACAGACGGATTATCTAATTATGTTTCAAATGATGAAATTGTAGAAATTATGAGTGACGGCAAGCGTTACGCATTTGCAGACAGATTGGTACAAAAGGCGAATAGTAATGGCGGCGGTGACAATATAACCGTTGTAATCATATCAAAATAATGGAGTGAGCTGTTATGGATAATTACGTTGGTAAAAGACTTGATAATAGATATGAAATACAGGAGATAATCGGCGTTGGCGGTATGTCTGTTGTTTACAAGGCATATGACAGTGTGGATGACAGAATCGTGGCTGTTAAAATTCTCAAGGAAGAATTTATGTCCAACGATGATTTTGTAAGACGCTTTAAGAATGAAAGCAAGGCTATTGCATTGCTGTCTCATCCGAATATTGTTAAAGTGTATGATGTCAGCTTTGGTGAAAAGCTTCAGTATATTGTAATGGAATGTGTTGACGGAATCACATTAAAAGAATATATACAAAAGCAAAATGCAATTACTTGGAATGATGCTTCCTTCTTTATTATTCAGATTCTCAGAGCGCTTCAGCATGCTCATGATAAAGGTATCGTTCATCGTGACATAAAGCCGCAGAATATTATTTTATTGTCAGATGGCAGTCTTAAAGTGGCTGATTTTGGTATTGCCAGATTTTCAAGAAGCGAGACCAAGACCTTAACAGATACGGCAATTGGTTCCGTGCATTATATCAGCCCTGAGCAGGCTAAGGGTGAATTTACTGATGAAAAGGCGGACATATATTCTGTCGGTGTTGTTTTGTATGAAATGCTTGCAGGTAAAGTTCCTTTTGAGGCAGACAGTGCGGTTTCCGTTGCTTTAATGCAGCTGCAAAGCGATCCGGCTAAATTGACGGAAATTAATCCGGATATTCCTTTTGGCCTTGAGCAAATCTGTGCGCACGCTATGCAGAAGGATCCTGATGACAGATATCAGTCAGCTACAGAAATGCTTGTTGATATCGAAGAGGTTATTAAAAATCCTGCTGCAGTATTTGATTATTCATATTTTGTTGACAAGGAACCCACCAAGTATGTAATTCATGAGGATAATCAAAATGCCAGAGCAGTCTTGACTGTAGATAATGATTTAGATGATGAAGAGGATGAGGAAGAATATTACGACCCTAAGCATAAAAGCAAGGTCATTACTGCTGTAGTGATTGGCTTGATTGCACTTATTGCCGCTATTGTTATGGTGGTAATGCATTTCGCCGGTCCAACTGGCACAACAAAGGTGTTAGATAACTTTATCGGTCAGTCGTATGATGATTTAATCAGTACAAACAGTGATTATACTTTTGTAATGCAGCAAGAAAAGACCGACGAGCAAGCACCCGGTACGATTATCAGTCAGATTCCGGAAGCCGGTACAAAGGTGATTGTCGGAACGCAGGTTACGCTTATTGTTGCTGCTTCCTCCGATGATATATCCGTACCTAATGTCTATGGCTTAACCAAGGAGCAGGCCGAGAAGGCTTTTGACCAAAAGGGTCTTAAAAATTATAAAATTACATCTATAGACAGTGATACGGTTGAAGAGGGCAAGATTGTATATACAGATCCAAAGGCAGAAAGCATTGTTGCTGCTGACACACAAATTATTGTATATGTGAGTACAGGCCCGACAACAGCTGTCGTTGAGCGAATTAATGTGCCGGATGTTGTTGGACTGAAGCAGGAGGGCGCAAGAGCTTTTCTTGAAAAGCTGGGCTTCAAAAACATTAATTTTGTAACACAGGATAATATTGCTCCAAAAGGTGTTGTATTAGGTCAGTCTCCTGCTGCCGGTGTGTCTACAACACCTGATGATACAATTAAAATTACAATTTCCTCCGGTGTTACTACTACGACAACGAAGGCAAGCTATAAGGCATCCCTATCTGTAAGACTGCCGAATATTCCGGGTGAGACAGATACTTTGGAGATTGAACTGGACGGCAAGGTGCATTCAAGCACAAATGTAAAGCTGAACGGAAAGACTCAAAACTTTAGCGTTACTTTAGATGATATTGAAAATATAGAAATCAGAGTTTCATTGAAAAACACAGGCGCTGTGGATACACAGTCTGTTGATGGAAAGAAAAATCAAAATTTAATTTTTGATTTTTCAAGCTTTGATGATGATTCGTCAGATAATTCAACCGATGATTCATCTGATGATAATTAAGAGGTAATTTATGATTGATGGCAGATTAATCAAGGGTATAGGCGGTTTCTACTATGTAGAGACCGCTGATGCTATATATGAATGCAAAGCCAGAGGTATTTTCAGGAAGCAGAAAATTACCCCCCTTGTGGGCGATGTTGTTTCTATTTCTGTTAATGATAATTCAGAAAATACAATTAATGAGATCAGTGCGCGAAAGAATGCACTGGTCAGACCGCCTCTTGCTAATTTAGACCAGCTTTTTATCGTTGCGTCCATCGTTGACCCGGTCATTAATACAACTGTTATTGACAGACTTATAGCAATTGCTGAATATAAACAAATTGAACCTATAATTGTTTTTACCAAAATTGATTTAGCTGATGACTATAAAAGGTATGTAGATATTTATTCTTCCGCCGGTTTTAAGGTGATTGCCTGTGACAATAAAACAGGACTTGGCGCAGAGGCGGTTAAATCACTCCTGGGCGGAAAGGTCAGTGCTTTTACAGGAAATACAGGAGTAGGGAAGTCGTCACTATTAAATGCGATTGATAAAAATTTGGGAATTGCTATTGGCGAAACCAGTAAAAAGCTGGGCAGAGGTAAGCATACCACACGGCATTGTGAGCTTTACAAGGTGAATGGCGGATATGTGGCTGATACACCCGGGTTCTCTTCCGTTGATTTTGAACGCTGTGAACAAATTTTAAAAGAGGATTTGCCTTATTGTTTCAGAGAGTTTGAGCCGTATCTTCCCGGCTGTAAGTTTCAGACAAATTGCGCACATATTAATGATAAAGGGTGTGCTGTTGTTGAAGCTGTTCAAAAGGGTGAAATATCAGCAGAAAGACATAACAGCTATGTCAGTCTGTACAATGAGGTAAAGGATATAAAGAAATGGCAGTTGAAATAAAGCGCTGTACGGTTATATCAGGTGCGCCGGAAAGTGATACAGCTTATTATTTAAGATACGTCGATGATTCTTATGTTATCTGCGCTGACAGCGGATACTTAAAATGCAAGGCACAGGGAATAAAGCCTGATTTAATAATCGGTGATTTTGATTCCTCAGCTGTTCCCGATGAAGGCTGTGAGCTGATTAAATTAAGTCCCCGCAAGGATGATAGTGATACTTTTCATTGTATACAGGTTGCGGTACAGCGTGGCTATAACGATATAACAATACTTGGTGGAATCGGTTCAAGGCTGGATCACACATATTCAAATATATTATCTGTGTTATATTGCTTTGAGAATCATATCAAATGCAGTTTGGTGAACGCAAATAATTATATTACGATTGAGGAAGGTGCGATTGAACTACATAGAAATGAGTTTAAATATTTTTCCTTATATGCTTTATTTGAAAAATGTGAGGGTTTAAGCATAGCCGGTGCCGAGTATAATCTTGATAATGTAGATTTGTTGCCATCATCTCAGTTAAATCAGAGTAACGAGTTTAAAGATGATGTTGTAAGGATTGAAATTAAAAAAGGAAAAATTATTTTAATTCGCAGTAACGATTAAATCCTTCTTGCATAGTATGTAGTAAATACAACAAAAAAGAGGTGCTTACTACTATGAAGAAAATGTGTCGGCGCGATTTTCTTTGGATTGCATTTGGCGTTGGTTGTGTCGCATCCTGTTGTTTACCAACTGTGTGGATTACCAGAGTGCTTGCAATCGTAGTGATTATCCTCGGTATTGTTTGTTGTAAGAAATAGTGGGGGATATGTATGAAGGTTGTATTAATTAAAAGTCCAAAGCTGTTAGCACCGTTACTTAGAACCTTGTTTAAAATTCAAAAAGTGAAAAATGAAACATAAAGAAAGGCTGCAGATTACCTGCAGCCTTTCCTATTTTGAGTTTTTATAATACCTTTCAGCCTCAAATGAATTTCTTTTATCACAATTCAAAATTACTGCATATAATAATGTCTCCTTGCATAAATTTTTATAGAAACTATAAAAGGAGACTTTGTATGGAATTGTGTAAAGAATATAAAACATTAAACCAATCAACTGACAAGGACATAATGTGTGAGGGTTTTGAGGTTGAATATCAGGAGAACCTGCCGCAATACTTGGATGATATTGAAAGAATAATCAAATGCAGTGTAAGAAATAATGTGATTGATTATGAGTGCTCCAGCGGTGCGGTAAAGCTATATGGCAAAAGTATAATCAGCTTAACCTACGTTAATTGTGACGGCTGTCTTTTATCAAATATTTTTGAAGAAGAGTTTACGAAAACCTTTGACACAAACAGCAATGAGGATATTCGATTTGCCAGAATCAGCTTAAATACAAAGTATTCTAATTATAGGCTGGTAAATCAGCGCAGAATAGATATTCACAGCTCACTGAAGGCTTGTATTACAGTGTTTTACCACAATGATAACCAGTGCCTTGCAAATTGTGAAAATGCATTTGTAAAGGAATATACGCCGAATTGCTTGATTCATAAAAATGCAGGTATATGCAGTGAGGAATTTGATGAGATTTTTTCTATTTCAAATACAGGCTCACAGATAAAAAATATTATTAATACATATTCCTCCTGCTATATCGAAGATAAAAAAATAATTAAGGATAAAATGCTTATCAAAACACGTGTTGAAATATCTGTGTTATATGAAAATGACAACTCCGTTATTGATAAATGCTCTTACTCATTTTCCCTGAGTAAAATTATTGATTCAGGTAATTCCAGTGAGGATGATAAGCTGTTTGTTACAGCGGCAGTCTCCGGTATTTATGTTAAAACGAAAACTGACTCCAACAATAATCTCTGTAATATAGAGGTTGTAGGTAAGGTCACCTTTAATTATCAGCTCTATTCTACATCTGAAAATCAATATATTATTGATTCCTATATGCCTGATTATAACACGGAGCTGCAGCATAGCAGCATCAGAATTAAATCAAATCCGATATTTTATTATGATGATAAAACCTTGGAGCTGAGCTTTGACAATGAAAAAAACATTGTTGAGATATTAGATATTAATGCTTATATCGTTGATGCTAAAATTATGGATTCCTCCATAGCTCTGACGGTAAGACTGTCCTATTTATATCATGATGAGGCGTCAACCCTGTGCTATTTTGATAAAACAATTACCGAGTCAATACTGCTTAATGATGTTAAGCTTTTTGGCATAGGCAGTGCAAACATTATCAGCTTTGATTATGTAATAAAAAATGCAAATGCAGTAATGCTCAGATTAAATTTTGAATACAGTGCTTTTTTATATAACAGTGAAGATGTAAGCTATGTTACGGATATCATCGCCGGTGATGAGAAGAGCAACAGCAATGCGCCCCAGCTAACCTTGTATTTCGCAAAAAAGAATGAGGATGTATGGGATATAGCAAAGCATTTTTCAACATCTGTATCATTAATTATGGACGAAAATGATTTGACCTCACAAGTAATTGACAGTCAAAGAGTTTTACTAGTTCCGGGAATGTGAGGTTAAAGTATGAACAGCAGTATTTATAATGATATTTCAAGAAGAACGAATGGTGATATTTATATTGGTGTGGTAGGACCTGTCAGGTCCGGTAAATCAACCTTTATCAAAAGATTTATGGATACCCTGGTGATACCTAATATTGATGACCCGTTTGTAAAAGAGAGAGCAATGGATGAGCTGCCCCAGTCTGCTGCCGGCAGAACGATAATGACAACAGAGCCGAAATTTATACCCGAGGAAGCTGTAGAGCTGAATATGAATGATAGTCTGAAAATGAGGGTCAGACTGATTGATTGTGTCGGCTATATTGTTCCAAGCTCTGTGGGATACATTGAAGAGGAGCAGCCAAGAATGGTATCTACCCCTTGGTATGATGAGGAAATACCATTTAATATGGCAGCAGAAATCGGCACTAAAAAGGTAATTACCGAGCATTCAACAATCGGGCTGGTAATTACAACAGACGGTTCAATCAGCTCCATTCCGCGTGATGAATATGAGGAGGCTGAGGAGCGTGTTATTGATGAGCTGAGAGCATTAGATAAGCCTTTTGTTGTGCTGATGAACAGCACAGAACCAAAATCAATGCAGGTTGTAGAGCTTTGCACACAATTAACAGAAAAGTATTCCGTGCCGGTTGTTCCTGTAAATTGTCTTGAGCTTACGGAAGCTGAGGTTAACGATATCCTGTCTGACATATTATATGAATTTCCTGTATCAAGTGTCGGCATTCATTTCCCGTCATGGATTAATTCACTGGAGAAGGATAATTATTTCAGGTCCTCTATATTCAGCAGCATTAAAGAAAATGTCAGTGTAATTCATAATATAAGGAGTATATCCTCCTTTGCAGACTGCCTTAAAGAAAATGAATATGTTGAATCAATAGCCGTTAATTCTCTTGACCTTTCCAACGGCAATGTTAGTATTAAACTTTTTGTGGATAACAAATACTTTTATCAGATACTTAGTGAAAGTTGTAATATTACCATTAAGGATGAAAAGGATTTGATGAACAACTTCGTATCTTTGATTTCTATGAGGCGTGAATATGAACGATTCACCAAGGCTCTCAATGATGTTGAGGAAACGGGATATGGAATTGTTATGCCTGAGATGAATGAGTTAACGCTGAGTGAGCCGGAAATTATGAAGCAGGGCGGACGATACGGCGTAAGACTGAAAGCAAACGCACCGTCAATTCATATGATCAAGTGCAATACCTTTACCGAGGTGGCACCAATCGTTGGCAGTGAAAGTCAGAGTCAGGAGCTTGTTATGTATCTCCTTAAAGAGTTTGAGGAAAATCCTTCTGACATTTGGGAAACAAATATTTTCGGCAAATCACTGCACGAGCTGGTGCAGGAGGGACTGAATAACAAACTTTACAGAATGCCGTTAGATGCGCGTGATAAATTCAGAGAGACAATAGAACGTGTCATTAATGAGGGCTGTAACGGACTGATTTGTATAATACTTTAAATGTTATATCTAAATAAAAAAGGTCGCATTACGGATTGAATGCGACCTTATAAATTATCAAAATGATTATAACAATTTGTAAAAAGATTTCCAGTGGCAAGCCTATCATAAATTTTGCGTGCTTGGTTTTGTGATGAATTGCTTTCATAGTGAGGTACTCTCCCACAGCACCGCCCAGCAAGCCGATAAGCATTAGGACAGCTTCCGATATGCGCCATTTGTTTTTGATTGCACGTCTTTTGTCAATTATGGCAAGCAGTGCTGCCAGTATATTAATTATGACAGCATAGCCAATAATTATAAAAATAATCTTATTCATATTTTAGATTTGAACTGTGTAAGCTCTTTTAAATCCTCTTCAATAATAGCGGTTAAATCACCTTTTCTGAATTTTTCACCGTTTTCCTGATCGACAGTGAACACGGATGCACATTCAGGGCAGACAAGAAAATAAACCGTGCTTAAATCAAGCAGTGTGATTTTAGCAGCAAGTCTGCGCTCAAAATTTGAAAAAACACCGAATTGGGATTTCTTTTTACAGCAGGGGCAGGTAAGCTCCAATGTTTCCCCGCGGGATTTCACCTTTATTGAATTACCAAGTCTATATTCCATTTATATCACCAAATATATATTACTATAAAATTAGGAAGTGTTCAAGTGTATAAAAAAATTATTTTGTCAGTATTTCTGATATTATGCCTCGCAGGCTGCAGTACAGCCGTAAAAAATGATAATCATGTTAAAACAGAGGAAGAATATGTACAGGCAGTTTGGATTGCGTATTACGAGCTTTCTGAGCTGACACAAAATAATAATGAACAGGAATTTAAAAAAGAAATCGGACAGGTTTTCAAAGATTTAAAAAGCAAAGGCTTTAACCGAGTTACGGTTCAGGTCAGACCTTTTGCAGATGCTTTTTATAAATCAAGCTATTTCCCTGTGAGTGCATATGCCTTTGGAGAGCAGGGCGGTGCCCTTATTTATGATCCGCTGGAAATTATGGTTGACATTGCCCATAAGAATAAATTATCCATCGAAGCATGGATAAATCCATATCGTGTCAGCAATGCCATTGAATTTGAGGATTTATGCAGTGATAACTTTGCATGGAAGCTGAAAGATACGGAAGATCTAATTGTTTGTGACAGCGGAATATATTACAATCCTGCAAGTGAAAAAGCAAAGGACTTAATTGTCAACGGAGTCAGAGAAATTGCAAAGAATTATGAGGTTGACTCCATTTGCTTTGATGATTATTTTTATCCCGCAAAGGATAAAAGTATAGATAAAAATTTCTATAAAGCATATAAGGAGGAAGGCGGTAAATCTGCTCTGGATGATTGGAGACGTGAAAATGTCTCCAATATGGTGTCATCCGTATATAAGGCAGTCAAAGAGATAAATCCCAACATAACATTCGGTATCAGCCCTGCATCCAATATGGATAATGATTACAAATCTTTGTATGCAGATGTTGAAAGGTGGGCGACAAATGAGGGCTATGTCGATTATATCTGCCCGCAGATATATTTTGGCTTTCAAAATGAAAGTCAGCCATTTATGGCAACCACAAAGGCGTGGGCGCAAATGACTGACTGTACGCTTTATATTGCGTTGCCCCTATATAAATCAGGCCTTGAGGATGAATTTGCAGGGGACAACGGCAAAAATGAATTTATTGAAAATAACAATATTGTTGCCAGACAGGTTATCTATCTGTCTAAGCTTGATAAAATACAGGGCTTCTACATATTTTCCTACAGCTCACTGAAGGATAATGATGAAACAAACAATCTCTATTCTGCAATGCAGTAATCCTTTGTAAAGGCAGATACTGTAACTGTGATGATTTTACCAATTAAATTTTCTTCTGATTTTATTCTAATTGGCAAATAGCTTTTGGTATAGCCCTGATAGATATTCTTTTCTACCTCATTTTCAAATAATACTTCAACGGATTTGCCGATCAGATTTTCCAGATATCGGTTTCTTATAGCATCCGTCTCTTGAATCATAATGGAAGCACGGCGCTCCTTTTCCGCCTTAGATACGTCATCGCCTCTTTTTGAAGCTGCCGTACCCTGACGTTCACTGTATGGAAAAACGTGAACCTTTTCAAATGCAATGCGCTTAACAAAATTAAGGCTGTCCATAAAATCGTCCTCGCTTTCCTGATGAAAGCCTACCATTACATCTGTCGTAATGCTTGCATCATCAAAGGAGCTTCTCAGCTTATCACAAAGCTGTCTGTATTCCTCTGATGTATAATGTCGGTTCATATTCCTAAGCGTTCTGTTACAGCCGCTTTGAAGTGACAGATGGAACTGAGGACAGAATTTATCAATGCTTGCCAGCCTTTCTATAATGTCATCGGTTATATGGTCAGGCTCAAGACTGCCAAGGCGAATTCTAGATATTTCAGGATTGTCTGCACATATTTTTACTGCATCCACAATATCGAAATCTTCATTCTTACCGTAGGCTGACAGATTAATACCAACCAATACAATTTCTTTGATACCATTTGATGCCAGATTATCAATTTCTCTTTTTAATGCTTCGGGGCTTTTTGATCGTACTCTGCCTCTTGATTTAGGTATTATGCAGTATGAACAAAATCTGTCACAGCCGTCCTCAATCTTTACAAATGCTCTTATGCGTTCATTAAAGTTTTCTATGGAGCAGTCACGGAATTCATCTCCGTTTTTATGCTGATCTATACAGACTACACGCTTTTTTGATGCATTATATTGATTAATGAGGGATAATATATCTCCGTCATTTTTGTTTGAAAAAATGATATCTGCCTCAGCCAATTCTTCAGCATCTTTAGGAAAAGCCTGGGGCATACAGCCTGTAAGAATGACAGCAGAATTTGGATGCTTCCTTTTAAATTTTCTGATGTTCTGTCTTGTTTTCTGATCTGCTGTTGCAGTAACTGTGCAGGAATTTACAATATAATAATCGGCCTCGTCGTTAGGTGATACAATTTCAAAGCCTGCATTTTTCAGCAGCTCGCTCATATATTCGCTTTCATATTGGTTAACCTTACATCCAAGAGTGTAAAATGCAGCTCTCATAGGTCACCTCCAAATTTCTTTTTGAAAATTATATCAAAGTTTTGTTATGAATACAAGTTTTTGCTAATATTATTTAGTGGTGATGATATGAAAAAAATTATAATATTCTTATTGACCTTTACATTTTTACTCTGTGTGCCCAGCCCAATTTATGCCGCAGATAAGGAAAAGAAAGAAATAACTGTTAAATCAAGCATACTGATGTGTATGAACACCGGTGATGTAATAAGCGAAGATAATGCATATGAGCATGTATCTCCAGCATCGGTTACTAAAATTATGAGTATACTCCTTATCCTTGAGGCAATTGACAGCGGTAAAATATCTCTTGATGATATGGTTGCTGCCAGTGAAAATGCTATGTCTAAGGGTGGTTCTCAAATCTGGCTTGAGGTCGGAGAAGAAATGAGCGTCAACGATTTGCTGAAAGCCGTTATCATTGCATCTGCAAACGATGCCTGCACACTTTTGGGAGAATATGTTGCCGGAAGTGACAGTGGCTTTGTTGATATGATGAACAGTAAGGTTAAGGAACTTGGGCTTTCCAACTCGCATTTTGAGAATTGCACCGGGCTAGACGATGAAATTACCAATCATTATTCCTGTGCATATGATTTGGCTGTGATTGCTTGTGAGGTAATGAAATATGATTTAGTAAAAGATTATTCCACTGTCTGGCTGGATTCACTCAGAAATGGTGAAACAGAGCTGAATAATACGAACAAGCTTGTTAACACCTATAACGGCATTACAGGGCTCAAAACCGGTACTACCTCCAACGCTGGCTTTTGTTTATGTGCAACTGCATCCAGAGATAATATGGATTTAGTTTCCGTTGTGCTGGGGGCAGAGACCAGTGATGACAGATTTAACAAATCAATCCAGCTTCTTGATTACGGCTTTGCTAATTATAAAATAGAAAGCTTTGAAATTGATGACAGCAAGATTACCGAAGTTAAAGTAAAAAACGGAATTGTTAAGACAATTAAGCCAATACTAAATAATAACAGTGTAATTCTTGTACCGAAGAGTTCTGCCGAGTTTGAATACGAGTATAATATTGCAGAGGAAATTGAGGCACCTGTAAAATCAGGTGATGTACTTGGTGAAATCATTGTAAAATGCAATGATGAACAGGTTTCTTCTATTGAATTGAAGGCTGAGAGTGACGTTAATAAAATCAGTTTTGGCTATATTTTCAAATGTTTAATCAAGAATATATAAAAAAATGTTGAACATTCGCCGAAAATGTTGTATTATAATTACTCGTATTAGTTAAATTAATTATTATATAGGATAGAGGCGAAAAAATATGGCAATTAAATTTATATCAAATCATGCTGAAAATATCGTGTCAAAGGACGATATTATGAACCTTGCTCCTGAAGCTGTAAAGGCTATGGATACACTTCACAGCAAGACAGGTGAGGGTAATGATTTTTTGGGTTGGGTAACACTTCCAACTGATTATGACAAGGAGGAGTTTGACCGAATTAAGAAGTCTGCTGAGTATATTAAAAATAATGCAGATGTTCTCATTGTTATTGGTATCGGCGGCTCTTACCTTGGTGCAAGAGCAGTTATTGAGTGTTTAAAATCACCAAACTATAATTCTATCAAAAAGGATACACCTGATATTTATTTCATCGGAAATTCTATCAGTCCTTCTATGCTTACCGAGCTTGTTTCAATATGTGAGGGTAAGGATATCTGTGTGAATGTTATCAGCAAGAGCGGTACAACTACCGAGCCTGCAATTGCATTCAGAGTATTCCGTGATCTTGTTTATAATAAGTATTCTAAGGAAGAGGCTGCAAAGAGAATTTTTGCAACAACTGACAGAGCAAAGGGCACACTTAAAAATCTTGCTGATGAGGAAGGTTATGAGACCTTTGTTGTTCCTGATGATGTTGGCGGAAGATTTTCTGTTCTTACTGCTGTCGGTTTGCTTCCGATTGCTGTTGCCGGTATAGATATTGATAAGCTTATGGCAGGTGCTAAGGATGCACAGGACAGCTTGAACAGTACGGATGTTAATGAAAATCCGGTATTAAAATATGCAGCTATCAGAAACAGCTTTTACAGAAAGGGTAAAAAGCTTGAGTGCTTTGTATCCTATGAGCCTTGCATGGCTATGTTTAATGAATGGTTAAAGCAGCTTTTTGCTGAGAGCGAAGGTAAGGATGGCAAGGGCTTATATCCTGTTTCCTGCATATTCTCAACTGATCTTCATTCTGTTGGTCAGTATATTCAGGAAAGCGGAAGCAGTCTGATGTTTGAAACAGTAATTAAGTTTAACAATCCTCACGATGATTTCCTTATCACTGAGCAGGAGGGCAATATAGACGGTCTTAACTTCCTTGCCGGACGTTCTATGAGTTATGTTAACGAAAAGGCAAGACAGGGTACTTTGCTTGCTCATACCGACGGTGGTGTTGGTAATCTTGTAATTGAATGTGATTCTATTTCAGAAAGTGACATTGGTTATCTGATTTATTTCTTTGAAAAGGTTTGTGCCGTTTCCGGCTATATTCTCGGTGTTAATCCGTTTAATCAGCCAGGTGTTGAGAGCTACAAAAAGAATATGTTTGCTCTTCTCGGCAAGCCAGGATATGAGAAAGAAAAAGAAACTCTTGAAAAAAGACTTGGCATATGTTAATATGTAATTGAAAATAAATCACCTTTGGAGGAATTCTAATATGATTAAACTTATCATAGGAAATAAAGGTTCAGGAAAAACTAAAAAATTAATTGAGCAGGTTAACGTTTGCGTTGAAAATTCTGACGGCAACGTTGTTTGCGTTGAAAAAGAGCCAAAGCTCACATATGATGTTTCATCTAAGGCACGCCTGCTTGAAACAGATACATATCAAATTAATGGTCACAAGGCTTTTTATGGCTTCCTTGCAGGTATCTGTGCAGGTAACTATGATGTAACTGATATTCTTGTTGATGCAACATTTAAAATTGTTGGCAGAGAGTATGAAAAATTGCCTCAGTTTTTTGAAATGCTTTCAGAGCTTTCAGAGGCAACTGATGTTAATTTCTGCTTCACAATCAGCTGTGACAAGGAAGATATCCCTGTAGAAATTTTTGACTATTGTGAAGAAATGTAAGTATATTTAAAAGCCTTCTTTTGAAGGCTTTTATTTTTTGTTTACAATTATTTTAAACTTCATTTTTGTTTATTTAAACTTTATTCATTATATGTTCTTATCTATGATTTACGATGTCGTAAACTATATTAGGATGTGTTATTATGATTAGACTGAAGCAAATCTCGCTGTTAATATTGGTATTCATATTGACTTTAACAGTCGTTGGCTGTTCCAAGAATACTCGAACTGTACCAAACGCTATGAACACGAATGATACAGATTTTAATCTGACTTTAGCATCAAGCACCATTGATTATGAAAATGCATTTACAAGCAGGGACCTTTCTGCTGATTATGATGAAAATATATACAATATCAAACTTGCTGATAATCATTCAACCTGTGACAACTCTAAGGTTGAAATCAGTGAAAATGTGATTACCATAGCAAATACGGGAACATATATACTTGAGGGCAAGCTTTCAGACGGTACTGTTGTTGTCAATGCGGACAATACCGATAAGATACAGCTTGTGCTGAATGGTGTTGAAATCAATAACAATTCTACATCTGCCATTAAAATTCTGCAGGCAAAAAAGGTTTTTGTTACTTTAGCGGAAAATACAAAAAATGTTTTGTCCTCGCCAAAGGAATTTGTTAAGACAGATGAAGATAAGGCAGACGGTGTCATTTATGCAAAGGACAATTTGACCCTTAACGGAAGCGGTCAGCTGACTCTTACCTCTGCCTACGGTCATGGTATCGTCTGCAATGATGATTTGATTATTGCTGATGGTGTTTATTCCATTGGGTCTAAGAAGCATGCAATCAAGGCAGAGGATAATATATATCTTGCAGGGGGCGATTTGCGTATCACCTGTGGTAAGGATGCACTTCACTGCGAGCATGATACGGATTCCAGCAAGGGTAACATTTATATAAAAGATACTACTATGCAGATTGCGGCTGATGATGAAGGTATTCAGGTAAGCGGATTTTTTATTATTGATGGCGGCACCATCCGCATTTCCCAGTCTGATGAGGGTATTGAAGCACAGAAGATAGAAATTAACGGCGGCAGCATTCAGATAAAATCAAGTGATGATGGTCTTAATGCAAGCAGTGGTAACAGCACCGGAAGCAGTACTGAAAGTGAAGCAACCACTTCGGAAAAAACTTTTGATAAAACGAATCCGTCAAATCCATTTGACAGTGACGAAAACTGCTATATAAGTATTGCAGATGGTGATCTTATTATTGATGCTGATGGTGACGGTATTGACTCAAACGGATATCTTCAGCAGTGCGGCGGTAATGTTACTGTATATGGTCCTGAAAATGATGGCAACGCAGCCATTGATTATGGAATTTCTGCTAAAATATCCGGCGGAACCATTGCCGCATTTGGCTGCAGCGGTATGGCACAGGGCTTTAGCTCTTATTCCACACAAGCCTCAATGCTGATAAATTTTGACAATACAACAAATGAAAAATTCGTTTTGACTGACAGCAAAAGTAATGAGCTGATTTCTGGTGAAACTGAGAAAAAATATAATTCAGTTTTAGTAAGCACATCGCTTATTACTGTGGGTAATACTTATATTGCTGCTGCAGGTAATCAAAGCAAGGAAATTGAACTTGAAACCATTTCATATTTAGATTCTGCAGGTCAGCAGAATAAAAGAGGCTTTAAAGGCGGACGCGGCGAAAATTCTGACGAAATGCCGTCAGAAAATGCACCTTCTGATATGCCTGCCTTATCAGATGACGGGGAGATGGGAGATAGACCCGAAATGCCAGACGATGATAAAAAGGCGATATGCCGAAAATGTCTAATGGCGGTGAAAGAGAGGGAATGGCAGAGCCACCGAATGATGGCGGAAATTCTTTCTAATCGTTATTTTTAATTATTTATTTTTAAAATTAACTATTGACAAAGTGCGACCTTATATATATAATACTAAGGTACACGTGATAGTGTCGTATGCGAGGTGGTTTTGTGAAAATTGACCTTACCAATTTGCTTAATGGCTCTGAGGATAGCAAGGCGATTGACTATTCCTTAGATTTAAGTGAATTAATCTACAGCACTTATTATCCGATTAAGGATAATGTTAAGGTTGAAGGCAAAGTATTCAGCAGGGCAGATATTGTTTATCTCCGGCTTAATATTGGATTTACCTTCTATGGACAGTGTGATAGATGTGCAGAGGATGTTAAGAAGGATTTTTCACTGGATGTCAATAAAATTATTGTCAAAGAGTTGCAGAATGAAAATGATGACGATGATTATATTGTAGTCGAAAATCAAGTTCTTGATGTTGATGCCTTGGTTAACGAAGAGATTTCACTTAATCTTCCAAGCAAGATTTTATGCAGTGAGGACTGCAAGGGTCTTTGCTCAAAATGCGGCACAAATTTAAATGTCAATAAATGTAATTGTAAGCCGGATGTTGATCCGAGAATGTCCGCTTTGCTTCAATTACTTGATGAAGAATAAACGCTTTTAATATAAAGGAGGCTATTAAAATGGCAGTACCAGCAAGAAAAACTTCAAAGGCAAGAAAGAATAAGAGACGTTCAAGTGTTTGGAAAATGGATGCTCCTACACTCGTAAAATGCTCTAACTGTGGTGGTTATACAGTATCACATAAGGTTTGTGCAAACTGTGGCTACTATAATGGTAAGGAAGTTATCAGCAAGGAAGAAGCATAATTCATTACAATTTGTGGACGGACAGATTTGTCCGTCTTTCTTCTTATTATTTACTTTGTTTATCAGGAGGTGGGATTTATGGCAAAGCCGGTTGTAGCTGTTGTAGGTCGTCCGAATGTCGGCAAATCAACATTGTTTAATAAGCTGATAGGCAGCCGCTTATCCATTGTGGATGACACACCGGGTGTAACACGTGACAGAATTTATGGTGACTGCGAATGGCTGAATCATAAATTTCTGTTGGTTGATACAGGCGGTATTGAGCCGAATACGGATGATATCATTTTAAGTCAAATGCGCACACAAGCTGAGATTGCAATTGAGACTGCGGATGTTATTATCCTTGTTACAAATATACGTGACGGCGTTGTTGCAAGTGATCAGGATGTTGCAGCAATGCTTCAAAAAAGCGGTAAGCCGATTGTTTTATGTGTAAATAAATGCGATTCTATCGGTGAACCTGATCCGGAATTTTATGAGTTTTATAATCTTGGCCTTGGTGATCCCTTTGCTGTTTCTGCTGCACACGGTCACGGAACAGGCGATCTGCTGGACGAGGTGTGCAAGTATTTCCCGGAGATTACAGAAGATGATGAGGATACAGAGATAATCAATGTTGCCGTTATCGGCAAGCCTAATGTGGGCAAATCCTCTCTTATCAATCAAATCAGCGGTGAAAACAGGGCTATTGTATCTTCAATTGCAGGTACAACCCGTGATACTACAGATACATTCATTGAAAATAAATACGGCAAATTTAACTTCATTGATACAGCCGGTTTAAGACGTAAAAGCCGTGTCAATGACGCGATTGAGAAATACAGCATCATCAGAGCCAGAATGGCTGTTGAGCGTGCAAATGTATGTGTTATTATGATTGACGCCGTGGAGGGCTTTACGGAGCAAGACTCCAAGGTTGCCGGTATTGCTCTGGAGCAGGGCAAGGCGTGTATAATTGCTGTTAATAAGTGGGATGCCATTGAAAAAGATGGAAACACTATGAACGAGTATCGAAACAAATTAATGAATGATTTTTCATTTATGAGCTATGCTCCTATTATGTTTATTTCCGCAAAAACAGGGCAGAGAATTGACAGGCTGTATGAAATGATTGCTTTTGTTCATTCTCAGAACTCTATGCGTATTTCTACAGGTAAGCTCAATGAGGTGCTGGCTGGAGCAACTGCTCGTGTTCAGCCGCCAACCGATAAGGGCAAAAGATTAAAAATTTACTATATGACCCAGGCTTCGACAAGACCGCCTACATTTGTTTTCTTTGTTAATAATGCTGAACTCTTTCATTTTTCTTATCAGCGATATTTGGAAAACCAGATTAGAGATGTTTTTGGTCTTGATGGTACACCGGTTCGCTTTATTATCCGTGAAAGGGGAGACAGCAAGAAATAATGATTTATGTTGCTTATATTTCTATAGCGATAATATCTTATTTGCTTGGCAGTTTAAATTTTGGTGTCATTCTTTCAAATAAGCTGAAGAATGATGACGTCAGAAACCATGGCAGCGGAAATGCCGGTACAACCAATATGCTGAGAAACTATGGAAAGAAAATTGCTGTATTAACAATTATCGGCGATATGCTGAAGGTTGCCATTGCCATAGGAATTGCATATTTAATTATCGGCAGAACACCTATGCTGTTGAATGAAAATGGAGAAATAACAGCGACTTTGTATTCGATAGATACAAATATGCTTATCAAATCCTTTGCAGGCTTTTTTTGCGTACTCGGTCATATATTTCCTTGCTTTTTTGGATTTAAAGGCGGCAAGGGCGTTGCCACTGCCGGCGGAATGGTTTTTATTGTGGATTGGAGAATAGCATTAATTCTTCTTGCAGTATTTATTGTTGTAGTTGCAGTCACAAGATATGTTTCTCTTGGAAGTATCATTATGGCTGTTCTGTATCCTGTATTGCTTTTCCTGTTTCATAAAAGCTTGGTGCTGTCTGCAATTGCTCTTGTTTTTACACTCGTTGTTGTAATTGCACACAGGGAGAATGTGAAAAAGCTCATTCATCATACTGAAAATAAAGTTGATTTTAAATCTAAGAAAAATGATAGTTGTAAATAAATTACAATACGCCATAGTAGGTTATAAAATAATTAAACCACGAGATTTCTCTCGTGGTTTTTTGTGTCTATAGAAAAAATAAGCACCGATTAACTCGGTGCTGTCTTTATGCGAAATAATTAAGCTCTTTCAACCTTACCTGAGCGAAGACATCTTGTGCATACATTAACTCTTTTAGGAGAGCCGTTTACAATAGCCTTTACTTTTTTAATGTTTGGTTTCCAGGTTCTATTTGATCTTCTATGAGAGTGAGAAACCTTGATGCCGAAAGATACGTCTTTTCCGCAGTATTCACATTTTGCCATTTGCGAACACCTCCTTATATAATTAGAACAGTTGGTATAATATCACAACTTGTTGAAAAATGCAAGCATTTTTTAATCTTTTTTTCAAAAAGTCCTAATTTTAGTATAACTATTGATTTTAAATACTATATTTAGTATAATATACACAATGAATTTTAGGAGGATGTTATATGTCAGCGGATAAAAAAGCAGCGTTGGAATCTGCAATGAAACAGATTCAAAAGAAATATGGTGCAGGCGCAGTTATGCGTCTTGGTGAGAATGCGAATTTAAAGATTGATGCTATATCAACAGGCTCACTTTCCTTGGATATTGCGACCGGTATCGGCGGTCTGCCAAGAGGAAGAATTATAGAAATTTATGGTCCTGAATCCAGTGGTAAAACTACATTGGCGCTTCATTGTATTGCCGAAGCACAGAAGGCAGGCGGCGTAGCTGCATTTGTTGATGCTGAGCATGCGCTTGATCCGATTTATGCTGCAAACCTGGGTGTAATGGTTGACGATCTTCTTGTTTCTCAGCCTGACTATGGTGAGCAGGCATTGGAGATTACCGAGCAGCTTGTTAGCAGCGGTGCGATTGATATTGTTGTAGTTGACTCTGTTGCTGCACTTGTTCCTAAGAGTGAGATCGAGGGAGATATGGGTGACAGTCACGTTGGTCAGCATGCAAGACTTATGTCTCAGGCATTGAGAAAGCTTGCAGGTACTGCCAATAAGACAAACTGTATTATTATCTTCATTAACCAGCTGCGTGAGAAAATCGGTGTTCTTTATGGTAATCCGGAGGTTACAACCGGCGGTAGAGCGCTGAAATTCTATTCATCCATTCGTATTGATGTCAGAAAAGCTGAACAGCTTAAAAACGGCTCTGAGGTTATCGGCTCAAGAACCAAGGCTAAAATTGTTAAAAACAAGGTTGCTCCTCCGTTTAAGCTTGCTGAGTTTGATATTATGTATGGAACCGGTATCAGCAAAGACGGCGAAATTATTGATATGGCTGTCGAATATGACATTATCCATAAAGGCGGCTCTTGGTTCTCCTATGGTGATAAGAGATTAGGGCAGGGTAGAGATAATGTTAAAAATATGATTAAGAATGACCCGGATTTTGCTGCAGAGCTTGAGGCTAAAATTACGGCAAAGCTTGAGGAAATCAAAGCACAGTCAGAGCAGAAGTATGTTGCTAAGGCAGCACCTATGGCTAAGACTGAGGATGAGGAAGCAGCTGATAAAAAGAAGAATACAAGAGCAGCAGCTAAAGCAAAGCTTGATATCGCTGTTGAGGATGATGAAGACTGATGATATTAACACACCAAAGAGGTAGAGGAAATAAGGTTCATTTGCTTCTTGATAATGAGTATGCAATCACCACAGATATTAATTTTTGGATGGATAATTATATATCTGATGGTACAGATATAGATGATGAAGAATGGCAGCATCTTGTAAGTGAGATTAATTACAAAAAAGCACTTAACAAATGCGGTGATTTGCTTTCACGGCGGGAGCATTCTGTTCAGGAGCTTAAAATGAAGCTTCTTCGCACAGTTGATGAGGAAAGTGCCGGCAGAGCAATAAATCGTTATCTTGATGCCGGGTATCTTGATGATGAGCATTTTTGCAAAAGTCTTGTTGAATATCTCTTTAATGTTAAAAAGTATTCTTCTAATCACGTAAAACAGGAATGTTATAAACGCGGTATTGACAGTCAGATTGTCAGCTATGTTATGGAAGATTTTGAGGTTGACAATGTTGATACCATTGCTCAGCTGATTGAAAATAAATTCAAGAATAAGCTGGGACAGGAAAGAGGAAAAGAAAGAGTAATTGCTGCCTTACAAAGAAAAGGATTTTCATATTACGATATAAAGTCAGCATTCAGTAGGTTAAATATTGATGAAATATAAGGTTGGTATGATTTCTTTGGGCTGCCCGAAAAATCAGGTAGACGGAGAATTAATGCTTGAAAAATTGAATAAATCCGGATTTCTTATCGCCCAGAGCATTGAGGATGCAGATATTATGATTGTAAATACCTGTGGCTTTATTGAGGATGCTAAACGAGAAGCAATAGAAACTATACTCGAAGTTTCTGAATATAAGGAAGCAGGGCTGATTTCTGCCATTGTCGTAACAGGTTGTTTGGCTGAGCGTTATCAGGATGAAATATTAAAGGAAATTCCTGAGGTGGATTCTGTTATCGGTATTGGTGCAGATGGTGATATTGTAAAGGTTTGCCAAAAGGCTGCTCTCGGCATTTCCACCAGCTATTATCCTGATAAAAAATATCTGCCTCTGGAAGGTGAGCGTATGCTGTCTACGCCATCCCATTGGGCATATTTAAAGATTAGTGATGGCTGTGACAATAAGTGCAGCTATTGTGCAATTCCGGGAATTCGCGGTGGATACACTGAACGCCCGATGGAGAGCATTATTGCCGAGGCTGAGACTCTTGCTGAAAAAGGTGTAAAAGAGGTTATTTTAATCGCTCAGGACACAACAAAGTACGGCTTGCAGTTATATGGCGAATATAGGCTTGCTAAACTTTTGAAGGAGCTTGTAAAAATTGACGGCATTGAATGGTTCAGACTGTTTTATTGTTATCCCGACAGGGTTACGGATGAGCTGATTGAAGTGATTGCCGATGAAGAAAAAGTATGTTCCTATATTGATATTCCTCTTCAGCACTGCAACAAGGATATACTTAAAGCTATGAATAGAAACGGTTCTTATGATGCACTCAAAGAACTGCTTTTTAAAATGAAAGCAAGAATACCTGATTTATCTCTCAGAACAACCTTTATGGTTGGTTTTCCTAATGAAACTGAGGAACAGTTTGAAGAGCTTTGCAAATTTGTTAAGGAAATTAAATTTGATAAAATGGGATGCTTTACCTTCTCTCCGGAGGAGGATACACCTGCATTTTCCTTTGACGGTCAGATTGATGATGATGTAAAAAAACGCAGGGCTGAAGTCATTATGGATATTCAGTACTCCATTACGGAAGAAGCAAATAAGTCAAGAATCGGAAATACATATAAGGTTGTAGTTGACAGCTTCGAGGAGGGACACTATATAGGTCGTTCTTATCTGGACTCGCCTGAGATAGACAGCGGAATTATTATTCGTTCTGCCAAGGAACTAGCAATTGGCGAATTTATTCATGTTAAAATTACAGATTATGATGGCTATGATTTGATAGGAGAGCAAATATGAATTTACCTAATAAAATTACTGTTTTTAGATTTTGCTGCATACCATTTTTAATGGCATTTGCTTATATAGAATTTCCGTATCACTGGGTAGCAACCTTGATTGTATATTTTATTGCCTGTATGAGTGATAAGGTAGATGGCATTATTGCAAGAAAGAAAGGCTTGGTTACTGATTTCGGCAAGCTGATGGATCCATTGTCAGATAAGAGCTTGGTATTTGCTGCCTACATTGTTTTAATCAATCTCGGCTGGCATACAGATATTTGTATTATGCTGATGCTGGCTCGTGAATTTCTAGTTGCAGGTATCCGTATGGCTGCTGCCTCTAACGGAGATGTAATAGCCGCCAACGGTTTTGGAAAGTGCAAAACCTTTTTACAAATGGCAACAACCGGTTTAACCTTCTTATTTTTAGCAATCGGTGAGGGTGCGGCAGATATCAATATGGCTACACCTTGGCTGAATACCTATTGTACGGTTGCATTTTGGATAGTAACCGTTGTCACTGTATTAAGCGGTATTATTTATGCCAAAGATGGCTGGCATTTAATAAAGACAAAATAATGGTTGCAAAATTATAAAAAATAGATATAATAGTATTGATAGGAAAAAACTGTGATAGAGATAAGTAACTATAATCGGTCATTTTCAGAGAGCAAGCCGTATGCTGTGACGCTTGTATTTGACCCTTAGTGAAATGCACTCTTGAGTTGCACGGAGGAAATTATAGTATTTCGTGTCGGGTAGCTTCGTTAAAAGCTAAAGCTGTTATTATGCAGCCGAGTATAAACAAGAGTGGAACCGCAGTTATGAATTGCCTCTGTCGTATGACAGGGGTATTTTTTATTGTTTTTGCTTATATTTTTTGGAGGGGATTTTATGTTTGACTCTTACAAAGAAGATATAAAAAGTTTTATGGAGCATGATCCTGCCGCCAGAAGTCCGATTGAAATTGTGTTATTGTACCCGGGCTTTAAGGCACTGAGAAGTCATAAGAAAGCGCATTGGTGCTTAAAGCACAATATGCCTTTTCTTGCACGATTTATCAGTCAGCGTTCAGCCCATAAAACAGGTATAGAAATTCATCCTGGTGCTACAATAGGCAGACGTGTTGTTATCGACCACGGAAGCGGTATTGTCATTGGTGAAACAACGGAAATCGGCGATGATGTTATGATTTATCAGGGTGTAACACTTGGCGGTACAGGTAAGGATATCGGTAAACGTCACCCTACAATCGAGAGCGGTGTTATGATTGGCTCAGGTGCCAAGGTATTAGAGCCTATTACAATAGGCAGA
>JAMPGU010000012.1 GCA_023663865.1 Clostridium sp.
AATATGGACTATCTTGTCCTTGATGCTCTCATTGCTATTGACATTAAAATGCGTATTTACTGTATAAATCGTGTTATCTATCTGTCTTGTAAAGTTAATAGGCTCACGATACAGAGCGTTGTTATACCAAGCAATCCTTTCAACAGATGTCATTTGACATAACTTTTCTATTTGCCTACTTAATAAATCTGTCAGAAATTTATACTCTTTTTTATCTAATTCAAATTTAATCATCTCTCAAACTCCTCCCTTGATTTCTTTTTCGGCTTTTTTCTTATCGGAGGATATGGTATTTCCTCCTTGGCTTTTTCTGCTTTTGCTTTTTCTCTTGCTTTGACTAGAATATCATCAATAAAGGCTTTAACCTTTTGTGGTGCTAATTTCAGAGCTAAAGCGTAATCTCTGCAATGGTCTGATATTATTTTCAATCGCTGTCTTAAATCATTGTTTTCCTGTTTCAAGGCTTTGATTTTCAAATTTAAGAGTTCTATTCTTGATTGATTTTCAATTCCTGTTTTAGCAAGATTTATTACTGTATTAAAATCATCTTCACTAATTTGAATTTTACCTGTAATCGTTTTCTTGCTTTGAATGTTATCAACATCTGCAATTTGTTTTTGTATCGGCTCTAATATTTCAATTTTTTTCGTGATTTCATCAAGCCGTTCTTTATCCTTGCTGATTTTATAATCAAGAACGGATAGATTTTCTCTTGTGCTGCCACGCTCACCACGAACGAAATCAGTAAAGCCTGCATTCTGCATATACTCAAAGAATTTGTCCTGTAACAGACTGTATGAGGGAACAAGAACAGTTTTTCCATTTTCATCAATCATAGGCTCTGATTTCCATTTCTTTGAATGGCTAACTTGATTAATAACCTCTTTGACAGTTCCTACTAATGCTTTATCTTTACAACGCTTTGACCATTTTATTTCCTTCTGAACAACAGGCAGTGCAACTATATGCAAATGATAATGATAAACAGGATAACCATATTTATCACTTGCAGCAAGATTGATTTCATCTGCATGCATAACGGCAGATAAAATATATTCACTGCCCATTTCCTTTTCTGCAAAGTGAAAAGCAGATTCATAAAATTTCTTTGCAAATTCATAACCGCCGTGTGATTCAAAATATTCTGTATTAACATCAAATATCATTTCATCGTAGACCTTTGCATCAGCCTTAAGTCCTCGCAGTGATACCTGCTTACTTTCTACCATCTCATTCAGTTTATCGTTATAGGTACAATCACATTTCTTGAACTGTATGTTTCTATGAGATTGAGAAAGGTCAACATTTATATTTGCATAGTTATCATTCTTGCGTTCGATATGCCTTTCAAATTTACCAATATTATCTCTGTTATGTGTTATAACTCTTGCAACCGTATAGTTTTGTTTGGACATTCAACACCTCCTTCAACTTTAATTTTCTTGAAACAACAATGTTCCCATTAGATACTTTTTCAAAGTATCTAACCCACTATGACACTTTCAAAACAAGTTTTGCAAAGATGTCAGTGGGCTCTTGCAGAGGGCTTAAGCATATACACAAGAACGATATATACCAACCGAAAAACACCCTCTACACATAAGGACACTTAAAAGTGTTTTGTAAACCAAAAACAGAAAACTTTTACAAAACAAAAAAGCCGTTCACATAGTGAATAACACAAACAAGCAGAACTATTAGCTCCACTTGCATAGCGTGTTTATCACTATGTAAACGACTTAAATTTAGTCTATATTAATTATATGTATGGTACTATCTGCACCAATTAAAACATAAACACATATTCAATTTATATCAAAATATTAGCAGAGATTTATATCTTTGTCAATGAAATAAAGTGAATTAATTTTGGTTTAACTCTGTATGAGTTTATATCAGTTTGTCATAAACATAGTAAAAGTCCTGTGATCTAAACAGGACTTTTACACAAGAAATATGAATGAGATAAAGAAAAGATAAGGAGGAGTGTATATTAATTTCTCTCTTTAATCAGTTCATCAGTTAATCTGATAATAAGAGGTGCAATCTTTTCTTTTTCTCTTTTTGTTATTTTATTGTAAACAGGATATGCAGCGGCAATAACGGCAATACCTATCAAACCGATAATAATTCCTATAACAAAAAACTTATCAGCCCACACCATTGTACAGCACATTCCTACACCTAAAAGTAGCACACCAACAACGCCTGCAGCAATAGAAATCATAGTTCCTTTTTTAGCAACGCTATTGTCAAGTCTTCTGAGCTGCTCCATCTTATCATCTTTTTTTGGCATATATTTTTGTCTTATAGCATTAATTTCCTCCTGCTGATCTGCAGAATAGGAATATGTGAAGGTTTCATTATTATCCATATAAACTGCTCCTTTTTTAGTAAAGATAAACTATCTTTTTATAATAATTAAATAATTGTTTAAGAATTGCTAAAGTGAATGCTCCTTCAGTTTTTTGTTTGCCTTTATAATCATAGTTATCGCAACAGCAACACAGGTCATACACACAACAAGCCCTAAAACTATATTCATTATGATTTCCATATCACTTTCCATTCCGTCGAATTGCGAAAACATAGAAATCTGTAAAGAGAAAAGTGACATTAATGCTCTTGCAAAGCAGACATTTTTAGATGCAAGCAGTATGGGGCTATTCTCTTTTCTGAATTTTATAATGTTAATCAGGGCAATCGTAAAACAGTAAAAAGTATAGGCAGCTATTGCTATTGTAAGTATTTCTCCACTTGCCTTTTTGCCCTCTGAAATTAAAAGATTAATCAGCCCTGTCATCGTTGCACTCATTAAAAGCATCAGTATTCCACAGGATTTAAATGTTTTCATTTCATAAGTAAGTCTTTGATTATTACTCATTTTCTTTGCTGCATTATATCTTTTTACGAGCATAAAACGCATAACCGTAAAGACAAAATTATAGAGTGCCAATGCCATTTGCCAATACGATTTTTGAATAAAAGCCATAACTGCATAAAACACCGAATAAATTGTATTGTTTATAAGGCTTACATAGATAGAAGTCTGTGCTCTGAATAATTTATCATTCAAGTATTTGTTCATTATCGGTATTTTTGATAATGATTTTTTGATAATATCCAAAGCATTTGGAATCAGATAAGCAAGCAATATACATAAGCTGTACGCTGAAAAAGCGTAGATAACATAAGAAAATATTTTTGATATATAATCAGTAGCAAAAACGAGTGTAAGCAAAACAGCAGTTAAAACCGAACAAAGCAGTACTACTGACGGATGAGGAAAAAATAGCCTATTCAGATATTTTTTCACTGTTTTCACCCCTCAATATTATAGTAAATGTACTTCCTTTGCCGACCTCACTTTTAACAGTAATTTCACCACCGATAATATCAACAACACGCTTTACAAGGGCAAGTCCCAAGCCGTTGCCCTGCACTGAATGAGATGTATCACCCTGATAGAATTTTTCAAATATGTGAACACCTGTTTCTCTGCTCATTCCACAGCCTGTATCTGTTACTTCAACTACACATTTTTCGCCATTTGACTTAAGTTTTACAAAAATTTTTCCGTATGCATCAGTGAATTTAATTGCATTTGAAAACAAATTGTTCCATACAAGCGTTAATAATTCCTCGTCAGCATTTATAAATACATCCTCGTCAATATCAGTTTCTATTTCAAGGCTTTTACTGTTCCATACATTTTCAAAATCAAGCAGACATCTACATAATTGCTCACTTAAATTGTATCTTTTATCGTCAGAAAAAATCTGCTGATTTTCAAGCTTGTTGAGCTTTAAGATATTTGTAATCAATGCTGATAATTTTTGTGATGCTACGCTCATTGCTTTTGCATAGTCAATTCTTTCTTCTTCGGTAAGTGATGGTTTTTGCAGCATTGTAGCGTAGTTTTGTATAACAGCAAGAGGCGTTTTCAGCTCATGAGAAACATTGGATATAAAATCTGTTCTCAAGGTTTCTGTTCCTGAAATTTCCTCAGCCATTATATTCAAATTTTCAATAATAACATCAAACTCATTTTTTCTGCCTATTTTATGTGTAGGTTCAATCCGTGCCGAAAAATCACCGTTTGTAATTCTGTCAGTAGCCTTTAAAATTTCTTCAAGTGGTTTTTCAACAGTAAGCTTGCGTCTGATTCCATCAATAACACAGAATAACAGACTCAGAAATAATACATTAAAAAATGTTCTTGGTGCACTTGCCTTAAGTGTTTCAACGGATAAATCTATGTTCAACAAAAACAGCATCATACAACAAGTTACAATAAATGCAGTTAAAAGAAAAAATGCAATATATTTGCTTATTGAAAAAAGACTATTGCTTACTCTATTATTTTTACGCTTTCTATTCACTTAATCACCGCCTTGTAGCCAAGTCCGTGAACGGTCACAATTTCAAAATCATCACAGCTTGAAAATTTGTCACGCAGCTTTGTCATATAAACATCAACTGTTCTTGTGCCTGATGATGAATCAACATCCCAGAACTCATCCATAAGCTGAGTGCGTGTAAAGGTTTTTTTCGGATAAGACAACAGCTTATATATAAGATTGAATTCACGCACAGTCAATGCAATTTCTTCATTATTCAAATATGCAGTATGCTCGTCTGCATCAAGGATAAGACTGCCGACTGTAAGCTTTTTACTCGTAGCAATTTTTGCTCTGCGTAGAATAGCGCCTATACGCAGTATAAGCTCATCAAGATCAACAGGCTTAACCATATAATCATCAATTCCAACCTTAAAGCCTCTTTGCTTTGCTGCAAAATCATCTCTTGCTGTCATAAATAAAATAGGTATATCCTCGTTAAGCTCTCTAACTGTTTTTGCAAATTCAAAGCCGTCAATATCAGGCATCATAATATCAGAAATAATCAAGTCGAACACATTGCTATACATTTCATCATAGGCTTCATCAGCACAAAGGCAGCCAACAGCATCATATCCGTTTTGATTAAGATAAGTGCAGACAGTACTATTTAAATCTCTGTCATCCTCTACAACTAATATCTTAAACACACTAACACCTCCATGATAACTATATCATACCACAGAGATGTTAAAGTTTTGTTTATTTTTTATAGAATTATAAATTTTATTTCAACCCCCTGCACATAGGAATAAGGCAAAGGATCATAACTATTCCGATAATGCCGACAACAATGCCCCAAAGCATCATATTCCATACCATTATCATACACATACCAGCACCGAGTACAAGAGCTGAAATGATACCAAAAGCAACTGTGCCGATTGTTTTTACATTCAACTTAATTGCAGGCTTGCCACTCATTTTGCGAACAATAATAGCCATTGCAACAAGAATACCAGCACCTACAACTGCGACTGCGACACCCGGTTTAAATACATTCCATTCAGGCAGCAGACACATACACATTCCAAGCGCAAAAAGCAATCCACCAATTGTGCCCATAATAAGAGCAACAAAGTTTTTCTTTTTCATAATTTACCTCCAAATAATAAAAATGTTTTGCAGTGATTTCTCATCTGTGTCTACATTATATCGAAGATTTGTTATTGAAATGATTTAGTATTGTTTAAGTTTTGTTAATTAAAAAAATTAAAAGGCAAGAAAATTCTCGCCTTTCGTTCATTAATTAAGTATATATCATTTTATTATATAATATTTCTCTTGCTTGATTAGCAATATTATTCATTTTCTGTACCCATAGCATTTGATTTTCTGCCTTGAGTTGTTCGGTTATCCCTTGACTTTCAGCAAATTGTTTCATAAGACTATTATACATTTCTGTTGCTTGAACATCAATATCGTGCAAATATGAATTAAGCTTACATTGCGTTAGCAAATTGTAATAGAAAACTCTATGATGTTCTTTCAAATATTCCTTGTGTCTTTGTCCCCAAAAGCCTATTGAATAATTTGTTTCAGTAGATATAAGTGTAGGAATTTTAACATCTCCAACCTCAACATAACCTCCATTTATCTTTTCATATAATGATTTCATTGTAATACCTCTCATTTGATTAAATAAATTTAACCTACAATCAAATCATTTGGCTGTTTACAAAGTTTTAGGACACCCTCTTTATCAAGGGTGTCCTAAGGTGTCTTTGTTTTTATGGTCTGCCTGATAGGACTCGAACCTACACTCTATAGAATCGGAATCTATTGCATTAGCCATTATGCTACAGGCAGATATGTTATAATTATAATCTTGTCGGGAGTTGCAGTCAAGTGAAAATTATGATAATATATGCTTGAGGTGAATATGATGCTGCAATTTAACAAGGATACATTTAAGATAATGCAAATAGCTGATACCCAGGAGGGCAGGCGAGTAAGTCCCGATACGATAGACCTGATTAACGCTGCCCTTGATAAGGCAAAGCCGGATTTGGTTGTATATTCAGGTGATCAAATTTGGGGCAAAACAGCGTTTAAAGGCAACAAGGAGCTTGTGACAGATGTTCTCGACAAGCTGACTAAACCCGTGAGAAGCAGGCATATTCCCTTTACAATCTGTTTTGGAAATCATGACCGGCAGGTAGGTCTGTCTAATGAGGAACAGTTTGATATTTATAAATCCTTTGATTATTTCATTGGTGAAAGTGCCGAAGGCATAGATGGTGTTGCCAATCATGTTATAGAAATTATGGACGGGGAAGAGCTTAAATTTTTGCTTTATCTGATTGACAGCCATTCCAGCCTTGAGATTGGCTATGATAATGTACATCAAAATCAGATTGACTGGTACAGGCAGACACGTGACAGCTATGCGGAAAAATATGGAAGGCTTATACCATCCATTGTAATTCAGCATATTCCGCTTTGTGAGGTTTTTGAGCTTCTGACTGAAGTGAAAAAGAATACTAAGGGCGCGGTAAGAGGCTTTCGAACCCACGCAAACAGATTTTATGTGTTAAATAAAGATAAGGTTAATCCTGACGGCTTTATGAAGGAATCACCTGCAGACCCTCAGGAAAACAGCGGTGAGTTTGCTGCCTTTAAAGAAAAAGGCGAAGTATTGGGTGTTTACTTCGGACACGACCATAATAATTCCTATAACGGTAAGGTGGATGGTATAGATTTAGGCTATACGCAGGGTGCAGGCTTTCACGTCTACGGTCCGGGAAAGGACAGAGGTGTTCGCATTATTGAATTGAAAAAGAACGGTACCTTTGATACATATGACTTGAGATTCAAGGACTTGGTTGGAAATAAAGTCAAAGAGCCTTTCAGGTATGCAATGTTTCAGATTATGCCGACGAATATGTTTGACGCAGTGAACCGTGCCGTTAAGTTTTTCGCAGGCGTTGGAATTTTAGCAGTCATTGTAATTGTGCTGCTATTCTTCTTTGGCTAAGAGAGGAGATTGTTTATGGATGAATTGTTTTCAGCAATTATTGAGGGTATATTTGAGCTTTTGGGCGAGATAATCAGCTATAAAAGAAAAAAGAGAAAGCAAGAGAAAAGAAAGAAGAAAAAGAAATAGAAATAGAAAACTCCGAGGTGTTGTTTACATCTCGGAGTTTGTTATTTTGATATAGGAAAACAGTTTACGTTATAATTCATTATCCTCCATAACAGTGAGGACACAGCCGACATTAACTGCGTTCAGTAGTACATAAACAGCAAAACTGATAAGGATTGATATTTTATCAAGCATATCAGGTGCTTTTATCATACTGACAATGGATACACCAAAAATGATGATTGCCGGCACAAGGAATATTCCGGCACAGTTTTTAATTACCTCTGCCGGTGTGTAGCTGACATCAACGGTTATACACATTGTCACTATACAAATCAGCGTCATTATGATTGTTACAACCATAAAATTCAAAAGCAATATCTGGTTAACAGTCATATTAACGGTGATTGGAATTACAGAGGTAACGTCACTTCCGTTTAACAGTTTAATTTGCGTAATCACACCGGCAGCTACATTAATGATGTTAATAATCCATAGAAATACAGCAGCAATTTTATGCTTTGACATGATTGATAAACTCCTTTATTTCTGTTAATAAAATATCCATTTCCGCATCTGTGCCAATGGAAATTCTGACATAATTGCGAATTCTCGGCAGATTAAAGTAACGAATATACACCTTTTTTGTTTTCAGATGTTCAAACATATCCTTCATTGACATATCGTTATGTGTAGCAAAAATAAAATTAGCACCTGAATCCAAAACGGAAAAGCCTAGCTTACGCATTTCATTGGTGATGCGTTCTCTTGTATTTATAATTTTACCACAGGTAGCCTTAAAGTATGCATCATCCAGTATACTGGCAGTTCCTGCCTCAATAGCAAGCGCATCAACTGTATAGGAATTGTAGCTGTTTTTTACAGCCTCCATAACATCAATTAATTTTTTACTGCCCACAGCAAAGCCTAATCTCAATCCTGCGAGGGAACGTGATTTGGAGAATGTTCCTGTTATAAGCAGATTTTCGTATTTACTGATAAGCGGTACTGCACTTGTTCCGCCGAAATCAACATATGCCTCATCAATAATAACAACACTGTCGTTGTTATAGCTCATGATTTTTTCTACAAAATCCAAGCCTTCACAAATGGAGGTAGGCGCATTTGGATTTGGTATAACAACACCGCCGTTTGCCTCTTTATAATCCTCCGGATTAATTCTGAAGCTTTCATCAACAGGATATGTCTTGTAAGGAATGTTAAATAAGCTGCACCAAACTGGATAAAAGCTATATGTTAAATCTGGGTACACAATAGGTTTGCTGCTGTTAAACAGGGCCTGAAAGGCAATTGCAATGACATCGTCACTGCCGTTGCCGACGAATACATTTTCAGCCTTGACATTATAATACTGCGCTAAAGCGTTTTTTAATTTTGACGCATTGGCATCGGGATATTTTTTCAGCTCGCCTGCACTAAAGCTGTTTAAAGCCTCCTGTACCTTAGGTGACGGAGGATACGGATTTTCGTTGGCATTTAGCTTTACTATATTTTTATCACTGCTTTGCTCACCGGGAACATAAGGCTCAATTTTTCTTAAATTTTCAGTCCATAAATTATTCATAGCATTAACCTCTTTTTTAGCATTTTAGCATACTAAAGCGATTATTGCAACAGATAAATTATGAGTGGAAATTTAATACATATTGTGATATAATGTACTTATGTATAATTATGAACGATTATCAGATGATATTAAGCTGGCAGTTTCTGCCGACCATACCTTCGGCACAGACGCGGTTATACTGTCCCACTTTGCAAATATAAAGGCAAGAGACAAGGCTCTTGATATGGGAACAGGCTGTGGTATTATTCCGTTTTTGTGGCTGAGAAATGAAAAAATCAATAATGTATCTTGTCTTGATATTCAAAGAAATGCTTATGAGCAGCTGTGTCATTCTATTGAAATCAATCATGCAGAGACAAGAATAAAAGCATATCATTGCGATTTGAGAGAAATAAATAAGGTCTTTTCTGCAGAGGAATTCTCACTGGTTACAATGAACCCGCCTTACAAGCCTGTGGGAACAGGTATAGAATCTCTGGGAGAAAGTGCAAGAATAGCCAGACACGAGGTTTGCTGTAATATTGAGGATGCGGTTAAGGCAGCTGCATATTTGCTTAAATTCAGCGGAAGATTTTGTATGTGCCACAGACCTGAAAGACTGGTTGACACAATAGAAATAATGAGGAAATATAAGCTTGAACCAAAACGCTTGAGATTTGTTCAGGATAAGAATAATGAACAGCCGTTTCTGTTTTTAATTCAAGGGCAAAAGGGCGCAAAGCCATTTTTAAGGGTTGAGCCTCAGCTTGTTATAAAAAAAGATGACGGTAAATTTACGAAGGAAATGCTGGAGATTTATGGTTCTTATGCTGAAGGGTATGATAAATGAGCGGAAAATTATTTGTAGTTGGCACGCCGATTGGTAATTTGGGTGATTTTTCACCAAGAGCAGTTGAGGTGCTGGAGAATGTAGATTTTATTGCAGCAGAGGACACACGTGTAACGATGAAGCTGCTGAACCATTTTGATATAAAAAAAGAAATGGTTTCTTACTTTGAACACAATAAACGTCAGCGCGGTGAGGTTATTTGTAGCAGGATTGCAGCAGGTGAGAGCTGTGCCATTGTTACGGATGCTGGTATGCCTGCAATATCAGATCCCGGAGAGGATTTGGTTAAGCTGTGTCACGAGATGGGAATTCAGGTTGAGTCTGTGCCCGGGCCTACAGCCTTTGCAACAGCATTGGCTATATCGGGTATGCCCACAGGCCGTTTCACCTTTGAGGGCTTTTTGTCTGTAAATAAAAAATCACGGCGTGAGCATTTGGAAGAAATTAAAGATGAAAAGCGCACCTTGATTTTTTATGAAGCACCCCATAAGCTGGGCAATACCTTAGTGGATTTGTATAAGACTTTGGGAAACAGAGAGCTTGCTATTGTGCGTGAAATCACAAAGCTGCACGAAGAGGTAATTAAAACAACCCTTGAAGAGGCACAGAAGCAGTATGCAAACGGTGGACTTAAAGGTGAGTTAGTTCTGATTATTGCAGGCAAAAAGGAAGAAGATTTTGAGAATATGACGATAGAAAAGGCGGTTGAAATGGCTGAACAGCTGGTGAAATCCGGTATGTCAATGAATAATGCTGCTAAGGAAATTGCAGCCCAAACCCCTTTTAAGAAAGGTGATATTTACAAGGCATTGTTATGATATGTTCAATTTGTCCCAGACATTGCAATATAGACAGAGATATACAATATGGCTTTTGCAGAAGCAAAAGCAAATTCAAGCTGGCAAGGGCAGCACTGCATTATTGGGAAGAGCCTTGCATCAGCGGTAAACAGGGAAGCGGAGCTGTGTTTTTCAGCGGATGCAACCTGCGATGTGCCTTTTGTCAGAATTATGAAATCAGCCGAGAGGGAAAAGGCATAGAGGTTACGGATGACCGACTGATAGAAATATTTGAAAATTTGATTGCCCAGGGTGCGAATAATATCAATTTGGTTAATCCCGGTCATTATGCTGACAGGCTGGCAGATCTTCTTACTAAGTGGAAATCACCTGTGCCGATTGTGTACAATACCGGTGGGTATGAGGAAGCGGAAACCATCAAAAGGCTTGACGGTTTGGTGGATATCTATTTGCCCGATTTAAAATACATAAGAGCGAACAAGGCAAAAAGATATTCAGATGCAGAGGATTATTTTGAAAAGGCATCGGCAGCCATTAAGGAAATGCGAAGGCAGGTTCAGGATCGGTTTGACGGCGGTATAATGAAATCAGGGCTTATCATCCGTCATTTGATTTTGCCGCAGAATACAAATTCCGCCATTTCAATTCTCGACTGGATTAAGGATAATGTGCCGGATACGTATGTATCCCTTATGGCGCAGTATACCCCTTGTCAGACACTGCAGGATTTGCCTGAACTCAATCGCAGAATTACCGAACGGGAATATAATAAAGTGGTTGATTATGCATTGGCGTCGGGCTTTGAAAAATTATTTTTACAGGATATATCATCCGCAAACAAGGAATATATACCTGACTTTGATTTGTCAGGTGTGTTATAAATTTTTAAATTAAAGGAGAATAAAAAGATGAAAAAGTTTATTAAGGAATTCAAAGAGTTTATTTCAAAGGGCAATGTGCTTGACCTGGCAGTCGGCGTTATTATAGGCGGTGCCTTCTCTGCAATTGTAACCTCCCTGACAGATAATATTATTAATCCGCTGATTAATTGTATAGGCGGTGCAGAAATTCAGGGCAAAATTCATTTGGTTGGTGACAACTATATTGATTACGGCGCCTTCCTTTCAGCAGTTATTAACTTCTTAATTATGGCACTTATTATTTTCTGCATTGTAAAGGCTGTTAACAAAGCGATGTCCATCGGCAGAAAAAAGGAGGAAGTGCCTGCAGAGCCGACTACAAAGATTTGTCCGTTTTGTAAAAGCGAAGTTCCGATTGATGCAGTTAAGTGCTGTCATTGTACCTCTAACCTTCCGGAAGAGGAGTAAGGTATATTGTGCTTGTGAAAGCAGAAAGGTTATGTGAATTGTTATGAAAATTGAGTCCTATCATTTTCCGTCAGCAACCGGTGTTTGTGAAATAAACGGCAATATTTATACACCGGATCATCAGGTGGAGGGTGTTTTAGTTATTCATCACGGTATGGCAGAGCATCAGGAAAGATATCTGGAATTCATAGAATATCTGACCTCTAACGGCATTGCTGTGTTTATGCACGATATGGCAAACCACGGAAAGTCTAATCAGGATAAAGCGCTTACCGGATATTTTGGTGAGAAGAACGGATATACGGCATTGGTAGCTGATTTGAAAACTACCTTTGACAAAGCTAAGCTGGCATACCCGGATAAGAAAATTGTTGTGATGGGTCATTCTATGGGCTCTTTCATAGTAAGATGCTTTACGGCTTGGTACAATGATGCAGGCTTTGCTGCGGCCATATATATGGGTACAGGCGGTTCAAATCCTGCCGCAGCTGTAGGAGATAAGCTGTCTGCCCTGGTAGCAAAAATTAAGGGCAGCACCTATAAAAGCAGTCTGCTGGATAAAATGACCTTTGGGTCATACGGCAGCAGGTTTGAAAAACGTACAAATGTGGATTGGCTGACCCGTGATACTAAGATTGTTGATAAATATATAAGTGATGAATACTGCGGATTTTTATTTTCAGCACAGGGTATGAATGACCTTGTTAAGCTGAATATTGCAGCAAACAGCGGGGATTGGTATGCAAATGTGCCCCAGGATTTAAAAATACTTCTTATCAGCGGTGATATGGACCCTGTGGGTAACTACGCAAAGGGTATTTACGAAATTTATGACAAGCTTAACGATTCCGGTCATACAGATGTAACGTTGAAGCTGTATAAGAACGGGCGCCATGAAATATTAAACGAGCTTAATAAAACAGAAGTTTATGCGTATATCAAGGATTTTATAATCAGTGTATTATAATAAAATTTACAGCGGTATTGCATATGTATTCAGTATTAATGTGATATGCTTTGATTATTAGCCAAACCTTTGGTTTTGTATATTATTTTATTGAGATGTATTCTCTGGCTTTTATTTTGATAAAATATGTAATGATTGGAGTGCATTATGGATAGAAGAATAAAAAATAAAAAGAAAACTTTATTTACAGCATTTATCGTATTTCTTGCGGTATTGACTGCGGTTTCTGCAGTAATGCTGAATACTTCATACACTGCCAAGGCAGAAAATGGAGAATTTGTTCAAATCATCAACGATAGTCATCACAGGGTTTTGGATGATGGTGCGTGGCAGGATTGCACTGTGGATAACAGTGATAATCTTGACCTGATAACAAATCAGTTAAGAAAAGCGATTGCTGAAAAGGAGACATCAGCAGAGCTTTATATTGCTACGTCAAATCCGTTATATAAGGAGGATTCTGTTCAGGAGATTGTTGATGTAATCTATGACAGTGTTTTCAGTGATGATTATGCTGTTGTTCGTGACGAGGATGGAGAATTTATAGGCATCGTCGGCTCTTATATGTATGAGCATATGGAGCTTGATCTTGATAATGAAAAGCATTCAGGCTATATTCCGTCTGCGTCATCGGAGTCAAAGAATTTTTCCTACTACAAAATCAATTTTGTTATGCACTATGAGGATGATTTTGCCATCGGAGATGAATGTGTAAAGGAATTTGTTGAGGATTGGCAGAAGGAATATATTGACTCCAACAAAGTTATTTCTAATGCCGCTGATGAAGAAAAAGATTTTTATATCATTAAAACAATTTATAACTATATTGCAAAAAATACCGCATACGATTTTGATGTTTACCAGGATGCGTATTCTACGAACAGCTTCAGATACCGAACTGCACATACAGCCTTCGGCGCAATATTCGGAAATTCTACTGAAGTGAAAACTGCAAATGCCCTCAATGACGATAATCTGATATCCATCAGTCTTGATAAGGTCACGGATTCTCAGGGCTTATACCGACCTGTAAATAAGGATTTAGGTATGGCTGTGTGCGACGGCTATTCCTACCTGTTCTACTATATGTGTCAGTATAATGGTATTGACTGCCGTGTTGTTAAGGGTGATTATACAGCGGACTCCGGCAAAGAATCAGATGCCCATGCTTGGAATATGGTTAAGCTGGGTGACGAATATTATTCTGTGGATGTTACCTTCGGTTCCCAGAGAAGCTATAAGATTTCAAATGATTTTACCATTGTAAATTATGATTTGTTTATGAGAGGCACGGAGGATATTGAATATTCTGCTGCCAATCACCAGCAGGCTTTTGCGGATTATGCTGATTTTATTTCCCAGCAGAGCAGTGACAACTATTACTTCCCAATCAAAAGTGTTTATGAGGATGAGCTTCAGGTCTTTGTATCAAGACGCAGAAATGCAGGCTCAGGCTCAAAATATTCTCCTGATGAGGAGTATGATATTGAAAATTATTTGATTGTTGATGGTAAAAATAATCAGTACAAGATTAATGATGCCAAGGATGGCTTGGTAAAGTCTGACGGATTTGTATATCGCAGTACAGGCTATTACTATTCCTTTGATTTAATTGACTATGCAAATGGTATTGAGTATGTATGCGACGATATGCATATTGTGGATGCCGGTGATTATGATGTTAAGGTAGATATGGCGGACGGAAAATACCTGACAAAGACCATCTCGGTTTCTCCTCTTGATATGAGTAAAGTCAAGTCTTACGATTTAGATGATACGAAATTAAATGAAAATTCGATTGATAAGTTCATCACCGGTGATGAAAAGATTTCTATTGAATTTAACGGTGTCAGCATAAACTTTACAGAAGCGATTTATGATTCCGCAGGCAAGAAGCTTGTTAAAGGAACGGATTATGATATTTACTGCTATGAGGCTAACGACAGCACAAAAAAGCATATAATACCTAAAGAGCCAAACGATTACAGAATTCGCGTTGAATACTATGGCAACTACTGTGGTTACATTGAAATTCCTTTTACAATTACCAAGGCAGATTTAAATCATTACACCTTTAATGTAAATGTAACCTATGGTGTGGATATTGCCGCAACCCTTAATGAGCTTAAAATTGGAAATAATGCTACCGGTGATGTTGTAACCTTATACAAGGGTGTTGATTTTGATATAGTAGAAATCAAGGGCGGACTGAATTACCAGGATAAGGGTACTGTTACAGTTACAGGACTTCCCGGCAGTAAGTATCTGCTTTCAGGCTCAAAATCTGTATGGAATTATACAGTCAATGCACGTTATAATGCATCTTCTTTGTTCGACGGCAAAACCATTCCGAATGCCAGATATATGTATACAGGCGAGGCAATAAAGCCGGATGACTTTAAGCTGTATTACACAACTGCCAATGGCAAGCGTGTAGATTTGGAAAAGAATAAGGATTACAAAATTATCTCTTATTCCAACAATGTTAATCCCGGCAGCAACGCAACAGTTAAGGTAGAATTTATCGGCAACTACACAGGCACTGCCAATATGAAATTTGAAATTGTAAGATATACAGTTTCTGTTTCAAACACGATGTTTGAATATAACGGCAAGGTGCAGAAGCCGGATGTAATCGTAAGAGACTCTAACGGAAAGCAGCAGACCTTAGGCAAGGATTACACGCTGAGCTATTCTGATCCGAATTCAAAAGAGGTTGGCACATATACGGTTACAGTCAATTATACTTCTCCTGATTTGAAGCCACAGGTAATCACTTATAAAATTTATAAGAATTCATCAAGTGTAACGGTTTCACTGTCTGCTTCCAGCTATACGTATAACGGCAAGGTGCAAAAGCCAACTGTAACGGTTAAGGATAATAACGGCACAAAGCTGGTTTCAGGTACGGATTATACAGTAACCTACTCAAATGCAAGCTCTAAAGCAGTAGGAATATATACTGTCACTGTAAAGCTGATGGGTGATTATTCCGGTGAAATCATAAAGCAGTATAAAATCAATCAGCCTAAATTTACACTGACTGTTTCCAATTTAAAATATACCGGAAAGTCACAGACACCTACAGTAAAAGTGTATGTTGACAAGACATTGTTAAAGAAGGGTACAGACTATACCTTGTCCGGCAGTGCAACAAATCCGGGTGCTTATGTAATTAAGGCAACCGGCAAGGGAACATATCAGGGTGTATCGGCAAGCGCAGTTTATTATATTACGCCTGCTGCGGTATCAGGGCTGAAATCTTCTGCCACATATAATTCTATCAAGGTTTCCTGGAGCAAGCAGCCAAACTGCGTTTATCAGGTCTATGTATATGACAGTGCAAAGAAGAGCTGGAAAAAGCTTGCACAGACCAGCAGTACTTCTTACACCATAAAAAAGGTTTATAAAAACGGAAAGTCCGTTACACCGTCAGCCAATACCAATTACAGCATCAAGGTTCGTGCTTTGTATACAGTAAAGGTAAATGGTGCATCAACGACAAAATATGGTGATTATAAGAGTATAACTGCCCGTGCCCTGCCAAAGACCCCGACTGTCAGCAGTGTGTCAAAAAAGAGTAAAAACATTACTGCCAAGTGGAAAAAGGATTCGGCAGCAAGCGGTTATCAGGTGCAGATTTCAACCAGCTCAAAATTCTCAAGCGGTAACAAATCTGCAACCATTAAGAAAAATTCAACCACCTCATATACCTTTAAATCTTTGAAAAAGGGCAAGACCTATTACGTAAGAGTAAGAAGCTATAAAACCTATAATAAAAAGAATTATTACTCTGCATACTCCAAGGTTTACAAAATTAAGTTATAATAAAAACGCGGTGAATACGTGTGTACTCACCGCGTTTTTTATGTTATTTTATTTCAATCAGGTCATTAAATACAGCAGTCATTTTTTTACTGATTTTTAAGTCGATGTGGAGAGAGCCGAAGTACCAATGGGTGTAATCCACATTTTTCATCAGCTCCTGCAAATAGGTGTTCAGCGGAGTTATGGATATGTTTTTACCGGTGCGCTGGCTGAGTATATCCTTTGCAATTGTAGGTGCTTCATATGTCAGAATATAGCTGATGTTTTTATCTGTGTTCAGCAGATTGGAGACCCCGTTTTTCAGTTCCTCTGAGCTGGGCAGCTCATCTTCCCACCAGGTTTTGCTGTCCTCTCTGAGATAGGCGTCATCACTTTCTCCTCCGCCCATTGCAAAAAATGTTTTTCCGTCCAGCATAAAGGTTTCACCGCGCATAAGGTGATATATGTTTTTTGCGATTTTATGGGTGTTTCCGCCCTTCCATCTGTAAGGCGTATAAGAATTCAGGATGTCAAAATTCTCGTGCGCACCATCCACAAAGCATATAGTGTATTTCTTCTTTTTCAGGTATTCCAGCTTCTTCTTTTCTTCTTCATTTTCCGGATTCCAGAGAAAGCCGAAATCACCGCAAATAATCAAAAAATCCTTATCCGTCAGCTTGTTTAATTTTGGGTTCTTAAAACAGGACAAGTCGCCATGTGTGTCACCGGTTACATAAATCATAATTTTCTCCAAAAAAATATAAAATAGTCTTTAAATACTCGATAAAAAATGTTACACTATATAATATAATTTTAAAATTAAGGTGTCAAGTATATGAAAAGAACACTTTCTATAGTATTATCATTAATTATCACAATCATATCTGTTGCGACTCCGTTTTCCGCCCTGGCGGCATCCTATGAGCCGGACAGAAAAATATATGCTGAAGCCTATATGCTTATTAATCTGGATGATGATTCTTATCCTGTAGTGGCAGAAAAAAATTCTGAGAAAAAGCTTTATCCTGCCTCTTTGACCAAAATTGTTACGGCAACGGTGGTACTCAATCATGTTAAGGATTTAAGTGCAAAAACAAAAATGAGCCAGACTGCCTATGATTCTATTTTGGGAACGGGTGCGCAGGTTGCAGGTATTGAGGTTGGTGAGGAGCTGACGATTGAAGAGCTTCTGTATCTCACAATGGTGCATTCTGCCTGTGATGCCTGCCAAGTACTGGCAGAATATGTAAGCGGAAGTATATCTGCTTTTGTTGAGGAAATGAATAAATGGGTTGCCTCCATAGGCTGTAAAAATACAAATTTCGTTAACCCTGACGGACTTCATGATCCGAACCATTATACAACTGCACAGGATATGGCAACGATTACATTGGAGGCGCTGAAAAATCCTGAATTTGTAAGAATATCAACTGCGACAGAAGTGAAGTTTCATAATATTGTGATGGGGCATACCAATCTTATGCTGCAGCCGGGATATGTGACCTATTATTATGAATATGCCCAGGGTATTAAAACAGGCTCTACCGAGGAGGCGGAGTACTGCGTTATAACAAAGGCCTCCAAGGATGGCTATAATTATTTGGCGGTTGTTCTTAAATCACCCCAGCAGGCAATCAATGGTGAGCCTTATAAAACCAAATGTTCTTTTGTTGATGCCAAGTCACTTTTTGAATGGGCGTTTGACAGCCTTAAATATACAACCCTTGTCAGCGCGAACGAGGTTGTAGGTGAGGTCAACGTAGAAAATGGCAAGGATGCAGATACGGTTCAGCTTATCGCAAAAGAGGATACAAATGTTATTGTTCCTGCAGGGCTGGATAAATCTGCGGTTATCTATGAGATGGCAGACAAGCCTGAAAGTATAGAAGCACCTGTTGTCAAGGGGCAGGACGTCTGCAAGGCGAATGTGATTTATGGCGATGAGGTTATTGCTACAGTTGATTTGGTTGCTGCAAATACGGTTGAGCTTTCTACCTTCCTTAAAATTATGAATGCACTGAAAGCCTTTTTCAGCTCCACACCTGTGAAAATTATTTTGATTGCTGCAGTCATACTTGCAGTGATTTATGTGATTATATTCGTTAATAACAGCAAGAAGAAAAAGAATAAGCGAAATAGGGCTTCCCAAAATAATACCCGAAGAAATACAAGGGGACGTTCTTCTGATAGGTATAACAATGCAGGGTCGGATGATTTTCTTCCGCCGCCGAAACCGCCTATAAACAGATAAGTAAATGCCAAAGGCTAGAGTTACATTCAAACTCTAGCCTTATTTTTTATTATAAAGTCAAAATATATTTTTGTTTAGTTTGCTTCATTTTCCCATGGCCAAGGGTCCTTGAGCCATTCATCGCTGTTGTATCCGTTTAATGTCAATGGTCCGTATTCCTTTTCATATTCTGCTTTTACGGCTTCATATTTTTTCTGATAGGAATTCAGCATTTTTAATGCATCCATATTATTTGGATGGGTGTCGCAGAAAAGTCTTAACTCGTACATAGCAAAGCCAAGGGCGCTGACGCGTCTTAACAGTTTGTCTTTATTCATACTCGCTTTACCATCCTTCCCATAAATGGCTTGTTAAGCACCGGGAATAATGTTCCGTTATCCAGTGCCTTCTCATCATCATATGTTATCGCCTCAAGCTGCAGCGGAATATATGCCATTGTTACTGCAGCATCCTCAGGGAGTGCAGGCCGTTCATCCTTTTTCAAAAAGCTTGGTTTAAATAAATCAACATAATTATCCATATTTATCTCCTTTCAGCTGATTTTAGCATCATACTGTATACAGTATTACATTTATTGAAATGAACGAATAATCAAAAATAGATAATCGTTACATTATACTATGTAATAATTTTTAATTTGACAAAAACCATAAAAAAGAAATTACATATAATGGAATAGAAAGCCGAATATTTGGCAATCCTAATTTTGAAACGAAAGAGGTTAGAAAGTTATGAAGGTGATTTGATTGTCAGTCAAACGTGGCGAAATATATTATGCTGATTTAAGTCCTGTAGTTGGCTCGGAGCAGGGAGGTGTCCGACCGGTACTGATTGTTCAGAATGATGTGGGCAATAAATTTTCCCCAACTGTAATTGCAGCAGCAATTACATCCCAGCGGGATAAAAACAATCTGCCTACACATATTGAGGTGGATGCCCAAAATTGTGGACTTGCCAAGGACAGTGTTGTGCTTCTTGAACAGGTGCGAACCATAGACAAGCGCAGATTGAAGGAACGTATGGGAAGTCTGGATACCTCAGATATGGGAAAAGTAAATCATGCTCTGAGTGTCAGCTTCGGACTATAATATAATCAGCTTATCATAAAAGCAATCCCACAGGGGCAACCGATATAGGAATCATTGTAACAATATGAAGCATTGCAATGATTCTTTTCGGAAAGTTGTCCTTTGGGATTGTTTTATTTTTTTTTGTGTGCTATTATGGGATTATCAATATTTTAGGAGAGCATTATGAATAAAATAGCAAAATTTGAAAAGGTTTCCTTTGAACAGTTTGAAAAGGATTGGCTGAAAAATTTTCCTGATACAAAGGATGTAAAGGCTGTATATGACAGCATCAAGCTGCCTAAGCGAGCTACAACAGGCTCTGCAGGATATGATTTTTATGCACCTGCAAATGTTACCTTTGAACAGGGTAAAAGCACATTAGTACCAACAGGCATTCGCTCAAAAATTGATGAGGGATGGGTGCTATCCATCTATCCTCGTTCCGGTCTCGGCTTCAAGCATCGCTGTCAGCTGGATAATACCGTCGGCATTATTGACTCAGATTATTATAATTCCTCCAACGAGGGTCATATTATGATTAAGATCAGCTGTGATGCCCATGATGACGGTCATATTGCTGTGGTTGATGCAGGTAATGGATTTGCACAGGGTATATTCACACAGTTTGGAATTACAGTTGATGATGATACTGACGGCGTTCGTGACGGAGGCTTCGGCTCAACAACGAAGTAATGAAAGCATTTATTAAGAAAAGAATTACCCATCCGATTACAGTTTGCCTGACAGCAGTGCTTTGCTGTGCGCTTTGGGGCAGTGCATTTCCGGTTATTAAAATCGGTTATCAGCTCTTAGGTGTTAACGCAAATGATTACAGTTCACAGATATTATTTGCGGGAATACGATTTACGCTGGCAGGTGCATTGACTATTTTAATCGGCAGTATTCTGTCAAAAAGACTATTAACGGTTAAGCCGAAAAGCTATTATAAAATAGGACTTTTATCCCTGTTTCAGACCGTGCTTCAATATTTGTTTTTTTATATTGGTCTGGCACGTACTACCGGAACAAAAAGCTCCATACTTGATTCAACCAGTGTGTTTTTTTCTGTGCTGATTGCCAGCCTGATTATGAGGCAGGAGAAACTGGGCATAAAAAAAACTGGCAGGCTGCATTATCGGCTTTGCCGGTGTAATCATTATTAATCTGTCCGGCGGCGGATTTAATGCTGATTTTTCGTTTTTCGGTGAGGGCTTTATCGTCATTTCGGCACTGTCCTATGCCGTTTCATCGGTGCTGATAAAAACAATGTCTCAAAATGATAATCCTGTTGCACTGAGCGGCTATCAGTTTATGCTGGGCGGTGCTGTAATGATTGTTGTAGGACTGATTATGGGCGGCAGACTCTGTGTAAACGGAGTAAAGGAGGTGATAGCTTTACTGTATTTAGCTATGCTTTCCGCAATTGCATATACCTTGTGGAGCATTCTTCTTAAATATAATGATGTTTCAAAGGTGACGGTGTTCGGATTTATGACGCCTGTTTTTGGCTGTATTCTGTCTGTACTGCTGTTAGGAGAAAATATGGCAGGTGCAGGGGTGAAAACAGTGATTTCACTGATATTGGTTTGTGCCGGAATTTATATTGTAAATACCAGCCGTAATGCCAAGTGTAACTAACGGTATCCAATATCAATGAAAATTTATTCATATAATAAAATAATAATTTATACATTTACGGAGATATATCAATGAAAGCAAAAATTACACTTGCAAAGGAATTTAAAATCGGCGAGATTGATAAGCGCATTTATGGCTCTTTTATCGAGCATCTGGGCAGAGCTGTTTATGGCGGGATTTATGAGCCGCAGCATACAACCGCTGACGAGGATGGGTTCAGAGGAGACGTTATTCATCTTGTCAAAGAATTAAATGTGCCGATTGTGCGTTATCCCGGCGGTAATTTTGTTTCCGGTTATAATTGGGAGGATGGTGTAGGTCCTGTTGAAAGCAGACCTAAGCGTCTTGATTTAGCATGGGGAACAACAGAACCAAACTATTTTGGTACAAATGAATTTATGAAATGGTGCAAAAAGGCTGACACGGAATGTATGATGGCAGTAAATCTTGGTACCCGCGGTGCTGAGGAGGCAAGAAATCTTGTTGAGTACACCAATCATAAGAGTGGCTCAGCCTGGGCTGATTTGAGAAAATCCCACGGCTATAATGACCCGTGGAATATCAAGCTTTGGTGCTTGGGCAATGAAATGGATGGTGCCTGGCAAATGGGAGCCAAGACGGCTGCTGAGTATGGCAGAGTGGCTCTTGAGGCATCAAAAATGATGAAGTGGACCGATAATACGATTGAAACTGTTTTATGCGGCTCCTCCAGCAGAAATTCCAAAACCTTTGGTGAGTGGGAGGCAACCTCGCTGGATATCGCATACGACAGCGTAGATTATGTATCTCTTCACCAGTATTACGGAAATCATGATGGTGATACGGAGTCCTTCCTTGCCCAGACATTAGAGCTGGAGGAATTTATACATACAGTTCTTTGCGTTTGCGATTATATCAAGGCAAAAAGACGTTCAAATAAAACCATTAATTTATCCTTTGATGAGTGGAATGTGTGGTATCATTCCAATAATGCACCTTATGAGCGCTGGTCTGTTGCACCGCCGAGGCTCGAGGATATCTATAATTTTGAGGATGCACTGGTTGTAGGCTCTATGCTCATTACGCTGCTTCGCCATTGTGACAGAATTAAAATTGCCTGCCTTGCACAGCTAGTAAATGTAATTGCACCGATTTTCACACAGACAGGCGGGGGAATCTTTAAACAAACCATATTCTATCCTTTTGAGCATTTAAGCAATTACGGCAGGGGCGTTGCACTGAATCCGATTATCTCCTGCCCAAAGCATGATACCAAGAGATTTACGGATGTTCCGTATCTTGAGTCCATTGCCACCCTTGATGAAGAGAAGGAGACAATGACCATCTTTTGTGTAAACAAGTCCCTTGATGAGGAGATGCTGCTGGATGTAAATTTGATGGACTTTGATGGCTATAAGCCGATTGAATTTATCTCTATGGATGGTTATGACAAAAATGAGGTGAACGGATTTGATAATCCTTTTGTTAAGCCTCATAACAATCCTGTGCCTCAAACAGATGATAATGTTTTAACCATTCCTCTTAAACCATTCAGCTGGAATGTTATCAGACTTGCTAAGTAAGGATAAAATAATAAAAAATACTAAATTTTGCTGTCAAAAGCAATTCTAACTTTACAATATCAATATTATGTGATAGAATAAGGCATCGTATATTTATACAAATAATATACGGTGTCTTTTATTATAATTGAATGGAGGAATATTATGACAACTGCTCAAATTTGTATTATGATTTCAATTGTTGCATATCTGGCAATCGTTGTAATCATCGGAGTTGTGTATTCTAAGAAAACAAAAAATGTCGGCGATTTTTATCTCGGCGGAAGAAAACTTGGTCCTCTTGTAACAGCAATGAGTGCGGAAGCATCGGATATGTCAAGCTATTTGCTGATGGGTATACCCGGACTTGCACTGGCAAGCGGTCTTGCAGAGGCAGGCTGGACAATCATCGGTTTGGCTATAGGTACATATTTAAACTGGCTTATCGTTGCTAAAAAGCTGCGTAACTATTCTGCTAAAATCGGTGCAATTACAATCCCTGATTATTTCTCAAAGCGTTATAAGGATAACAGCAGAATTTTGATGGCAATTGCTGCTGTGATGATTATTATATTCTTTGTTCCTTATACAGCTTCAGGCTTTGCTGCCTGCGGTAAGCTGTTCGGAACCTTGTTCAATGTAGATTATCATATTGCTATGATTATATCAGCGATTGTTATTGTGGGCTATACTTCCTTAGGCGGCTTTAATGCGGCTTCAACGACTGACTTTATTCAGTCCATTATTATGACAGTTGCTTTGCTGATTGTATTGGTATTCGGTGTTAATCAGGCAGGCGGTATGGATGTTGTTATCAACAATGCCAAGGACCTGAGCGGATATTTAAATATGTTCCAGGGCTACAATGCCGAAACAGGCTCGGCAGGTACATTCTCGGCTCTGTCCGTTGTATCGACACTTGCCTGGGGTCTTGGATATTTTGGTATGCCTCATATTCTGCTTCGCTTTATGGCTATTGAAAATCCAAACAAGATTAAGCTTTCACGCCGTGTTGCTTCCATTTGGGTTGTGATTTCAATGGCAATCGCTGTTTTAATTGGTGTTGTAGGTATGTCCATGATTAAGTCAGGCGCTCTCGGTACTTTTGATGACAGCGAGACAGTTATTATTCAGATATCCACACTTCTTTCACAAAACGGAATTGTTCCTGCTCTTATTGCAGGTGTTATCCTTGCAGGTATTCTTGCATCTACAATGTCAACTGCTGACAGCCAGCTGCTTGCTGCTTCATCCGCAGCCAGTGAAAATATTATCGGCGGACTGTTCAAGGTTAATTTGTCTGAAACCGCTAAGATGGTTGTTGCAAGAGTGACTCTGATTGTTATTTCCGTTATCGGTGTTGTTATCGCATGGGATTCCAATTCATCCGTATTTGGTATTGTATCCTTTGCTTGGGCAGGTTTCGGTGCTGTATTCGGACCGGTTGTTCTCCTTTCCTTGTTCTGGAAGAGATCAAACAAGTTCGGTGCAATTGCAGGTATGATTGCCGGCGGTGCAATGGTATTTATTTGGAAGTATGTAATTGCAGGTCTTGCTCCGGTTCTTAATATTTATGAGCTTCTGCCTGCATTTATCATCGGACTGATTGTGAATGTAATCGTGTCCTTGATTACTCCAAAGCCCGAAAAAGACATTTTAGATACTTTTGAGGAAGCTAAGAGCGTTAAATAAAAAAGATTAAAAAAAGAGCTTGTATCGTTCGATACAAGCTCTTTTTGTTTAACCTGATATGTGATTATTTGCATTTTATGGATTTGATGGCGGACCAGCTGCTGTAGTAGGTTTTTTTATTGATTGTTTTGTAGGCTCTTACTTTAACATAATAGGTTTTGCCCTTGGTAAAGTTTTTGCCTGTGTAGCTGGTTGTTTTGGAGCTGGATATATTTGTTTTCGCAACTACGTTTGAAAACTTTTTATCCGATGCCCAATAAAGCTGATAGCCGGTAACACTGCCTGATGCCTTTTTCCAGCTAGCTTTTATCTGCGTTGATTTAGGACTGCTGAGGCTGGATAGGGTGGGGGTAGCAACCGAGGTTATTACACTGCAGCTTTTCCATGTGCTGTAGTTTCTTACATTGTTTTTTGTTACATACGCTCTTACCTTAAATGAGTACTGCGTTCCGGCAGTCAATCCTGTTACCTTATAAGAGGTCTTATTACTTGATATCCATGCCGCCTGCACCCAAGCCTTGTTCTTATAAATCATCAGCTGATAGCCTGTGGCATTGGAAACCTTTGACCATTTCAGTGTTGCACTGGTGGTGCTTTTCGCACTTGAGCTGATACTGCTTGGTGTTTTAACGGAAGTATACTTTGCGGTTATTGTGTTTGACCAGCTTCCGTAAGTTGTCTTAGAGCCTGATTTTTTCAGCGCTCTTATTTTTATGTAATACGTATTTCCCTTTGTAAAGCCCTTGCCGGTGTAGCTTGTGGTACTGCCGCTTGAAATGCTTGTCTTGGCGATAACATTTTTAAAACCGCTGTCCTTAGCCCAGTATATCTGATATCCAGTAGCACCGCTGACCTTATTCCAGGAAATCTTGATTTGTGTTGTGCTTGGTATAACCGTTGTGTTTACAGTGACCTTTGCCGGCGTAGCGGAGGAGTTTGTAGATACTTTATATTCCTTCCAGCCGCTATAGTTGCGGACATTATTTTTAGTAATGTATGCTCTTACCTTAAATGAGTAGGATTTGCCTGCAGATAAGCCTGTAACCTTGTAGGAGTTTGTGTTGCTGGATATCCATGCAGCCTCCTCCCAAACACCGTTTTTGTACAGCATCAGCTGATATCCGGTAGCAGCTGAAACCTTTGTCCATTTAAGTGTTACACTGGTTGTATTCTTTGCGCTGGTGCTGACACTGCTTGGGGTTGTAACCGATGAATATTTTGCTGTTCTTACATCGGACCAACTGCCGTAGGTTGTAGTTGAGCCTGATTTTTTCAGTGCCCTGACCTTGATGTAGTAGGTTGTTCCGGCAGTGAAATTGCTGCCGGTATAGCTTGTAGTGCTTCCGCTTGAAATGTTTGTTTTTGCGATAATATTTTTGAAGCCGCTGTCCTTTGCCCAGTAAATCTGATATCCTGTGGCGTTGCTGACCTTATTCCAGTAAACTCTGATTTGTGTTGCATTTACCATAACGGTTGTTGGCAGTGTAACCTTTGAAAGCGCGGTTGAGCTGCTTGCAGTGGTGCTGACTGTTGTATCGTTTGGCATATTGTCAAACACGGGAATTTCGAAGGTTTTTGTTATGGAAAGTATATTTGCGGCTTTGTATGCATTGTACGTTGTGGAGGACTCTGCAGCAGCTGCAGCAACATTTGCCATATATTCGTGACCATACAATTCACTTGATTTTGGATTTACATTGAATTTTTGCAGATATCCGGAGGTCTGTGTAGAAAAATTATCTGCAATATATTGCGCTCCGTAATATATGGATTTATATGGGTTTGTCCATGGTCTGCCGTTATTGAAATAGGTGGTTCGGCAGGCGCTTTTAAGCACATAACCGATTTTGCCCTCCGTGAAGGAATTTGCACTGTTTTCGGTATATAATCTTACCTGATAATAATCACCGTATGAGCCAATAAAAGTCATATATTGACCGCTGGAAAGGGAGGTTTTTGTACCGCTGACCTTCTTTGTGCTGCTGTTATAATCAGAGTGCAGGGTTGTTTTTTCGTTGAGCTTCAGATATCCTGCAGCCCAAGCCAGCCCTTCCTTTGCACCGGTATTTGCACCTATATTATAATAGTTGAAAATGCCTTGGAAAGGGGAGGTTGTACCATTAACAGCTGTGGCAGAAGCGGTAGTACCGCCGTTTTCCTGTTTAATTTTAGATGCAAGATAGTATGCACTCATACCGCTGTCAGATGCTGCCTTCATAATGGCATCTGAGTATTTTGTTGAAGAGTCATAGTTTTTTTTGTTGCCGGCAGTGCTTATGTATGTGATAAGTGAGTCTGCCATCCAAGTGCCTTTTAATATGGACTCAACACCGGATTTTGTTTGTGTTCCGTCATATGCTGTTGATTCAAACTGAAATATGCCTTTTTCATTCAGCCAGTTTCTTGGGTCCATATAGTATTCTACAGCCTCCTGAGATGCAGACACCCAATTGCTTGCCTCTTGAATGGTATATGCGCTGTTTTTATAACAGCTTGCACATTTGCAGTACATATTCGTATTTGTAGATGAATTTTTTTCAATCAGCTGTTTCGAATGTTTCGAACGCTCTCCGCTTACTGCTGTTGACCAATTCAAACCTGTTTTGAGCGGTTTAAAAATCCAGTTGGGATATTTGTTATGTAAAGCGACTAAATCGTCTATATAGCTTTCAGGGAAGCCTTTGCTCTTTAGCTGTGCTTCATAGCTTGTGGCAGCCAGTGAGGTGATGGTGCCGCCGGATACAGCAAAGCATATATTCAGTGCCAGTATAAAACTTAATGATAAAGAAATTATCCTTTTCATTTTACTGCTCCTTTTATTTAAATTTAGTTTATTATATCATCGTTGTAACACTTTTGTCAATTTATTAAACAAATTGTAATAATTTGGAATTGTGACATATGTTGACAAAAATAAAGTATTTGCTTATACTATCCATATCAATAAATGCAGAAAAAGGTTGAATTTATGAGTATTTTATCTAATAATTTAAAACAATTTAGAAAGAGCGCAAACCTCACACAACAGCAAATATCCGACATTCTGGGAATTAAGCGCAGTGCATATGCATACTATGAGATTGATAAAAGCACACCCAAGCTTGAAATTATTTCTAAGATTGCGGCTATCTATAATATTTCTATTGATGAGCTTTTAGGCAATACAGATATAACAAATGACGGCGCTGATTTGAGAAGCGGTGAGCTGAGATATGATGAGGAAAAGGCCAATGACAGATTAAATCAGTTAAATGATTTTGAACAGTTTCTTGTGCTGAAGGCCAGAATGATGACCATTGAAGAAAGAGAAGGTCTCAGAGATTATTTAAATAACAAATAGTAAAAAAGCTTAGCTTTCACAGCTAAGCTTTTTTTGTTACACTTTTTTCTCTTTAGATATTTCCTTTAAGTCGTGATTTTTCTCGGCAAAATAGGTCTTGGTTTCCTTTCCGACTACACCGCTTAATGCGAATAAAGCAATCAGGTTCGGGAATGCCATTAAGCCGTTAAATATATCGGCAATATTCCATACGGCTGATACGGTCATATACGGACCGATGAACACTGCTAAAATATAAATATATCTATAAACTTTAACGACCTTTTGACTGCCTGATAAATATTCAATGCATCGTTCTGAGTAATAATCCCAGCCAAGGATTGTGGTGAAAGCAAAGAATGCAAGGCACAGCATTAATATAAATGCTGAAATATTTTCATTCCAGGGCAGTCCCTTTTGCCATGCGATAGTGGTTATATTTACACCTTCAACCGTACCTTCGATATAAGAAGTGTCTGCACCTGTAAGAATAATAGATAAGCCTGTTAGTGTGCATATTACAATTGTATCAATAAATGTACCGGTCATAGTAACAAGTCCCTGGCGAACAGGCTCTTTTGTTTTAGCAGCTGCTGCAGCAATCGGAGCAGAGCCAAGACCTGCTTCATTGGAGAAGATACCTCTGCCGATACCCTTCTGCATTGCCAGCTTCAGCGTTATTCCTACACCTGCACCGGTAACGGCCTCCTTGCTGAATGCCATTTTTACCACACTTACAATTGCTTCGGGAACAGCAGTTATGTTGGATATAACGATAATTAATACAAACAAAACATATGTAATTGCCATAAACGGAACAACAATTTCAGATACCTTTGCAATTCGTTTGATTCCGCCGATGATAACAAGACCTGCAAGAATTGTTACCACAACACCGCCGATAACCGTTGCCCAGGTGTAGCTTGAATTACCAAGACGGAATGCAATATGAGATGCATCAGGATCAAAAAATCCATTGACTGCACTTGTTATACCGTTAATCTGCGTTATTGTGCCAATGCCCATCAGCCCGGCACAAACGCCGAAAAAGGCAAAAAGCTTTGCCAGCCATTTCCATTTTGGACCCATACCCTTTTCGATATAACTGAAAGGTCCGCCGAGATAATGACCGTCATCCCTTTTATCCCTGTATCTGACAGCTAAAAAGCCCTCGGTATATTTTGTTGCCATACCAAAGAAGGCTGCCAGCAACATCCAGAATAAAGCACCTCTGCCGCCCAAGCAGATTGCTGTTGCAACACCCACAATGTTTCCTGTGCCTATTGTAGCAGAAAGCGCAGTGCATAACGCACCGAAGGAGGTAACCTCTCCTTCGCCGTCCTCTTCATTTTTAACCATATATTTTAGTGCTTTGCCAAGATGCAGAACCTGAACAAATCCTGTTCTGACAGAAAGCCATATGCCGGCTGCAAGAATGAGTATGATTAGAAACCAGCCCCACACCCAGCCGTCAATTTTCTCAATAATAGTATTAAGTGATATTGCTAGCGGTAAATACTGCATAATGTACTCCTCTGAAAAATTTTGGTATATAATATCATATTAATATTTTGTCTGTCAAATGTATATTTCTATTTCAAATTATACAGTCTTTTGGCATTATGATTTGTTATATCCAATAATTCCTGAGCAGATATGTTGAGCAGTTCTCCAATCTTTTCTGCAACAAAGGGAATCAGAGAAGAATCGTTGCGCTTGCCTCTGTGCGGAACAGGGGCAAGATAAGGACAATCTGTTTCCAAAACCAGCTTATCAATGGGTATTTCCTTGGCAACCTCCAAGCTTTTTCTTGCATTGTTGAAGGTAACCACACCGTTAAGACCTATATACATACCCAGCTTTATGATTTCTTTTGCCATTTCTTTTGAGCCTGAAAAGCAGTGTACAACACCCTTAGGCTTTGTTCTTTTAAGAATTTCAAGGGTATCTCCGTGGGCCTCTCTGTCGTGAACAATTACCGGCAAATCCATTTCTTTTGCTAATTCAATCTGTGCTTCAAAAAAATCCTTTTGCACTTCTTTTGAGGAGCTCATCCAGTGGTAATCCAGTCCAATCTCACCAATGGCAACACATTTATCATTCTTTGCAAATTTCTTAATGATTTCCAAATCATCAAGGCTTGCCCCCTCAAGACATTCCGGATGGAAGCCGGATGCAAAATACATATAATCATATTTCTGTGCCAAATCAAAATTGAATTGTGTGGTTTCAATATCACATCCACAGCTGACAATATTAGAAACACCCTGACTTTGAAGTGTACTTAAAAGTGCTTCTCGGTCAGGGTTAAATTTTTCATCATCGTAGTGTGAATGTGTATCAAATATGTTTTGATACATAGCGTACTACCTTTCTTAATGAATAGTGAAGAATGAAGAATGAATAATTAAGGGTCTTGCAGACGGCAATTATAATAGCTGTGCGCAGCACCATAAATTATTCATTATTCATTTTTAATTTTTAATTAATTATTTATCTATCTAATCTTCGTTCCTGCAGGCATACCGTCAACAAAGAGCACCTTAACATCATCCTCGCTTACATCACCGGCAAGAAGCATACCGTTGCTCATTTCACCGCACAGCTTAGCCGGCTTTAGATTTGCAACAATAACTACACTTTTTCCAATCAAATCCTCAGGCTTGTACCAAGGAGCAATGCCGGATACAATCTGTCTTGGCTGGCTTGTTCCGTCATTAACCTGAATTTTCAGAAGTTTTTTGGCTCTCTTGACAGGCTCACAGTCTGTGATTTCTGCAACTCTAAGCTCTACCTTTGCAAAATCATCAAAGCTGATTTCAGCCAAGCCCTCAATTTCAGGTGCTGCCTTTTCTTCCGCTTTCTGTGCTGCTTCGGCTTGCTTGGTAATGAGTGCATTAAGCTCTTCAATTTCCTTGTCAAAATCAATACGTGGGAAGAGAGCAGGACCTTTGGAAACAGTAACCTCCTGAGGAAGAACACCGAATTTTGCAGCATTCTCATATGTGATTAAAGCCTCGTCTGCACCGATTTGCTCCCAAACCTTTGGCATAGTTGTAGGCATAAAGCAGGAGAGCAGAGTTGTTGAAATACGAATTGCTTCAAGCAGGTTATAAAGCACAGCAGCAAGTCTTGCCTTTTTGCTTTCGTCCTTGCCTAAAATCCAAGGTGTGGTTTCATCAATATACTTGTTTGCTCGTGATACAACCTTGAAAATTTCTGCCAAAGCATTGTTAAGCTGGGTTTCATCAATGAATTTTTCAACCTTGTCACGAAGCGCGGTTGACATATTAATCAGTTCATTATCAATTTCCGCAGCTTCTTTTTCAGCAGGGATAGCTCCGCCGAAATATTTTTCAACCATTGCAACTGTTCTTGATACAAGGTTACCCAAATCATTTGCAAGGTCACTGTTGATTCTGTTAATCATAATCTCGTTTGAAAAAGAGCTGTCTGCACCAAGAGCCATCTCTCTCAAAATATGATATCTTATTGCGTCAGCACCATAACGTTCACCGAGTACCTTGGGGTCAACAACATTGCCGATAGATTTGCTCATTTTCTGACCATTAAATGTAATCCAGCCGTGAACAGCCAAATGCTTTGGCAAAGGCAAATCAAGAGCCATAAGAATTGCGGGCCAAATGATAGCATGAAAACGCATAATATCTTTTGCTACCATATGAAGATTTGCAGGCCAAAATTCATTGAAATCATTATATTTATTGTTCTGATAACCAAGGGCGGAGATGTAGTTTGACAGTGCATCAACCCATACATAAACAACGTGCTTGTCATCAAAGGTAACAGGAATACCCCAAGTAAAGGTAGTTCTTGAAACGCATAAATCCTCAAGACCCGGTTTAATAAAATTATTTACAAGCTCAACGGCACGTGATTTTGGCTGCAGATAGTCAGTTTCAAGCAGAAGTTTCTCAATTCTGTCAGCAAATGGTGCCATTTTAAAGAAGTATGCTTCCTCCTCAGCTTCAATAACATCACGTCCGCATTCCGGGCATTTACCGTCAACAAGCTGGCTTTCTGTCCAGAAGCTTTCACAAGGTGTACAGTATTTTCCTACATACTTGCCCTTGTAAATATAGCCTCTGTCATAGAGTTCCTTAAATATCCACTGAACGGTCTCAATATGATAATCATCTGTGGTGCGGATATATCTATCATAACTGATGTTCATATAGCTCCATAAATCCTTAAAAACAGCTACAATCTCATCAACATATTCCTTTGGTGTAACACCCTTGTCATTTGCTTTTTGTTCAATTTTTAATCCGTGTTCATCAGTTCCGGTAAGGAAAATAACATCCTTGCCCTGCATACGTCTGAAGCGTGCGATAGAGTCACAGGCAACGGTTGTGTAGCAGTGACCGATATGCGGATTACCCGATGGATAATATATCGGGGTGGTTATATAAAATTTTTCTTTTTCAGCCATTTTTATTTCCTCCTTATACTAATGAGGCTGCACCCTTGTCAAGCATAAGTGTAACGTCAGTGTGAAACTGAAGTACAGATGCCGGACATTGAGGCGTAACATTTCCGTCAATCAGCTGCTTAATTGCTTTTGCTTTATTTTCACCGATTGCAATAATTAATATTCTTTTTGCCTGCATAATGGAGCCGATACCCATTGTAACCGCATGAGTAGGTACTTCATCAATAGAATTGAAAAATCTGCTGTTGTCCTTAATTGTACTCTCTTTCAGGGCAACGACATGACTCCAGCGCTGGAAGCTGTCACTTGGCTCATTAAATGCAATGTGACCGTTTGAACCAATGCCGAGAAGCTGAATATCAATTCCGCCGGCTGCTTTAATTCTTTTTTCATATTCCTGGCACTCAAGCTCTAAATCCTCTGCATTACCATTCAGGAAATGGATGTTTTCCTCGGGAATATTGAGATGGTCAAAGAGATTGTCGTGCATAAAACGGTGATAGGAATTCGCATCATTTACATCAAGTCTGCAGTATTCATCCAAGTTAAAGGTGGTTACCTTGCTGAAATCAACAGCACCGTTTTCATACAGCTTAATCATATGATTATATGGCTTCAGGGGCGTAGAGCCGGTTGCAAGACCTAATACAGAATCGGGCTTAGCCAGTACTTGTCCGCACATATAATTTCCGGCTGCAATGCCGATTTGTTCTTCGTTATCATATACTAATACATTCACTTTATGTACCTCCAATTATTACATAAAATCTATTTAAATATTATAAACTAATTATTTGTCGTGTCAATGCATTTTTTCTTTTTGATTATCAATGACACGACATAGAATACAAGCATAGTTCCGATTGCACCTGCAACAGCACCGCAGCTGTCAATTGCCCAGTCTCTCAGCTCGCAGGAGCGTCCGCTGACAAACAACTGATGAAATTCATCCGTTGCAGCATATGCCGATGTACAGATAACCGATAAAACCGGACTTGCCTTGCCTTTTGTGTAATACCAGGCAATGTTGAACAGAAAGCAAAGTCCTGTAAATTCAAGAAAATGAGCCAGCTTGCGTACGATGAAGTCAGTAAATCCGTTATTTCCAAAATGATCAATCAGCCATTGCAGCAGGGCACCGCTTTGTTCTGCTGATTCTGTAGACGTTCTGGAGGAAAGCCAAAATATTACACCCATACAAATTACTGTCAGGCACCAGCAGACTATAGCTTTAGTTTTCACGTTGTGCATATACAAAGCTTATCCTCCCGCTTCCTGCATGGAAATCAACACCGCTGACACCCTTTGCCTGTGCATAATAGGATGATTCGAATAATACAGGTAAAACCGAATAGTCTTTCAGCATTTCCTGTTCAGCAGTTTTCAGTGCTTGCGCCTGATTGCTTGCTGATGCGCGCTGTGCATTGTCGATTGCCTTTTCTATTTTACTGCTTTCACCAAAATAATTATTATCATATAAACCTTTTAAGAAGGACACTGCATTGTGTGAATTTGAAGAAATGCACTGTAATGCAATATCATAATCACCGCCTGCGTAAGCGGCATTAAAATCCTTTTGGCTGAGAATATCAATCTTTAAGGAAAAGGCTATTTTGCTGTCATCGCCGTAAGAGGATATTTTGCCGATGCTTCCCTGTATACCCTGCACAAGCTGTTTTGCGATGCTCTCCATATCTTCGGTTGCAATAATGGTTAGATTTGCAGAGGTGAATTTTTCTTCATTCAGACCCTTTCTCCACAGCTCTACAGCTTTCTCTGTATTCTGCTTATAAACCGTTTTGCCGATTGCTTCGTCAGCCGGAATATTGCCCACAATACAGCTGGGCGGTGTGATGCAGGTCGCATTTGACATATATGAATATGCATCGGTATCCGCAGGGGATACACTCAAGCATACTGCCTGCCGTAAATCGCTGTTGCTGAATATCTGCCTGTTTTTATTCAGGACGAATGCCCAAACCTTATTGGTGTAGGGGGTGACGGTTATTTTGCTGTCGGACAAGGCTTCATATTCCTTGCCCGTGATATAAGCACAATCATAATAACCGTTTTTAAGATTTTTTGGAATATCACTTTCACTGTTGATGATATTCAGTGTGATATCCGTTACAGCAGAAGGATGACTTCCGCTGTACAAATCATTGTTTTTCAGAATATAGGACGACTCCAAAATTGACCTTACATAAAATTGTCCGTTGAACATGGTGTAGCCTGTACCAAGACCATATCTTCCTTTAGTAGCGTTAAAATAACTGCGATTGCAGGGCATAGCTACAGCTGTGTCAAGAATACTCATAAAGCCGGCATCAGCACTGTTCAGCTTGATTTCAAGTGTGTAATCGTCAATTGCTTTAACACCCAGTGTTTCAGCCTTAGCCTTGCTGCTGTGGATTTTTGCAGCATTAACAATGTTTGCAATAGAAGAAAACAGGGGACTGTCCGTCGTTGAATCCGCTGCCCTCTGAAATGCAAAAACAAAATCATCAGCCGTAATGTCAGGGTTGAAATCCTCTCCCATAAGATCCGTAATATCGCTGTCCTCTTTGATTCTCCACTTCACGCCCTGCTTCAGCTTGAAGGTATAGGTTTTTCCATCCGTGCTGACCTCCCAGCTTTCTGCACATCCCGGCTCAGCTGTTCCGTCATCACGAATTCTTACAAGACCTTCAAAGCAGTTTTGAATAATAAGAAATTCATCACTTGTGGATGCAATTTGCGGGTCAAAGCTTTTTATATCGGCATTAAAGGGGTATATAAAATCAATGCTGTCACTCTTTGAACGGCAGCCGCTGAAAAGTGACATTACGACAAATATACATAAAATTACAGATAGTATCTTTTTAATTCTTTTCATAAATATTCACCTATCGGCTATTATAGCAAATACATATTTGTAAATCAATGAAAATATGCAATAAATACCAATAATATTTGAAACACTCGGCAGGGTTGTGTAAAAAGTTTTTGGATAAGCCGTAAATAATTTAAATTTCTTCTTGACATTAATCTTATATTGTTATATATTAAATGCCATCTATTATGGAGAAATTTGCTTATTTGGATTTTATTCAGGCAAAATTTTGAAACAGAAAGCGACTGCTTTCCCGTCAAATAGCGGCAAATCTATCCGTTTTGACAACAAAAAGATTGGAGTGACTCAAATGGTAAATGTGAAGGATACACAGCTTGGTACTACTACACGAAAAAACTTTGCCAAAATCAATGAGGTTATGCAGATGCCTAATCTTATTGAGGTACAGAAGGCATCTTACCAATGGTTCCTTGACGAAGGTCTGAAGGAGGTATTCAGGGACATCGGCTCTATCAGCGATTACACAGGCAATCTTGTGCTTGATTTTATCGACTATACGATGGACGATGAGCCTAAATACTCAATTGCACAGTGTAAGGCACGTGACGTAACTTATGCAAAACCTCTCAAGGTAAGAGCAAGACTTGTCAATAAAGAAACCGGCGAGGTTAAGGAGAACACTGTGTTTATGGGTGATTTCCCATGGATGACAGATGCAGGTACATTTGTTATCAACGGTGCAGAGAGATGTATTGTTTCTCAGCTGGTTCGTTCTCCGGGTGTATATTACAATATGGACCATGACAAGACAGGTAAGGAGCTGTTTACAAATACGGTAATTCCTAACCGCGGTGCATGGCTTGAGTATGAGACTGATGCGAATGATCTGTTTTATGTAAGAATTGATAAAAACAGAAAGATTTATATTACTACTTTCCTGAGAGCATTAGGTCTTGGTACAGATAGCGAGATTATTGATTTCTTCGGCGAGGATGAAAGAATTCTTGCTACAATCGAAAAGGATACCACAAAGAATCAGGAGGAGGCTCTTCTTGAGGTTTACAAGAAGCTTCGTCCGGGCGAGCCGCCTACACTGGAGACTGCACAGGCTCATCTTGATGGATTATTCTTTGATGCGCATCGTTATGATTTATCCCGTGTCGGCAGATATAAATATAACAAGAAACTGGCTATCAGTGACAGACTGACAGGTCATGTGCTTTCACAGCCTATTATTTCTCCTCAGGGCGAGTTCCTTGCTGATGCAGGCGAAAAGATTGATGCAGCTAAGGCGCTGGAAATTGAGAATGCAGGTGTTATGTTTGCATTCATTGATGTTGACGGCAGAGAAATTAAGATTGCATCCAATGGTATGGTTGATATTAACGCATATGTTAAGTTTGACTGCAAGCCTCTTGGTATTAATGAAAAAGTATCATACAGAGTTCTTGCGGAAATTCTTGAGAAGTGCGGTGATGATGAAGCTGCACTCAGAGAAGAGATTGAGCTTCGCTGTGATGACCTTATTCCTAAACATATTATAATAGACGATATTTTTGCTACTGTATCCTATCTTATTAACCTTGCCTTTGGCGTTGGTTCTGTTGATGATATTGACCACCTTGGCAACAGAAGAATTCGTGCAGTAGGCGAGTTGCTCCAAAATCAGTTTAGAATCGGCTTTACAAGAATGGAAAGAGTTATTCGTGAGCGTATGACACTTCAGGCTCAGGATGATGAGGAATCCATAACACCTCAGGCATTGATTAATATCAGACCTGTGGTTGCTGCTATTAAGGAATTCTTTGGTTCTTCTCCTCTTTCACAGTTTATGGACCAGAACAACCCTCTTGCAGAGCTTACACATAAGAGAAGATTATCTGCTCTTGGTCCGGGCGGTCTTTCAAGAGACCGTGCAGGCTTCGAGGTTCGTGACGTACACTATACCCATTACGGACGTATGTGTCCTATTGAGACACCTGAAGGTCCTAACATCGGTCTTATCTCCTATCTTGCATGCTACAGCCGACTGAATGAATATGGATTTATTGAAGCACCTTATCGTAAGGTGGATAAAAATACAGGCGTAGTTACTGATGAAGTTGTTTATATGACAGCTGATATGGAGGATAGCTTTGTAGTTGCACAGGCAAATGAGCCGCTGGATGAGCAGGGCAGATTTGCAAATCAGAGAGTTACATGCCGTTTCCGTGACGAGTTCCTTACTCTTCCTCCTGAAAGAGTTGACTATATGGACGTATCACCTAAGATGGTTGTATCTGTAGCTACAGCTATGATTCCTTTCCTTGAAAACGATGACGCGAACCGTGCTCTTATGGGTGCAAACATGCAGCGTCAGGCAGTTCCGCTTTTGAATACTGTTGCTCCGGTTGTCGGAACAGGTATGGAATATAAGGCAGCCTACGACTCAGGTGTTGTTGTTATCGCTAAGCGCGGCGGTACCGTTACAGCTGTAGATGCCGACACAATTGAAATTACTACAAAAAATAATGAAGTTGATAAATATGAGCTTGTTAAGTTCTCAGGCTCTAACCAGGGTACTTGTATCAACCAGCGTCCAATCGTATCTCTGCATCAAACCGTAGAGGACGGACAGGTAATTGCAGATGGTCCTGCAACCTGTAACGGTGAAATTTCTCTTGGTAAAAATGCACTTATCGGATTTATGACCTGGGAGGGTTATAACTACGAGGATGCTGTTCTTATTAATGAAAAGATTGTTCGTGATGACGTTTACACCTCAATTCATATTGAGGAGCATGAGGTTGAGTCACGTGACACAAAGCTTGGTCCTGAAGAAATTACAAGGGACATTCCAAACGTTGGTGAGGATGCCCTGAAGGATTTGGATGCTGACGGTATTATCCGTGTCGGTGCTGAGGTTCACTCCGGTGATATTCTTGTTGGTAAGGTTACGCCTAAGGGTGAAACTGAGCTGACTGCAGAGGAAAGACTTCTTCGTGCAATCTTCGGCGAGAAGGCAAGAGAAGTGCGTGATACCTCAATGCGTGTACCTCACGGTGAATATGGTATCGTTGTTGATGTTAAGGCGTTCACCCGTGCAAACAGCGACGAGCTTTCACCAGGTGTAAACAAGGTAGTCAGAGTTTATATTGCTCAGAAGCGTAAAATTCAGGTTGGTGACAAGATGGCCGGCCGACATGGTAACAAGGGTGTTGTATCAAGAATTCTTCCTCAGGAGGATATGCCATTCCTTCCTGACGGCAGACCGCTTGATATCGTGCTTAACCCACTGGGTGTACCTTCACGTATGAACATCGGTCAGGTGCTTGAGGTTCATCTCGGCTATGCAGCTACAGCACTTGGCTGGAAGATGATGACCCCTGTATTCGATGGTGCTCACGAGCAGGATATTCGTGATTGTCTTGAACTGGCAGATATCGGATATTATATTGACGAAAACGGCAATAAGGTATTTGACGGTAAGACAGAGCTCATCGACGGCAGAACCGGTGAGAAGTTTGATAACAGAATTACAGTAGGCTATATGTACTACTTGAAGCTCCACCACCTTGTTGATGATAAGATTCACGCTCGTTCAACAGGTCCTTACAGCCTTGTTACACAGCAGCCTCTCGGCGGTAAAGCGCAGTTTGGCGGACAGCGTTTCGGTGAGATGGAGGTTTGGGCTCTTGAGGCTTACGGTGCTGCTTATACACTTCAGGAAATTATGACCGTTAAGTCTGATGACGTTGTAGGCCGTGTTAAAACCTATGAGTCAATCGTTAAGGGTGAAAATATTCCTACTGCCGGCACACCGGAGTCCTTTAAGGTATTGTTTAAAGAGCTTCAGGCTCTCGGCCTTGATACAAAGGTGCTTGATAAGGACGGCAATGAAATTGAGCTCAAGCAGGATCTTGATGATGGTACAGGCATTCAGCCTATTGATGATAAAGCTTTCACAACCGTAAATGACTTCGAGGGTCAGGAAGGTTATGCTGTGGAAAACAGCGAAGGTGAAAGTGAGGAAGCAGGTCAGTCAGATGCATTTGACGGTTTATTTGCTGATGATTATGATGATGATTACAGTGACGATTCAAATGATGAATAATAATCTGATACGACTTCCACATTAAATTAGAAAAAAGGAGTGCTTCCAAATGGATAATTATGAAAATGAATTCAGTTCTATAAAAATCGGTCTTGCTTCACCTGAGCAGATTCGTGAGTGGTCATATGGTGAAGTTACAAAGCCGGAAACAATAAACTACAGAACTCTGAAGCCTGAGCGTGACGGTCTTTTCTGTGAAAGAATTTTTGGTCCTATGAAGGACTGGGAATGTCACTGCGGTAAGTACAAGAGAGTTCGTTACAAGGGTAAGGTTTGTGAGCGCTGCGGCGTTGAAATCACAAGAGCTAAGGTTCGTCGTGAGCGTATGGGTCATATCGAGCTTGCTGCTCCTGTGTCACATATCTGGTACTTTAAGGGTATTCCAAGCCGTCTCGGTCTTGTTCTTGATATCAGCCCAAGATATCTTGAAAAGGTATTGTACTTCGCGCTTTATATCGTAACAGACCCGGGTGATACCCCGCTTGAGAAGATGCAGATTCTTAATGAAAAAGAATATGCAGAAATGCGTGAAAGATATGAGGACGACTTCAAAGCAGGAATGGGTGCTGAGGCAATCAAGGAATTGCTGCAGGGCATTGATGTTGCACAGCTTCGTGATGAGCTTACCTCAGAGCTGGAAACTGCAACAGGTCAGAAGAGAGTAAGACTGCTGAAAAGATTGGATGTTGTTGATGCATTCTATCACAGCGGCAATAAGCTTGAATGGATGATACTTGATGCAATCCCTGTAATTCCTCCTGACATTCGTCCTATGGTACAGCTTGATGGCGGCAGATTTGCTACATCAGACCTTAACGATTTGTACAGAAGAGTTATTAACCGTAATAACAGACTTAGAAGACTTCTTGAGCTTGGTGCTCCTGAAATCATTGTCAGAAATGAAAAGAGAATGCTGCAGGAATCTGTAGATGCTCTTATTGATAACGGCCGCCGCGGCAGACCGGTAACCGGTCCGAATAACAGACCTCTTAAATCACTCAGTGATATGCTTAAAGGTAAGCAGGGTCGTTTCCGTCAGAATCTTCTTGGTAAGCGTGTTGACTATTCAGGCCGTTCCGTTATCGTTGTAGGTCCTGAACTGAAAATGCACCAGTGCGGTCTTCCTAAGGAAATGGCGATTGAGCTGTTTAAGCCTTTCGTAATGAAGAGACTTGTTGAGACAGGTGTTGCTTCCAACATTAAGTCAGCAAGAAAGATGGTTGAAAGAGCAGCTAACCCTGCTGTTTGGGACTGCCTTGAGGTTGTAATCAAGGATCATCCTGTTATGTTAAACCGTGCCCCCACACTTCACAGACTTGGTATTCAGGCATTTGAGCCTGTATTGGTAGAGGGCAGAGCAATTAAGCTTCACCCGCTGGCATGTACAGCCTTCAACGCCGACTTCGATGGTGACCAGATGGCTGTTCACGTACCTCTTTCTGCAGAGGCACAGGCAGAGGCAAGAATGCTTATGCTTGCTGCGAACAACCTGCTGAAGCCTTCCGATGGTAAGCCTGTAGCTGTTCCTACTCAGGATATGGTTATTGGTTCCTACTATCTGACAATGATCAAAGAGGGTGAGCCGGGTCAGCCTAAGTTCTTTGAGGATGAGGCAAGAACAAAGGAAATCAGCTTTGCTGATGTTAAGGCTATGATTAATAAGGATATTGAGGATTCAAGAAACTTTGTTTCTAACTCTGCTATCCTTTGTGAAATTCCGGACGATGAATTTACAAAGCAGTATAATTTATATCGTTCATATAATGTATACAGAGATAAGGACGAGGCTATGATGGCTTATCAGGAGGGTTCTCTTGGTATGCATTCACCGGCTAAAATCCGTGTTACCAAAGAGGTTGACGGCGTAACAAAGAGCGCTATCATAATCACAACAATCGGTAGAATTATATTCAACAATCCTGTTCCTCAGGATCTCGGCTTTGTTGACAGAAATAATCCTGAGACCGAATTTGACCTTGAAGTATCTTTTGTTGTTAAGAAGAAGCAGCTTGGTCAGATTGCAGAAAGATGTATCAACGTTCACGGCGTTTCAATTGCTTCAGGTGTGCTTGATGCAATCAAGAATCAGGGTTATAAGTATTCAACAATTTCCGGTACAACCGTTGCCGTTATCGACGCACTTATTCCTGAAAAGAAGAAGGATTATCTTGCTGAGGCTGAAAAGAGAGTTGACGAAATCACTTATAACTACAATTATGGTCTCATTACAAATGAAGAGCGTTCTTCAGCCGTAATCAAGGCTTGGGAGGATTGTACAAATAAGGTTTCCAACGAGCTTACTTCAAACTTTGACGGTGCGCATAACCCAATTCATATGATGGTAGACTCAGGTGCTCGTGGTAGTACCTCACAGCTCCGTCAGCTTGCAGGTATGAGAGGTCTTATCGCAAATACAGCAGGTAAGACTATCGAGGTTCCTATCCGTGCAAACTATCGTGAGGGTCTTAATATTCTTGAGTATTTCATTTCTTCACGTGGTGCGCGTAAGGGTCTTGCCGATACAGCTTTGCGTACAGCTGACTCCGGTTACCTTACCCGTCGTCTTGTTGACGTATCACAGGATGTTATTATTCGTGATGATGACTGCGGATGCCACGATGGTATTGTCGTTTCCAGAATTATGGATGGTAACCGTGTTCTTGAGCCGCTTGAGGAAAGACTTACAGGTCGTTTTGTTGTTGATCCTGTTGTTGATCCGAACACAGGTGAGGTTCTTATGGAGACTGACAGAATGATGACTGCTGAGGATGCACAGCGCATTGTTGATGCAGGTGTTGAATCTGTTAAAATCCGTTCACTTATCACTTGTAAATCACGTCACGGTGTTTGCCGTAAGTGCTATGGTGCAAACCTTGCATTCAATGAGCCGGTTCAGGTTGGTGAGGCCGTTGGTATTATTGCTGCGCAGTCCATCGGTGAGCCTGGTACTCAGCTGACAATGAGAACCTTCCATACCGGTGGTGTAGCCGGTGGCGCTGATATTACACAGGGTCTTCCAAGAGTCGAAGAGCTGTTTGAAGCAAGAAAGCCAAAGCAGCTTGCAATTCTCAGTGAAATTGAGGGTGACGTTCGATTTGAGGAAATCAAGAAGAGCCGTCACGTTGTTGTATTCAACAGTGAAACAGCGGAAGAAAAGAAATATCTTATTCCTTACGGTGCAAGACTTTGCGAAAACATTGTTGAGGGTGCACATATTGCTAAGGGTACTGAGCTGACTCTTGGTGCAGTAAATCCACACGATGTACTTGCTATTCTCGGTGAAGAGGCTGTATATAACTATCTTATTAAGGAAGTACAGTTTGCATATCGTACACAGGGTGTTGATATCAACGATAAGCATATTGAGGTTATTGTTCGTCAGATGCTTAAAAAATGTACGGTTGATGAAGCAGGTGATACAGAGCTTGTTTCAGGTACAATGGTTGATGTAGCATTGGTTGATGAAGAAAATGCTAAGATTGACAAGAGAATTGCTGCAGGTGAAACCGAGCTGAAAAAGGCAACTTATATTCCTATTCTTATGGGTATCACTAAGGCATCACTTGCTACAGATTCCTTCCTGTCAGCCGCTTCCTTCCAGGAAACAACAAGAGTTCTTACTGATGCAGCTATTAAGGGCAAGAGTGATCCGCTTATTGGTCTTAAAGAGAATGTTATTATCGGTAAGCTTGTTCCTGCGGGTACAGGTATGGATGTGTTCAGAGATGTTGATATTGTTCCAAGCTATTTCTCCAGCGAGGGCAGTGACGAAATTTTAAATCTCGAACAATTACAAGAACTCTTGACAAATACAATGCAATAAGCTATAATGCTTATTCGTGAGCGTAGATTTTGGTTATAATTAACAAAGTTTGGGTTCATATTTTAGTAAAATAAACAACATTTTGGGGTGAGTTTTTCTCGCCCCAAGGTGTGCGTTTAAATGATATAATAATTTTTATTGTATGATTTATGCGCACACTGCGTATAAATATTATTTGAAAGGAGATAAACTATTGCCTACCTTTAACCAACTTGTAAGAACCGGTCGTAAGACTGTAGAAAAGAAGGCTAAAGCACCTGCACTTTTAAAGGGCCTGAACACAAAGAGAAACGTTATGACAGATAACAACTCTCCTCAGAAGCGCGGCGTTTGTACAGCAGTTAAGACAGCAACACCTAAGAAGCCTAACTCAGCTCTTCGTAAGATTGCCAGAGTTCGTCTGACAAATGGTATTGAAGTTTCTGCTTACATCCCTGGCGTTGGTCATAATCTTCAGGAGCACTCTGTTGTTATGATTCGTGGCGGACGTGTTAAGGATTTACCTGGTGTTCGTTATCACATCATCCGTGGTACTCTTGATACTCAGGGTGTTAACGGAAGAATGCAGAGCCGTTCAAAGTATGGTGCTAAGAGACCTAAGGCTGCTAAGAAGTAAGCCGATTATTCTTATGGAAAACAATAGTTTATATACCTATATATAAAGCGTATATGACCTTTTGTTGACTCCACGGAAAAACCGAGTACCTATGAACTCATTGAAAATTTATGAAGGAGGGAAGCGAAGATGCCAAGAAGAGGCCAAATCGCTAAGCGTGATGTATTGCCAGATCCAATGTATAACTCAAAGCTTGTTACACGTTTGATCAACAGCATTATGCTTGATGGAAAAAAGGGTGTCGCTCAGAAAATCGTTTACGGAGCATTTGACATCGTTAAGGAAAAAACCGGCAACGATCCATTAGAGACTTTTGAGGCTGCAATGGAGAACGTAATGCCTTTACTTGAGGTAAAAGCTCGCCGTATCGGTGGTGCTACTTACCAAGTTCCTCTTGAGGTTCGCCCTGAAAGAAGACAAACTTTAGGTCTTCGTTGGATTACTCTGTATGCTCGTCAGCGTTCAGAGAGAACTATGAAGGAACGTCTTGCTGCTGAAATTATGGACGCTGTTAATAAGACAGGCGGCGCAGTTAAGAAGTGCGATGATACACACAAGATGGCAGAAGCAAACAAAGCCTTTGCTCATTTCAGATATTAATAGGAGGATATTATGCCAAGAAAAGTATCTCTTGAAATGACAAGAAATATTGGTATTATGGCCCACATTGATGCTGGTAAAACCACCACCACTGAGCGTATACTGTTCTACACTGGTATTAACCATAAGATTGGTGAAACGCATGATGGTGCTGCAACAATGGACTGGATGGAGCAGGAGCAGGAGCGTGGTATCACAATCACATCTGCTGCAACAACTTGCTTCTGGAAGGACCATAGAATCAATATCATTGATACACCTGGTCACGTTGACTTCACAGTTGAGGTACAGCGTTCACTTCGTGTACTTGACGGTTCAGTAACCGTTCTTTGTGCAAAGGGCGGCGTTGAGCCACAGTCTGAAACTGTATGGCGTCAGGCTGATGAATATAAAGTACCTAGAATGATATATGTTAACAAAATGGATATCATGGGTGCTGATTTCTATAGAGCACTTGAGATGGTTAAAGACCGTTTCAAATGTAATGCTCTTCCAATCCAGCTTCCAATCGGAAGTGAGGATACCTTCAAGGGCATTATTGACCTTGTTGAAAATCATGCTATTATCTATATCGATCCTGATAAAGAAAAGGGTATGAAGTATGAAATTCAGGAAATTCCTGATGATATGAAGGAGCTTGCTCAAAAATACAGAACTGAGCTTATCGAGCATGTTGCAGAACAGGACGAAGAGCTTATGGAGAAGTATTTTGAAGAGGGCGAGGATGCAATCTCTGTAGCTGATATTAAGAGAATTATCCGTACTTCAACAATTGCTAACGATATGGTACCTGTTTGCTGCGGTACATCTTATCGTAATATGGGTGTTCAGCCGCTTCTTGATGCTGTTGTTGACTATATGCCTGCTCCTACAGACGTTGAGTCAATCAAGGGTATCAACCCGGATACAGACGAGGAAGAATATCGTCATTCATCTGATGATGAGCCATTTGCAGCTCTTGCATTTAAGATTGCAACTGACCCATTCGTTGGTAAGATTTGCTTCTTCCGTGTATATTCCGGTACTATCGAGGCAGGTACACCTTGCTTTAACTCAGTTAAAGATAATAAAGAGAGAATGGGTAGAATTCTCCAGATGCATGCAAACCACAGAGAGGATATTCCTGTTTGTTATGCAGGTGATATCGCTGCAGCTGTTGGTTTGAAGAATACCACTACAGGTGATACACTTTGCGACGAGAATCATCCAATCATTCTTGAATCAATGAATTTCCCTGACCCGGTTATCCGTGTAGCTATCGAGCCTAAGACTAAGGCTGGTCAGGAAAAGATGGGTATTGCTCTTGCAAAGCTTGCTGAGGAAGACCCAACATTCAAAGCATATACAGATGAAGAAACAGGACAAACAATTATTGCAGGTATGGGTGAGCTTCACCTTGAGATTATTGTTGACCGTCTTCTTCGTGAATTTAAGGTTGAGGCTAACGTTGGTGCTCCTCAGGTTGCTTATAAAGAGACCATTCAGGACAACGGTCAGTCAGATCTTAAATATAAGAGACAGTCAGGTGGTTCAGGTCAGTACGGTCATGTTAAGATTCGTATTATGCCTAACCTTGACGAGAATGGTATCGGTAAGGGTTACGAGTTCGTTAACCAAATCGTTGGTGGTGCTATTCCTAAGGAATATATCCCAGCTGTTGATGCCGGTATCCAGGGCGCTATGAAGAGCGGTATTCTTGCAGGTTACAATGTTGTTGACGTTAGAGTTGAGCTTTATGATGGTTCTTACCACGAGGTTGACTCCTCTGAAATGGCATTTAAGATTGCAGGTTCTATGGCATTTAAGGATGCTGCAAAGGGTGCTAAGCCAATTATCCTTGAGCCTATGATGAAGGTAGTTGTTATTGTACCTGAAGAGTATATGGGTGACGTTATCGGTGACCTTAACTCACGTCGTGGACAGATTCAGGGTATGGAAGACAGAGCCGGTGCTAAGCAGGTTAACGCCAGAGTTCCTTTGTCAGAGATGTTTGGTTATGTTAATGACCTTCGTTCAAAGACACAGGGCCGTGGTCAGTACACCATGGAGCCGGACGGCTATGAGCCAGTTCCTAAGTCTATCAGCGAGTCCATCATCAGCGAAAGAGCTAAGAAGGACTAATAGTTTTAAACTATAAAATTATAAAAAAGTCTTGATATTTTAATGCGTATTTGTTAGAATATCTTTGACAATTTATGTATTGTAAATTTTAAGGAGGAAATTCCAATGGCAAAAGAAAAATTTAACCGTACCAAACCACACGTAAACATTGGTACAATCGGTCACGTTGACCATGGTAAGACAACTCTTACTGCTGCTATCACAAAGTATCTTGCAAACAAGGGCTATGCAAAGTTTGAGGACTATGCTGATATCGATAAGGCTCCAGAAGAGAGAGAGCGTGGTATCACAATTAATACTGCTCACGTAGAGTATGAGACAGATGCTCGTCACTATGCTCACGTTGACTGCCCAGGTCACGCTGACTACATCAAGAACATGATTACTGGTGCTGCTCAGATGGATGGTGCTATCCTTGTTATCGCATCAACTGACGGTCCTATGGCTCAGACTAAGGAGCACCTTCTCCTTGCTCGCCAGGTAGGCGTTCCAGCAATCATCGTATTCATGAACAAGACTGACCAGGTTGACGACGAAGAGCTCCTTGAGCTTGTTGAGATGGAAATTCGTGAGACTCTTGCTGAGTATGAGTTTGATGATGAGTGCCCGATCGTTAAGGGTTCTGCTCTTAAAGCTCTTGAGGCTGCTTCAAACGATGATCCTGCTTGCGCTTGCATTCAGGAACTCATGGATGCTGTTGACAGCTATATCCCAACTCCAGATCGTAAGTCAGACCTTCCTTTCCTTATGCCTGTTGAGGACGTATTCACAATCACTGGTCGTGGTACTGTTGCAACTGGTAGAGTAGAGCGTGGTCAGCTCAAGACAAACGATACAGTAGAGATGGTTGGCCTTCACGAGGAAACAAGCTCAACAGTATGTACTGGTATTGAGATGTTCCGTAAGATTCTTGACTATGCTGAGGCTGGTGACAACATCGGTTGTCTTCTCCGTGGTGTACAGAGATCTGACATCGAAAGAGGTCAGGTACTTGCTGCTCCTGGTTCAATCAAGCCTTTCACAAAATTTGCTGGTCAGGTTTACGTTCTTTCTAAGGACGAGGGTGGCCGTCATACTCCTTTCTTCAACAACTATCGTCCACAGTTCTATTTCAGAACAACTGACGTAACTGGTGTTATCACTCTTCCAGAAGGTACAGAGATGTGTATGCCTGGCGATAACGTAGTAATGAACGTTGAGCTTATTACTCCAATCGCTATTGAAGAAGGTCTTCGTTTCGCTATCCGTGAGGGTGGTAGAACAGTAGGTTCAGGCGTTGTTACAGCTATCAACGAGTAATCTATTATAACCTTATGATGAATTAGAGCAAGTCGTAAGACTTGCTCTTTTTTGTCATTTCCGGTTTAAAACGATAATTACGGGAGAGTCGTGTTATGGCAGATTTAGTTTTGTTTGATGTTGGAGGTACCCTTATGGAATATGAGGGTATGCCTTTAAACTGGTGTGATTATTATTACCGGGGCTTTAGGAATATCGCTGATGGTTTAAAATTTAATATCAGCGAGAGTGATATTAATGAAGCTGTGGAGATAATGAAAAGATATAATCCGCGTATCGTTCCGAGGGAATATGAAATATCTCCGAAAGAAATATTCAGGAATTTCCTTAAAGGTTGGGAACGGAATATAGATTTGGCAGAAGCTGCAAACGCATTTTTCATGGGATTAAAATTACAACCCAAAATATATGAAGACAGTATTGCAGTAATGAATAAACTAAAGAGTAGGGGAATTATAGTAGGACTTCTGACCGATTTGCCGACAGCGATGCCTGACAATATATTTTTAAAAGATATTAAGCCAATTGTAGATATTGCAGATATTTACATATCATCTCAGAGCTGTGGATATAGGAAGCCTAATCCAAAGGGAATTTTATATGCCGGTGAACAATATAATGTCCCTGTTAAGGATATTCTATTTGTGGGAGATGAGGAAAAGGATAGAATTACTGCGCAAAATGCAGGCTGTTCATTCAAAATGATAAACAGAAAATACCAAAGCTTAGAGCAGATAATATAATCTGCTTTTTTGCTTATTTTGGCAATAATAAAACTTTCTTAATACTTTAACTCTTTTATTTTATATGTCTTTGTGTTACAATTGTTTCGGTGAAAAATATGTCTGATGAGCTTGAGAATTTAACAGGTACAATTGAAGATATAACCTATCAGAATGAGTCAACAGGCTTTGCGGTAATTGAAGTGGACGCAAAGGATGAATATGTTACTGTTGTTGGTGTTTTAGGCAATGTTATGATAGGTGAGGAGGCTGTGTTTCAGGGCGAATGGGTTATGCACCAGAGCTTTGGAAGACAGTTTAAATGCGTGCGTCTTCAGCGCACCCTGCCTGCTGATGCCTCGGGTATGCTCCGATTTCTTTCTGCAGGAATCATTAAAGGCGTAAGAGAAGCAACTGCTACAAAAATTGTTGAACGCTTTGGTGCGGATACCTTTAATGTTATTGAAAATGAGCCGGAGCGTCTTGCTGAAATTAAGGGAATTAATAAATCAAAGGCGAAAAAAATAAGTCAGGATTTTAAAATGCAGTTTGCTGCACGAGATGTTATGAATGGACTTTCTGAGCTTGGACTCAATCAGCAGGAAGCCTTTGACGCCTATAATTTATATAAATCAAATGCGCTGGATATTATAAAAGAAAATCCGTATGCCTTTGTGGGAGACGGAGCTGGCTTTTCCTTTGAGCGAGCAGATGAAATTGCTTTTTCGCTGGAGGAGCCGCCGTTGTTTGATTACCGCTCACAGGCGGGTGTGGTATATGTAGTCAGATATAATTTAAATAACGGACATACCTGTTTGCCGAGGAAAAGTATAATGAAACCTGCTATGTCACTGCTTGACTGCAGTGAGGATGATGTAGAGATTGCGATTGATAACGCGATTGAGGGAAAACAGCTGGTGCAGGAGAGCATTGACGGCAAGGATTTTTTGTTTCTTCCTGAAATCTACAGAGCAGAGTCGTCGATTGCAGACCGTATCAAAATTATGCTGCAGTTTCCGCCACAGCGGACAGAAATTGCAACTCAGGAAATATATGCATTTGAAAATGCCAACAATGTAACCTTTGATGAAAAACAGCGAACGGCAATTGAGATTGCTGTTAACAAAGGTATATTAATTCTAACAGGCGGTCCGGGTACAGGCAAAACCACGACGGTTAAGGGTATCATCAGCCTGATGAAAAACAGAGGGATGGAAGTCGCTCTTGCAGCACCTACAGGACGTGCCGCTAAGCGAATGAGCGAGCTGACCGGCTATGAAGCAAAGACGATACATAGACTGTTAGAAGTGGAATACAAAGATGGTTCATCAGAGCCTAGCTTTTGTCATAATTTGCGTAATCCTTTAGATTGTGATGCCGTAATAATAGACGAGCTGTCTATGGTTGATGTTACTATATTTTCGGCGTTGCTGGATGCATTGCCTCTGTCCTGCAGGTTAATTATGGTTGGTGACAAGGATCAGCTGCCGCCGGTGGGCGCAGGAAATGTTTTGGCTGATTTAATCAAAAGCGATTTGATTGATGTTGTGAGCCTTGAAAAAATCTTTCGTCAGGCAATGGAAAGTATGATTGTTACCAATGCTCATAGAGTTGTTAACGGAGAAATGCCTGTGCTGGATAATCGGAATGCCGGCAATGATTTCTTTATGCTGAAAGAGGATTCCCGCTATAATGCACCGAGGAAGATTGTAAACCTTGTAACACAGCGTATTCCTGCCGGTTACGGCTTTGACCCTATGAATGAGATTCAGGTGCTTTGCCCCAGCAGAAAGGGCGAGGTAGGAACAGAAAATCTGAATGCACTTCTGCAGGCAAGGTTAAATCCTCCTGCCCCTGATAAAGCGGAAATTCGAAACCGCGGCTACATTCTTCGTGAGGGCGACAAGGTAATGCAGATTAAAAACAATTACGATGTTCCGTGGTTTAAGAGTGATGATAATGGCACAGGCGTATTTAACGGGGATATAGGCATCCTGACACGCATTGATAAAGCCAATGATATCATCAATGTTCAATTTGATGATCGGGAAGCAATGTACAGTATTGAAAATGCCAAGGAGATTGAGCTGGCATATGCTATGACGGTTCATAAAAGTCAGGGCAGTGAGTTTGATGCAGTGGTTTTGCCTACCGTTAATACACCGCCTAAGCTGGCATACAGAAATTTGTTTTATACTGCGCTTACCCGTGCCAAAAGCCTGCTGGTTATTGTTGGCAACGAGGGCTCGGTTAAAGCAATGGTTGATAACGACAAAAAGAGCAGACGTTACAGCGCCTTGATTCACTTTTTATACAAGGATGACACGGACGCTTTTGACGCTTGACAACCATTACTTTTTAAAGTAACATTATATATTATATATTTAAGGAATGTATTATTTATGTTCGGTTATGATTTAGGAATAGATTTAGGCACAAGCTCAATCGTTATATCCGTTGTGGGCAAGGGCGTTGTCCTGGATGAGCCATCTTATGTTGCCTTTGATACAGAGAATGAAAAGGTTATTTATGCCGGAAAGAGGGCGTATTATCTTCAGGGCAGAGAGCCAAAGGGGATTGAGGTTATTCAGCCGATAGTCAACGGTGCTGTCAGCAATTATTCCTTAGCCTGCCAAATGGTGCGCCATTTTATTAATAAAGTGCTGAAGAAAAATATTTTCAGACCTCGTGTGGTGGCATCCATACCATCCATCAGCACAGATGTAGAAAAAAGAATATTAACCTCTGTTATTATTACCGCAGGGGCTAAGTCTGTCTGTCTTATAGAGGAAAGTCTGTGTTCCGTCTTTGGTGCAGGTATAGACCCTCTTAATCCAAGCGGCTGCTTTGTTATCAATGTTGGCGCAGGAACAACGGATATGGCCGTTGTCAGTCAGGGTTCCATCAGCTGTAATGAAACGCTTAAAACTGCAGGAGATAGCTTTGACAACGCAATTGTGCAGTATTTTGAGAAAGAGTACGATATGCTGGTAGGACTGCATACTGCCGAGGATGTGAAGAAAAGTATCGGCTGTGCTGTACCTCGTGATAATGATATAACCATGATTGCCAAAGGCAGAGATATAAAAAGCGGACTGCCTAAGGCTGTTGAAATAACGGGTAATGAAATATGTGCGCTTCTGTCTCCTCAGTTTGAGAAGATTGCAGCAACGGCGAAAGGCTTGCTGGAGGAAACGTCACCTCAGCTTGTTTCGGATATTACCAACAGCAGTGTGCTGTTAACAGGAGGCTGTGCGCAGATTTACGGGCTGGATACGCTGATTAAGGAGACATTGACAGTTGATGTTACCGTGCCGGCAAGACCCAATCTGCTGGTGTCTAAGGGATGTGAGGCAGCACTGAAAAAGATGAAGGTGCTTGATAAATATGGTTATACCTTTAAGACAAAGGAAGAGGTAAGAACCAGATGATACATGTCTATTACGGTATGGGCAAGGGCAAGACAACTTGTGCAATAGGTGCAGGAATGCGTGCCTTTGGTGCAGGACGAAGGATATTGCTGATTCAGTTCTTGAAGGATAATAAATCCAGTGAGCTCAAGGCTTTGCCCTTTGATATATTCAATGCTCCCGATGCTTTGCCTTTTCATCCTGATAAAAGCTATCAGCCTTGGATTGACAGTGCGATAGACTGCATAAAGAACACGGATGCAGATTTCATCATACTTGATGAGTTTTTGGACATTATCGGTGACTTTATCACTGAACAGGATGCTTTGCTTCTGCTTGACCGCCTTGAGGGCGAGGTCATTATAACAGGTCATAAAGAAATGGATGCTGTACTTAGCAAGGCTGATTATGTAACCCATTTTGCTAAAATAAAGCATCCGTATGACAGCGGTGTAAAAGCACGTCCGGGTATAGAGTATTAGTGTTGATAATTGGAGGGTAAAAATGGATAACGATATTGTTAAGCGTCTTTCTAAATTTTCTTTTGTTATGTCAATCATTGGTGTGTGTACACTTGGAATTTGCCCTGCCTTTGCGATGATGGGAATTGCCGTTCCTCTTGTTTTCAAAATCAAGGGTGTTAAACCGACGGCTGAAACAAGAAAGAAGAATAAAACAGCAGTTATTCTTGGTATAATTTCATTAGTGCTTTTTGTGGCGGATATTATTATTGCCTATCTTTTCTTATCTAGGGGGTAATATGAAGCTTTTCAAAGTGTTATTTTATACGAAGTGTCCACATTGCAAAGAATGGGGAATTCGTATGATAGATAAAACTCCGAACAAATTTGGATACAGTAAATGCAGCTGTAAATATTGTGATAGCGAATTTAAGGTGAATCCCTGTTGGCTTTATATATCAGCATTTGTGTCAATTGTTGTATTGCTTGTGATTAAAATGTTTATTGATTTACCGATTTGGATTATTGCTGTTTTAGTATGTATAATTTTAGAGTTAATTTACAGAGTTATACCACTTGAAGAAAATGATTAAAATAATTACCATGTTATAAACGAAAAGGAGTAGATTAACTACTCCTTTCAGCCTGTAGAAAAAGCCTATTCTTGATTAGAGAAGGATAGGCTTTTTGGAT
>JAMPGU010000013.1 GCA_023663865.1 Clostridium sp.
GTATTACAGGAAATTACCACGAGAAACCAATACTTCGTTATGGCACCTCAGCTAAGTATTTTACTTCTTATTTTGGGTGTTTTGTTTTTATACCAGCTATATTTCGACAAAAATAATATTTTTTATTTTTTCTCTTGATTTATAGACCTGTCTCTGTTATAATACCACTAATCCGCTTTAATGCGTTGTGGCTTTAATGCGTTGAAGTGACAGAAATTAACAAGAGAGGTTCAGACTATGACTAGCAGAAAAGGTAATTTAATGTCTGTTCGTTCAGACGTTAAGGTGCTGGACGCAACAATCCGTGACGGAGGACTGTGCAACAATTTTGAATTTACAGACGAATTTGTAACAGAGCTTTACAAAACAAATATTAAATCCGGTGTTGACTATATGGAGTTCGGTTATCGTGCTTCCAAAAACTTATTTGACCCAAAAGATTTCGGAAAATGGAAATTCTGTGATGAGGCGGACATCCGCTCCATCGTCGGTGATAACATCAGCGATATGAAAATTGCTGTAATGGCTGATGTAGGCCGCTGTGATTTCAAGGAGGATTTCCTGCCTAAGAGTGAAAGTGTAGTTGATATGGTGCGTGTTGCCTGCTACATTCACCAAATTCCTGCTGCAATTGAAATGATTGAGCATTTTAATAATCTTGGATACGAAACAACCTGCAACATTATGGCTATCAGCCAGGCAAACAGCGATCAGGTGGAGGACGCACTTGAAATGCTGGGCAACAGCAGTGTTGATGTCATTTATCTTGTTGACTCCTATGGTTCTCTTTATCCTGAAAATGCAGGCAAGCTTGCAAAAAAATATCTTGAGTATGGCGAGAAGTACGGCAAAGCAATCGGCTTCCACGCACATAATAACCAAAATCTTGCTTTCGCAAATACAATTGAAACACTGTCATATGGTGTTTCCTACTTGGATGCAACCGCTGCAGGTATGGGCAGAGGCGCAGGAAACTGTGCTATGGAATTACTCCTCGGCTTCCTGAAGAATCCAAAGTACAGCTTATACAGCCTGCTCACCTTCCTTGAAAAATATATTCTTCCTCTGAAGGAGGCAGGAATTGTTTGGGGCTATGATGTTCAGTATATGCTGACAGGTCAGTTAAACAGACATCCTCGTGAGGCAATGGCATTCACCGCTGAGAAGCGTGTTGATTACTGTGAATTCTACAAGGGACTCCTTGATAACGACTAATATTAAATTGAATAGAAAACAAAAAGTGTCTTTCCGAATGATATCTTTGGAAAGACACTTTTTATATTCGCTGAGATGCTGTAACGAAGTATTGGCCTCTCAGCTTTATTTTACGATAATCTCTTTTGCAAGTGCCATAACCTCTCTTAACAAAAAGGTCGGTAAAATGATTGCCTTCGTTTTGGCGCTTTGTGCACTTGTCTTTAATCCGTATCGCCTGCAAATCATTTTTGCTCTTAGCTGGTGATATTCCGATGTTGCGATTGCTGTTCGAGAATCAAGCCCCAGGGAATTTATAATTTCCAGTGAAAAGCGGATATTCTCTTCCGTGCTGGTGGATCGATCCTCAATAATCAGCCTGTCACTGCTTATACCCATATCAATAAGCATTGCTTGCATACACTGTGCTTCACTTATGTATTCATCTGCACCCTGTCCGCCGCTTAGAATGGCTACTGCTTTTGTATTCTTCTGCAAAAAATCATAGGCAGATGCAACCCGCTTAACCAGTGACAAGGAAGGCAAATCGCCCTTCACCTTACATCCAAGAACAATTATGACCCTTTCATCCCCGGCTTTTGTCCTGCCGGCAAGATAAACCGCCGTCATACATATAAGCAGCAATCCATATCCGCCAAAAATAATAACACAAAATACAGTCTGACTTACGCCTGTGTTATCTAACAGTATACCTGCAGTCACGGTAAAAGCACCTGCAAACACGCCTAGTAGGGTTGCAGCATTAAAAACATCTTCAAATATCGGCTCAATAAAAATGATGAATGTAATTATTCCTATAATAATAAATACAATTTTCATTATTTAGTCGGCACAATCTTATCCTTGCCGCCCATATACATACGCAGTGCCTCCGGAATCAAAACAGAGCCATCTGCCTGCAGATTATTTTCAAGAAATGCAATGAGCATTCTTGGCGGAGCAACTACTGTATTATTCAAGGTATGCGCAAGATAATTGCCGTTTTCACCCTTTACTCTGATTTTCAGTCGTCTTGCCTGTGCATCTGTCAGATTAGAACAAGAACCAACCTCAAAATATTTTTGCTGTCTTGGAGACCAAGCCTCGACATCCACACTCTTAACCTTCAAATCTGCTAAATCACCGGAACAGCATTCAAGTGTTCTTACAGGGATATCAAGAGAACGGAACAAATCAACGGTATTCTGCCACAGTTTATCAAACCACATTTTTGATTCTTCCGGCTTACAAACAACAACCATTTCCTGCTTCTCAAACTGATGAATACGATATACACCGCGTTCCTCAATACCGTGAGCGCCCTTTTCCTTACGGAAGCAAGGTGAATAAGAGGTCAGTGTTTTAGGCAGCTCACTCTCAGGTGTAATGGTATCAATGAATTTACCAATCATGGAATGCTCAGAGGTGCCGATAAGATATAAGTCCTCGCCCTCAATTTTATACATCATTGCATCCATTTCCTCAAAGCTCATTACACCGGTAACAACATTTGAACGAATCATAAACGGAGGCACAACATAAGTGAAGCCTCTGTCAATCATAAAGTCTCTGGCATAGCTGATAACTGCACTGTGAAGTCTTGCGATATCGCCCATAAGATAATAGAAGCCATTGCCTGCAACTCTTCCGGCTGCTTCTAAATCAATACCATCAAAGCGTTCCATAATATCTGTATGATAAGGAACATCAAAATCAGGAACAACAGGCTCACCATACTTTTGAACCTCTACATTTTCGCTGTCATCCTTACCGATTGGAACAGACTCATCAATGATGTTTGGTATAGACATCATAATTTCTGTTACCTTTTCATTAAGCGCCTTTTCCTTGACTGCAAGTTCTTCAAGCTCCTTTGCCTGCGCATTTACCTGCTCACGAATTGCCATGCCCTCTTCTTTTTTGCCCTGTGACATAAGCATACCGATTTGCTTAGACAGCTTATTTCTGTTGGCTCTAAGCTCGTCGGCTCTTGTCATTACGGTTCTGCGCTCTGTGTCAAGCGCAATTACCTCATCAACCAAAGGCAGCTTTTTATCCTGAAACTTCTTTTTAATATTTTCCTTTACAATCTCTGGGTTTTCTCTGACAAATTTTATATCTAACATATTTATTCTCCTAACTTATTTGCTATTTCCTTTAAATCCTCCGGCGAGTAGAACTCTATTTCAAGTGTGCCCTTACCTCTGCCGTTATAAACCTTAACCTTTCTTCCGAGAACCTCGGTTAAGGAAAGCTCAACCTCATCATAAAAGGAATCCCGTCTGCGGGATGAGGTGCGTGTTTTTGTACTGCGCTCCGTCATTTTTGCAAGACGTTCAACATCTCTGACAGTTAGGTTGTTTCTGATTATATTTTGTGCTGCCTCGTAAATCATTGCTTCATTATCAAATGCCAGCAATGCTCTGGCGTGACCGGCTGATATTTCGCCGTTTTGCGTCATATCACGCACTTCCTTAGGCAGTTTAAGCAATCTTAACGCATTTGCAATAGCCGGACGTGATTTACCAACTGAAACAGCCACATCCTCCTGCGTGAATCCGCATCTGTCAATCAATGCCTGCAGACCCTCTGCCTCTTCAATAGGGTTTAAATCCTCACGCTGCAGATTTTCAATGATAGCAATCTCCATTGTCTCTACATCGCTAAGCTCCTTGATTACTACAGGAACCTCTTTAAGACCTGCCATTCTGGAGGCTCTCCAACGTCGCTCACCTGCTACAAGCTGATAGCCGCCGCTGACAAGAGGACGAACCAAAAGGGGCTGAAGAACACCATGCTGTGTAATACTGTCAGCAAGCTCCTGCAAAGCACCCTCGTCAAATGTTTTTCTGGGCTGATCCTTATTTGGAATAATCTCGTTAATAGGAAGTGTATTGGTTGCCACCATACTATCAACACTGTTTTCCATCATAAGGGCATTTAAGCCTTTACCCAATCCTGATTGTTTTTTTGCCATATTTCACCTCTTATTGTTTCTTTAAAAACTCATCTGTAAATTTCTTATATGCAAAGCTTGGCTTAGAATACTTTTCATAATAAATGATAGGCTCTCCAAAGCTTGGTGCTTCCGCCAGCTTAACACTTCTGGGTATTTTGGTTTTATATGCTTTGTTAGGGAAGAAGCTGTCAACCTCATCCATAACCTGCTGATTTAACTTCAATCTCGTATCAAACATTGTAAACAGCACACCTTCCAGCTCCAAATGCTCATTATAGTGCTGTTTTACTGTACGAACTGTACCAAGCAGCTGACTCAGACCCTCAAGTGCGTAATATTCGCATTGTAATGGTACAATCAAAGTATCAGATGCAGTCAATGCATTCAAACTTAATAAACCTAAGCTGGGAGGGCAGTCAATTATTATGTAATCATATTCCATAACAACAGATGCCAAAGCTTTCTTTAATACCTTAAATCTATTCTCATTTTCAGCAAGCTCCAGCTCCGCTCCTGCCAAATCCATATCAGCCGGCAAAACGGATAGATTTTTGTACTGTGTTTTTATAATTGCATCCTTTATGGGTACATCATTAATAAGCACATCATATGATGATGCTTCAATTGAAGATTTATCAACACCAACACCGCTGGTAGAATTACCCTGCGGGTCACAGTCAACCAATAGGGTGTTTTTTCCTTTATAGCCCAGTGAGGCTGCAAAACTTACGCAAGTCGTTGTTTTTCCAACTCCGCCTTTTTGATTAAATATAGATACTGTCTTTCCCATTGCGCACCTCCATGGCTACAATTATACAACATAGCGTTAGGGGGTGCAAGTAGTTTCACGTGAAACAATTGAATTATTTTTTCGAATTTGTGTTATATTGCTTGAGGATATACTATATATAGATGTTTCACGTGAAACACATATTGATATTGTTAAGCAACACACATTTAGATAAAATGTCAAGACACACTAGTTATATTTAATTGAAACAATTTTAAATTTAAACAATCACCAATTGAAACACAGTTTATATGAAAATCAATATGTTGTATGCGGTTTCATATGAAACACAATTCATTTCAGCCTGTAAATATCCCAAAACGCAGAAAAAACGAGCTTGCGCCCGTTTTTTCCACGTGATGAAAAGAGGAGAATATGTTAAAACGGTTTCCCGTTTTAAGCAAGTTAATTGTACCCGGCGGTACCGACAAGAAGCTATGCGATTTTATTTACATTCTTGTCCTTAGGTATTCTTACCATAAATTCAATATATTCATCTGTCTCTGTTTTATTTGACAAGGCTTCTATTCCGGAATCCTTCATTGCCTGAATTGCCTTGTTAAAGGTATTTACAAATATTCTGACATCCTTGAATACTCTGTTCGTCTGATGCTTTGCCTTTACTCTGGTATCCAATAGGCTGTCAATATATGCCTCTGTCTGCTCAACATTTAGCTTTTTTTCAGTAATTGCCTTTAAAGTTGTCCACATTTGCTTTTCTGTCTCCAGTTTAAGCAATGCTCTGGCATGCCGTTCTGTCAAGCCTTCCTTTTCTATAAAGTATCTGACATCAATCGGCAGCTTCAGCAATCTTATCTTATTAGATAGGGAGGATTGACTTTTTCCGAGCTTCTTTGCGATTTGCTCTTGGGTTAATCCAAAATGATTCATTAACTGACTAATCGCTTGTGCTTCCTCAAAAAAATCCAAATCGCTGCGCTGAATGTTTTCAAGTATTGAGAACACTGCACTTTGCTCATATCCGCAGTCAATGATTACACAAGGAACAGTCTGCAGATTGGCAAGTATAGATGCCCGCAGTCTGCGCTCACCGGCAACAACTTCGAAATAATCGCTGTTATTTATCTGCCTGCATAACAACGGCTGCAGTACGCCGTTTTCTTTGATTGAATCTGCAAGGGAGAGCATGTCCTCACTTTTAAACTGCTTTCTTGGCTGATAGGGATTTGGCAGTAGCTTTTCAGTAGGTACTTGAACAATGTGCTCCATTCGCTCATCTCCTTGTCTATACTATACCATAATGTTTGACAGAAAAAAAGGATTTCTCATCGTGAGAAATCCTTTACCTTCGACAAATATGTAGTTGTTCTATAACGGCTTGGTGTCGATTTTTTTTGACTTACGGGGATACTTTGTCGGAGTCTGCGAAATCTTTCTTATAATAATAATGGATCTCTTGTCTCCGGTTGGCAATGCAAAATTTGCTACCTTAACCACTTCACCGCCAAGAACCTTAATTGCATTTTCAGCATTCGCCAGTTCCTCTTGCGCAGACGCGCCTTTCATTGCAATAAACAAACCGCCGACCTTAACAAAAGGCATACAGTATTCACAAAGCGCATTCAGGGGAGCTACTGCTCTGGCTGTAGCAAAATCAAACTTCTCTCGGTATTCTTCATCCTTTCCGAATACTTCGGCTCTGCCATGCTTGTGATTTGCAACAAGCCCTGCAACATTCAGTGCATCCCTTATAAAAGCAAGCTTTTTGTCCACACTGTCAAGAAACGTTACGTCCAATCCAGGATTTGCAATCATTAAAGGTGCACCGGGGAAGCCTGCACCCGAACCAATATCTATCAATTTTTGGCCGGCTGTCATCTTAACATATTTTAAGATGTAGAGAGAATCAATGAAATGCTTAATTACAATTTCATCAGGATCGGTAATAGCTGTCAGGTTGACACGTCTATTCCATCTAACCAGCCTCTCCGCATAGGCATCAAAACGATCACAGCCATATGCATCAATGGAAATGCCGATTCTGTCAATCTCTCTTTTTAAAAGTTCATAGTCAATCATAATGTCTCCAAAATAATGTTTAGTGCTGCAACATCAGCAGGATTTACACCACTTATTCTACTAGCCTGGCCCAGATTTTCCGGTCGAATTTTGTCGAGCTTTTCAATCGCTTCAATTCTCAGACCTTTGAGGACAGTATAATCTATATCTTCGGGAATTTTTTTGCACTCAATTCTGCGCATTTCCTTAATCTGCTGTTCCTGCCTCTTAATATATCCTTCATATTTAACAGCTATTTCAACCTGTTCAAACACTTCATAAGGATAATCCGGACGGTCATTATCTACTTCCTTCAAATCATTATAACCAACCTGCGGACGCTTAATCAGCTCAATCATCTTACAGCCGCGCTGTAGTGGGGCAGTGCCACAGGATATTAAAATTTTCTGAAGCTCTTCGGTCAGTGGAATTGACTTATTCTTTATTCTGTTAAGCTCATTTTCCACGCACTTCTCCTTATATTTAAATTTACCATATTTCTCATCAGAAATCAAGCCTATTTTATATCCGATAGGTGTCAGACGGACATCCGCATTATCCTGGCGCAGTACCAAGCGGTACTCACTGCGGCTGGTCATCATTCTGTACGGGTCCGTGCAGCCCTTTGTAACAAGGTCATCAATCAGCGTTCCGATATATGAACCGCCGCGGTCAAGAATTAACGGCTCTTCGCCTTTAATTTTTAATGCCGCATTTATACCGGCTACCAAACCCTGGGCAGCTGCTTCCTCATATCCGCTGGAGCCGTTGAACTGTCCTGCACCATAAAGGCTGTCAATATCATTAAATTCAAGTGTAGCTTTAAGGGCGGTAGGATCGACACAGTCATATTCTATTGCATATGCAGTTCGCATAACCTGTGCATTTTCAAGTCCCGGAATGGTATGAATAAAATCCAGCTGAACATCCTCAGGCAAGGATGACGATAAACCCTGCAAATACATTTCTTCCGTATTCAGTCCGCAAGGCTCAACAAATAATTGATGCCTCTCTTTATCACTGAAACGCACAATTTTATCCTCAAAGCTTGGACAGTATCTCGGTCCCTTGCCCTCAATTTTTCCTGAGTACATAGGGCTTCTGTGAATATTGTCCAAAATTATCTGCTTTGTTTTTTCATTGGTATAAGTGATGTGACAGCACACCTTATTTTCAGGCGGTGTCTCTGTATCAAAGCTGAAAGGAACAGTATGCTCATCTCCGCACTGCACCTCCATTTTAGAAAAATCAATAGACTTTCTGTTGACTCTGGAGGGGGTGCCGGTCTTAAACCGACGCAGGGGAATATGCAGTCTTTTTAATGCGGCGGCTAACTCTGTTGCAGGGAACATTCCGTCCGGTCCGCTTTCATAAGATACGTCACCAATATAAACTCTTCCGCCTAAAAATGTTCCGGTTGCAATGATTACAGCCTTCGCCGTAAAGAGTGCCTCCAGCTTTGTTTTTACCTGCCACAAACCATTTTCCAGTCTTACAATATCTACGATTTCTGCCTGACGAATATCAAGATTATCCTGCAGCTCAAGAGTATGCTTCATACCTGCAGAGTATTCACGTCGGTCTATCTGCGCTCTCAAAGAATGAACTGCCGGACCTTTTCCTAAATTGAGCATACGTGACTGCAAAGAGTATTTGTCTGCCGCCTTTCCCATCTCTCCTCCAAGGGCATCAATCTCTCTGACGAGGTGACCCTTTGAAGTACCGCCAATAGATGGATTGCAGGGCATATTTCCAACCCAGTCCAGATTAATTGTAAACACGGCGGTTTTGCAGCCAAGGCGTGCTGAAGCAAGGCAAGCCTCTATACCTGCATGCCCTGCGCCTATAACGATTACATCATAATTTTCAGCAAAATATTCCATACTCTTCCTTTCATACGGCAATCAATCGTAATTTCCTATATATGCCATATTTATTTTCCAACACAAAAACGAGAAAATATATTATTAACAACCTCTTCTGTTGCTTTCTTTCCGGTCAAAGTCAAAAGCTCATCAACAGCACTGTCTATCATAACATTTATTGCATCGTAGGTCACACCGATTTTTGCACCCTCCAGTGCTTCGTTAACATTATCAAGCGCCTTCTGCACGCAAAGTTTCTGTCTTTTATTAGCAAGAATTGGCTGTGAGGTATCAACACAGTCCACACCCAGCAGGCTTTTGATTGTGCTTTCTAATTCATCCATACCGCTGCTGTTCTTTGCTGATAAACAAACCATTTTGTCAAAGTGACTTTTTATAACATCAAGGTTAATTTTCTGCTCCAAATCACTTTTGTTAATGATTGCTACACAAGGCTTTCCGCTGCAGCTGTTCATCAATATCTCATCGTCACCGGTCAATGCCTCTGAACCGTCAAACACCGCTAATATCAGTGCTGCCGAGTCAAGCTTTTCAATTGCCTTTTGAATACCGATTGCCTCAACAATATCATCGCTGTTATGAATACCTGCAGTATCACTTAAATGAAGCACCATATTTCCGAGACGAACAGAATTCTCAACAATATCACGCGTCGTTCCTTTAATGTGGGTAACAATGCTTTTCTCTTTTCCGGAAAGCATATTCATCAATGTAGATTTGCCTGCATTGGGTTTGCCTACAATTGCGGTGTCCACACCCTCGGTCATAACAATTCCGTTTTCATAATTCTTAATCAGCTTATCAAGTGCGGCAGAAGCATTTTCCAATATGCCAATCAGATTATCCTCTTGAAGCTCCTCAATCTCTTCATCAGGATAGTCCACCCATGCCGCCATCAACGCACTGCAATTTATCAGTTCATCCAAAACCTGAGAAATTTTATTGCTCAAAGAGCCTTGAAGTAAGTTAAAAGAGGCTCTGGCTGCCTCCTGTCCCTGCGCAGAAATCAGTGACGCCACACCCTCCGCCTGTGCCAAATCAAGCTTGCCATTAAGAAATGCTCTTTTGGTAAACTCTCCGGCTTCGGCAGGATATGCACCTGCACTGAAAACGCTCTCCAAAGTTTTTTCAACAATAAATATACCGCCGTGCACGGACAGCTCAACAACATCCTCACCTGTATAGCTTTTCGGATTTCTGAACACAAGGGCAATTGCATTATCAAAGCATTCGCCGTCTGCATAAACATTGCCGAACTTCGCTGTGTAGCCCTTCATTTCTGAAAGGGGAGTACCGTCAACAGCTTTGAACACCTTATCTGCTACAGTTATAGCGTCATCACCGCTGATACGAATAACACCAATACCGGCAACACTGTTTCCTGTTGCAATTGCAGCTATTGTTTTCGCCATATCTTCCTCATCCTTTCACACAGCATACTGTATATTATGCATTGTATAAAATACTATAATTATTATATATTTAACATCTTAGATATTGCAAATGGTGGACTAATAAGCCCACCATTACTTTCAATACATCTTAGCCAATAAAAATCGAACAAAACAAATCCGATATATTTGACTAGTCTTTTTTGACTTCGATTTTTCCAAACTTAGGTATGTCAGCACGATCTACTCTCTTTTCACGATTTGGATCTGCTGCAGGAGCAGAGCCGCCCTTATTGTTGTTTCGTCTGCCGCCTCTGCCAGTATTTCTTACACCGCCGACAGGCTCAATAAGAACACGTCTGTCCATACCACTTCCAACGGAACGGGATGTTGCACCCTCTACCTCCTGAACAGCTGTATGAAGAATTCTTCTTTCATAAGGGTTCATAGGCTCAAAACCATATCTTCTTCCGGTTCTGACAACATAGTTTGCATGCTTAATAGCCAAAGCCTTGAGCGTTTCTTCTCTCTTTGCTTTGTAGTCGCCAACATTAATAGCAACTCTGTAATACTTCTCGTTGCTCTTCTTAACTGCAAGACTTGACAGATACTGCATTGCGTCAAGGGTTTCACCTCTGCGACCAATGATAATACCATAATCATCACAGTCAACATTAACCTCGACAACATTATCAACAATCTTAGCAGTTACCTTTGCATTCTCAACCTTAAAACCATCAATCATAGTCTTAACATATGAGCATACATAATCTAAATCGATATCACTATCGGAAACTCTTACTTCTTCCTTTTTTGCTTCAGGCTTCTTTTTAGCAGCCTTTTTGGACGGCTTTTTGGCAGTGTTTTTAACGGGTCTTTCCGGTCTTTCATAAACCATTCTTTCCTTCTTGCCATCATCATAGCTTGCCTTAACCTGAGCATCATTGCCGCCAAACAGACCAAGAACCTTCTTCTTGGGCATTGCAACAATCTCAATCTTAACATCAACTGTTAACGGAGCATTAAGTCCCAGTTTCGCAGCTGTGGTTGCTTCCTCAATAGTTTTACCGGTACCGATAAATTCCTTTATCATATAATCCTCCGATAATTATTTGATTTTCTTAATATTTTCCTCGCGAGAACGACGCTCAATCGTATTTTCTACCATGAGCCTTGCTTGTGTCTTTCTTGGCGGGTATTGTTTAAAAATAAATATTTGCTGCAGCATTGCAACCAGATTTGATATAATCCAGTAGAAACCAACTGCTGCTGTTACTTTAAATGAAATATAGAAAGAGAATATCGGCATCATCAGCATCATCAGCATCATTTGATTCATCTGCTGTCCGGCTGCCGGATTATTCTTTTTCTGAATAATAGTTGATAACAAACTTGAGCCCAGTGATGTTACAAGACAAAGAAGAGGAATAATAACAAGAGTGTTAAAAGTACCTTCATCTGTCTTCCAATGAGGAACAGCTGTCATATCCAAACCAAACATTGTCATACCGCTGCGGTACGATTCAATGTCTGCACATACACCATCTGTAAATATATTCGGGAAGGATGTCTGCAAAGCTTCTTTGTAAACATTGAAATTCTCAAGAATATTTAACTGGAAATATGTGATTTTTGCATCAGGGTCACCTATTAAATTCTGATATATAGGTAAAATTACATTCTGAATGTCTGCTGATGCATCATTAAATCCGCCGGCACCGATTATATACTGAATCGGATAATAAATTATACCGATAATACCCATAAGGAATATCATCTGGAAAAGCATTGGTCCGCAACCCATCTGCATTGGGTTGTGACCCTCTCTTGCATAGAGCTCCTGCATTTCCTTGTTCAGCTTATCTCTGTCCCTTGGATCCGGATATTTTTTTTGTATCTTCTGAATTTTTGGCTGAAGTCTGGTAGTCCTTGCCATTGTCTTTTGCTGCTTAATATTTAAAGGCAGTAAAAGTAGACGTGTAATTACTGTAAATATGATAAGTGCCAGAAAATATTGGTTTCCCAACAAATCAAGCAGATAGCCCATACACTTACCAAATAACCAATAAAGTGGCTTGAACAATGCAATACCGTTTGACACAGTGTTTGCTGCTAATAAAATAATATTCATTGTTTATCCTCTTTTGTTTTCCTTGGGGGAACAGGATCCCAACCACCCTTATTAAAAGGATTGCACCTTAATATTCTCCAAACAGCAAGCATACTGCCTCTGAATATTCCATGGATTTCAATTGCCTCTATTGCATACTGAGAGCAGGTCGGATTAAACCTGCAGCTGCCATGAGAAAATCTTGGACTAATCGTCATCTGATAAGTCCTGATAAAAAATATAATTCCTTTTTTAATCAGCTTTCTCAATCAAACACTCCCAGCTCCTTTAGTTGGAGCTCCATTTGAGCCTGAACCTCCTGCATTTTCATATAACAGGTTTTTGTTCTGGCTACAAACACAATGTCATAGCTTCCGTTAATCCTGCCCCGGCAGTTAAAAAATGCAGTGCGAATTAATCTTCTGGCGCGATTTCGTTTAACAGCATTGCCAATCTTTTTACCGCTGGTAATGCCGATACGCATTTCGCCGAGATTATTGCGCATAACATAAGTAACCAAACAGGGAGAAATCTGCTTTTTTCCTCTGTAATAGAGTCTGCGAAAATCCTTGTTTTCTCTTAAAGTGTTGTCTTTCACCTAATCACTCCCAATCGGTAATTAGTAAGAAAGCTTCTTTCTGCCCTTTGCACGACGGCGAGCAAGTACCTTTCTACCATTCTTTGTTGCCATTCTCTTTCTGAAACCATGCTCTTTCTTTGCATGTCTCTTCTTAGGCTGGAAAGTTCTCTTCATTCTTTTTTCACTCCAATCAAAAGACTAAACTCGTCTTAATCTTTTATATACTCTGCACGGGTATAGTGCAGGCTAAATTCTGCTGAGTTCATTGCCCGGCGGTATTTATACCAAGGGACACAACTCCACAATATCGGTAGATATTATATATTAAAATATAAAGACTTGTCAACAAAAATTTGAATAAACTTGTATTTGTTCTAATAATATATTATAATTACACTATATATTGCGTATTGAATTTTCGCAGCAACTATAAAATTATAAGGGGTGTCCCTATGCTCGGTATAATCGGCGCTATGGATGTTGAGGTAAACACCATAAAGGATAAAGTAAAAAACAAAACCATTACCACAAAAGCAGGTATCGAATTTGTCTGCGGCTTTATTGAAGATGTAATGGTTTGCGTAGCTCAATGCTCACCGGGAAAGGTAAATGCTGCCATCTGCACCCAGGCAATGATTGACAGCTTTGATGTGGATAAGGTTATAAATGTAGGTGTCGGCTGCTCCCTTTCAGAGGATGTTATTATTAAAAATGTTGTCGTTGCAACCGACGTGTGTGAATATGATATTGACATTACCGCCCTTGGTGAACCGCGGGGCTTTATTAATGGGCTGAATGTTATTAAGGTAAAAACAGATGATGCCCTCAGCGAAAAGCTGGCACAGACAGCAATCAGCTGCGGAGAAAAAATTCACCGCGGTACAATTGCCAGCGGTGATACCTTTATTGCAGACAGTAATCTGAAAGCATATCTCTCCTCCCAGTTTGACGCAATCTGCGGTGAAATGGAAGGGGGCGCTATCGGTCACGTGTGTATGGCGAATAACATTCCTTTTGCTGTGCTGCGCTCCATCAGTGACGGGGGAGACCAAAGCTCCCAGATTGACTACCCTATATTTAAAAAAATCGCTGCAGAAATCTCCACAGCGATTATTGTTGAATTTATAAAAGGGGAACGCTCCCAGCTTGCTTTATTCTAAATAGAAATTTGAAACGATATGCTCCTCTGCCAATTCAATCAGATTGTGAATGGCAGTTTTTTGAGGGAAGTCTGCACCTGTTCTGGACTTGTCCTCAATAAAGCTGAACTTAGCATCCTCAACAGCAATTGCTGCGTTTGCCAATTCTCTTCCTATATTAAAATCAAGCTTAAACAGCTCTGTCGGCAGTATTCCTGCCTTTGCCATTGTTACTGCACCGCGGTACACACAAAGTGCATAATAATCAAAAATATATTTTGCTGCCTTGGCATCCTTGGCTGTTGATATAATATCCAGCAAAAAGGTGGATGCTTGTGCAAGCGTACCGATGGATATATTATCTTCATCATCAATTGGAGAATTAATATAAGATGTATCCACGCCGTTTCTGCTTTCGCTGACACCCAGCAGATAATCGGTAGTAACACCATAGTACTCACCGCACTTAATAACAAAATCAAGTCCGCACTCTCTTATGCCTTTTTCATAATGGCTCAGCAGTGCCTGACTGATTCCCAAATCAATAGCGGCTTTTTTCTGACTGATACCTCTTTCTTTTCTTAATTGAGACAATACTGCTGCAAATTTTGACAGCTTTTCTTCCTTTTTATTTGCTTTTTTATTCTCTGCATCTACGAGCTTATTCTCATTCTTACTTTCCATTAATACCCCTCCGTTATTACAAATAGTATTATATTCTCAATATTACTATATGTAAAGTGGAATTTTTACATTGTAATTTATTGTAACATTTGGCTTTATAAGGAGACTTTTAAAATGAAATCATATACAATATACTTATTTCGTCACGGACTGACCAAAGGAAACTTAAACGCACAGTATATTGGGCATACAGATTTGCCGTTAACTAGTGATAGTATATCCCAGCTGAAAACCATCAAGGCGACCGAACACTATCCAAAGGCTTCAGCTGTATTTTCTTCACCCCTTAAACGTTGTAAAGATTCTGCAACAATTATGTTCCCGGAAAACAATATTATCATCATTGATGATTTTATTGAATACAATTTTGGTGAATTTGAACAGCTGACAGCAGAGGACTTAAAGGACAATGAGGACTTCAAGGCTTGGTTAAAGGGTGATATGAATACAAGGGCGCCCTATGGCGAAAGCAATGCAGAATTTGTTAAAAGGGTGTGCAGTGCATTTGAAAATGTCGTAGACGGATGCATAAAAACAGGAACAAATCCGGTTGCCATTGTGGGGCACGCCGGTGTTTTGATGACAATTCTTTCCTGCTACGGTTTGCCGGAAGCACCTATGGCACATTGGCAAATGGATGCCGGCTACGGATATAAATTAAGAATTACCCCATCTCTCTGGATGCAGGGCAGAAAATTGGAAGTAATTGACACAACACCTGTTTCGCTGGAAACGCTGCATGCACAAAATAAAAGCTGAGCTAACAGAACTCAGCCATCATCATATTTTAATTTATACTTTTAACAAAAAGGGAGCTGTAAAAACCTTTGTTTTTACAGCTCCTTATATTATTTATTCTTTAATTTGATGTGGATGTTTCTTCCTTAACGGTTGTTTCGTAGGTTGTGGTTTCTCCATAATTATAATTATAGATTGTTGCATAACACGGGGTCAGCGTTTCGCTATAGAAGCCATAATCCTTACACTTAATAACATCCACTCTTTCCTGCGCTAATGTAATGGTTGACTTTCCGTAAATCAGTGACTGCAGATAATATGCATCTGCCGGATAGTCCGGACGCCAGCACCATGCTCCATAATAAATACCGCCGATTCCGCTTTCATTAATTCTGTTATACGGAACGCTTGTCATTTTAATATCAAATCCAAGCCAGCCCTGAGATAAAGCATACTTTGCCATAGATACGATATCTCCTGAACTGAAGCCGGTTTTAACATATGGAATAAGTGTATTAACAACCTTCAGCATTGTTACTGTTGAACTGTCCTTTACCTTGTTGAACATTTCCATCAGGCAGGTTTTCTGTCTGTCTGCACGGGCATTGTCTGAGTCAATCTTTCTTATTCTGCAGTACGCAAGTGCCTGCTTTCCGTCAAGCTGAAGCTCTCCGCTGTTACCCTCAAAGGTTTTATCTATCGTTACATAGCCGTAACGCTTCTGATGATTGTTGATTTCATTAATTTCAGCAGATGTCATTTCAATTGTAACGCCGCCGATTTCATCAATAATCTTTTCAAAGGAATCGAAATTAACAATAACATAGTTGTCAATATCTATTTTATAAAGCTTCTCCACACATTCAATGTAAGTATGAATATTGCCGATTGACATTGCGCCATTAATTTTTTCAAAAGTACCGGAGGATTCATCTCCGCTGGTATTTTCCCAATACGCATATGCATCACGAAGTACAGAGGTTAATGTAATTTCCTTTGTATCAATATTAATGCTGACAACAATCGCAGAATCTGCTCTTGTCTCGTCCTCAAGAATATCGCTGCCTCTTGTATCTTCACCAACCAAAAGAACATTCAGCACGTGACTGGATGAACAGGGCTCTCCGTTATAATACCAGGTTTTAATCATATCCTGAAGAGAGCTGAGCTGGTTTGCCTCTGTTTCCTTAATTTCAGGGAAATTTTCTACCAGCTTGTCCATACCCTGCCACTGCTGTTCCTGACTATTGGCATTAGGCTCAACGATGGAATTCAGAGATTTATAAATATAAATTCCGCCGCCTACACCCACAGCAATCAGCACCAAAACAAGCACGATAATTATGGTTTTAACTATTTTGCCTTTTTTTGTCTTAAAGAATTTCACTTTATTCGGCTCTTTCGTATCTTGATCCCCTGCAGCTTCGCTAAGCAACACAGTGTCCTCGTCTGAATAGGATAACAGATTAACATATTCTTCTTTATCAGCCGAAGGTGCATCCGCATCATCTGCAGCTGCTATATCGCTGTCAGCAAGGGCATCGTCAGTCTCTGCTGCCTCGATTTTTTCTTCAGCCTGCTCCTCTTCTGCCGGAACATCCTGTTCATCCTGATTATCGTCAAATACATTCGTTTCCTTTTCATTGACGATTAAATCATTGAATTCAAAATCAAGCGGCTCCTCAAGACCCTTGTCAATAATGCCATCTGCACTTTTAACATATATATCCCTTGGTTCAGATGCCAATTCACTTTGCTTGGGAATTTCCTTAATGATTTCTTCATCCGAAATAATATTTATTTCATCATTTATCTCAGCATCCTTAGCTTTTGCAAAATCCTCCTTGTTTTCACCTTGTGAAGATTTCACAATTACATCCTGAATTGCCGGCTCGGCTGTATTACTAGTATGAACAGACTCCTCTGTTTTAGCCGTAATTTTGTAATCAGGCTTTGCGTTCTCTCTTTCTTCCTTACGTTTTTTTACCTCAGAGAGTATATCATCAATATTATAGGATTCCTTCTCCAATATTTTCACCTCTTATCTAAGCAATATACTGTATTGCTCAGGTTTTATGGAATTATACACCATTATGCAGTAAATTCCTACAATTATCAGCAATAATTCATAATTTATCTAAATTTATTTAAATTATCATTCATTACTGTCTGCAGGTTCAGCCTCACTGCCTTCTGCATCTGCATCAATTTCTTCCTCTGCCTCAAGCTTATCAACGATAGAAATTGTGGCAATTTTTTCGCCGTCATTTACTCTCATAACCTTAACGCCCTTGCTTGGTCGCTGGAAGGTTGATATCTGATCAGCCGGAGTACGTATAATAATTCCATCTGATGAAATCATAATTACATCATTATTATCATTAACAATTGCAATCATTGCAACCTTGCCATACTTGTCGGTATGGTAATTGATTAATCCCTTACCGCCGCGGTTCTGAATACGATAGTCCTCAAACAAGCTCTTTCTTCCGTAGCCGGTTTCAGAAACGGTTAATAAGGAATGACCATCTCTTACAACGGCAAAGCCAACTACAAAATCACCGTCTTTAAGCTCAATCGCTTTAACACCTCTTGCGGTTCTGCCGATAAGTCTGGCATCACTTTCTTTAAAGCAGATACACATACCATCATGTGTTGCCACAATCAGCTTTTGATTGCCGTCTGTAATTTCAACCCAGGACAGCTCGTCGCCCTCATCAAGATTTATTGCAATAATACCGGTTTTTCTTATATGGTCATACTGGCTAAGCTCTGTTCTCTTGATGATACCATTTCGTGTCATCATACAAAGGTGTGTTCTTTCCTCCTCCTTCGGAACCTTAACCATAGCACTAACCTGCTCGCCGCTTTCCAACGGAAGAATATTAACAACATTCATACCCTTGCTGGTTCTTGAAGATTCAGGAATTTCATATCCTTTAAGCTTAAATACCTTACCCTTATTTGTAAAAATAAGTATCTGATCGTGGGTGGAGCAGGCAAACATTGTTTTTGCTACATCCTCTTCACGTCGGCTCATACCTGATATGCCGCGGCCGCCGCGGTTCTGCGCCTTGTAGGTATCTACAGTCTGACGCTTCATATATCCCTTTTCGGTGAGTGTTAAGATGCAGTCCTCAACAGGAATTAAATCTTCATCATCCACATCGCCGCTGTAGCCTGAAATTTCCGTTCTTCTTTCATCACCGAATTTATCGCCGATTGCTCTTGCTTCTGTCTTGATAATATCTGAAATTCTTTCCTCATGCTCAAGAATATCAAGAAAATCCTTGATTCTCTCATGCAGCTCGTTTAACTCATTTAAAATCTTTTCAATTTCAAGTCCGGCAAGCTGACCAAGACGATATGCAACAATTGCACTTGCCTGAGGATCATCAAAGCCAAACTTGTCCATAATAGCCTGCTTTGCTTCAGCCTGTCCGCCTTTACAGGAACGGATTGTTGCAATAACCTCATCAACAATATCAATTGCCTTAGCAAGACCCTCTAAAATATGCGCTCTTTCCTGTGCTTTTCTTAAATCAAACTGGGTTCTTCTTCTTATGATTTCCTTTTGGAAGGTAATATAGTGCTCCAGAATTTCCTTGAGTGTTAAAATCTTTGGAACACCGTCAACCAGTGCCAGCAGTATTGCACCGAAAGTAACCTGCATATCTGTTAATTTATAAAGATTATTGAGTACTACCTGCGCATTTGCATCACGCTTAACGGTTACCTCAATATGCATACCACGGCGGTCGGAGTAGTCCTGAACATCCGCAATGCCCTCAAGTCTTTTTTCCTTAACCAAATCTGCAATTCTTGTAATCAGTCTTGCCTTATTCACACCATAAGGAATTTCACTGACAACAATCTTAAATCTGTCGCCTCTGGTTTCAACAATTTCTGCCTTGGCGCGAACATAGATTTTTCCGCGTCCGGTAGAATATGCTTCCTTAATACCCTTGGCACCCATAATAATACCGCCGGTAGGGAAATCAGGACCCTTAATATGCTGCATCAAATCCTCAAGCTGTGCATCAGGATTATCAATCAGACAGCACATTGCCTCAATAACCTCATTCATATTGTGAGACGGTATATTTGTTGCCATACCAACCGCAATACCTGTTGTACCGTTTACCAGCAGGTTTGGAAATCTTGCCGGCAAAACTGTAGGCTCTTTGCCGTTGTCATCAAAGTTAGGAGCAAAATCAACAGTATCCTTTTTAATATCCTCAACCATTTTCATTGAGATTTTGCTCATTCTGCTTTCTGTATAACGATAAGCAGCCGGAGGGTCACCATCCACCGAACCAAAGTTACCGTGACCGTCAACCAATGTATGACGCATAGAGAAAGGCTGTGCAAGTCTTACCATAGCGTCGTAAACAGATGCATCACCGTGAGGATGATAGTGACCAAGCACTTCACCGACAGTAGTAGCACACTTACGATATGGATTTGTCGGGTACAGATTATTATCATACATTGCATAAAGAATTCTTCTGTGAACAGGCTTTAAGCCATCACGAACATCCGGCAGTGCACGCTGTACAATAACACTCATTGAATAATCAAGAAATGCCTTTCTGATTTCATCACTGATTTCTACATCAACGATTTTCTGATTGTCATAGCGAATTTCATTTTCCATTAATTATCATCCTCCGTTGCTATAAAAGCATTAGATTACTTTACATAAACATAATTTTGATTTTTCTTAATATTGCTGAATACCTGCTCTTTCATTTCCTGCGGAATTGCCTTTTTCGGCAGAATCTTTACTTCCAGTCCCACATAAAAGAAAAAGTAATCATTATTTTCCATTATTGCACGCATAATTTTATATGGATATATAGATATTGTGCCTGCTTCATTTTCTCTTGGAATATTTTTTATCTCAATGGAATGATTGTCAATTATAATCTCGTTTTCACCCATATAAGAGCTGTCTGCATAAATATATCTTCTTACCTTGTTTTTAATCAAGGCCTTATCATAAATGAAGAAATATAGAAAAGCGATTGCAATTGCAGCAGCTGCACAAATAAGCATAACTATATTTTTTGAAGAAATATAATCATAGACACCTATCATAACAAAAAATACTGCGATAAATACTGTACTTGGTACAACGCTTCTTTTAAACTGCATTCTTTCAAAAAGGATGTAGTCCATTTCATTTAATGTATATCTGAAAGTATTTCTCATTTTTTGCCCTCCTCAATTTTTACATTTTGCTGAAGAGCAAAAATCATATTGTCTAAGTCGCTGCCGCTGTATCTTTCTTTGTTAATTACAAAAATTCCTTTTCTGAAGGTAGGCATAATTATCAGATTTTTGCTGTCCTGCTTAATTGAAAAAATGCCTTTCCAGGGAACAAACATTTTTTCATAGCTGTTAATAAGCTCTATACCCTCATCATACAGCACAATCGTTTGTTCACCTGTTAAAACAGGAGAGCTGTAAAACTGAGATTTAATGCTTTTTTTCTGCAAAGCGTGATTAACCAGCATAAACAATACAACAAGAATAATATAGGACAAAGTAAAAAATTCCTTTGTATATACCATTAAAATAAAAAACAAAATGAGTACAGGAAGTAAAAGTATTCCGCTTGCATTATTTCGGTTATTCTTTTTTAATTTGTATTTCCAGCCGATATAAAAATCCTCAGCTGTCATATTAAAACTAAATTTCATATTTACTGTCCTTACTATAAAAGAAATAGCAAAATCATTTCTACATCACATTGACTTTATCTTTACTATAACTAACATTATCCCTAATACAAATACGGTTATTACTACAAGAGCGGATATCAGCATAATCAGCCACGGCACCCACCAGGGCATTTCCTTATCAAATCTTTCCATAAGGGGAAAAACGATAAACAAATCCAATCCCAGTACTATAGTAAAAAGCACAACTGCTAATCTTAATTTCTCTAATAAAGTCATTTTAAATGTATTCCTCTATAATTGTTATAATTGTACTGTAATATGTTTTTTCACTATGTTATCTGCACGCTGCTGCTGTCTATAAAATAGTTATCTTAAACAATGAGAATAAGTATCCAAAAGATTTATATAAACTTCGCTTACGTTATCCGCACGCTATAACTGTTTATAAAACGTAACGTTTACCACTTGCTACGAAAAGGTTCACTGAACCTTTTCTCCCAAATTCGCTTCACGAATTTGGAGGCTCGTGTTGAGCCAAGTTTTAAACAATAATGTTATTTTTATACATCAAGGTTTTGTACAAACTTCGCGTTCTTTTCTATAAATTCTCTTCTTGGCTCAACATTATCGCCCATAAGGATAGAGAAGTTTTCACTTGCTCTTTGTGCATCCTCAATTGTTACACGAAGCATAGTTCTGAACTCAGGATCCATAGTTGTTTCCCACAGCTGTTCAGGGTCCATTTCACCAAGACCTTTGTATCTCTGTACATCACAATCTCCGCCATACTCGGAAATGATTGCATCTCTTTGGTCATCGTCAAATGCATATGCAAATTTTTTGCCCTTTGATACTTTAAACAATGGCGGCTGAGCAAGATATACATAACCCTGCTCAATAATCTGCGGCATATATCTGAAGAAGAATGTCAGCAGAAGTGTACGGATATGCGCACCGTCCACATCGGCATCCGCCATAATTATAATTTTATGATATCTGAGCTTTGATATATCAAAATCATCACCGATACCTGTACCGAGAGCCATAACAACAGGAACTAATTTTTCATTTGTGATAACCTTATCAACTCTTGCTTTCTCAACATTAAGCATTTTTCCCCAAAGCGGAAGAATTGCCATATGTTCTCTGTCTCTGCCTTCCTTTGCAGAGCCTCCTGCAGAGTCTCCCTCGACGATATAAATTTCACATTTTTCAGGCTCTTTGCTTGTACAGTCAGCCAGCTTACCCGGCAGTGAATTACTTTCCAGCGGAGATTTTCTTCTCGCATTTTCTCTTGCCTTTCTTGCTGCCTCTCTTGCACGGGATGCATCAAGTGATTTATTTATGAGAACCTTTGCAACAAACGGATTTTCCTCAAAATAAGTCATCAGCTTTTCATAAAGCATAGAGGATACAAGACCTGTAATATCTGTATTACCCAGCTTACCCTTGGTCTGTCCCTCAAACTGTGCCTCTGTCAGCTTTACGGAAATAACTGCTGTAATACCTTCTCTTACATCCTCACCTGAGAATTTCTTATCATTATCCTTGAGTATGCCGAATTTTTTACCATAGTCATTGAATACTCTTGTTAAAGCAGTTTTAAAGCCTGTTTCGTGAGTACCGCCATCAATGGTATTAATATTATTTGCAAAGGATAACATGGTTTCGTTGTAAGAATCCGTATAACAAAGTGCAACCTCTGCACTTCTGTCACCCTTTGTTGTAGATAAATGGATAACCTCCTCCTGAATAGGATTAAGTCCACGGCTGGTATTGATATATTCTACGAAGGAACGTATACCGCCCTCATAGCAGAATTCTTCGCTTATCTGCTCTTCCTCGTCATTACTTCTCTTATCACTAAGAGTGATAGAAAGACCTGCATTCAAAAATGCCTGCTCTCTCAGTCTGCGGGCTAAAATATCATACTCATAGGTTGTTGTTTCCTGAAATACATCTGCATCTGCCTTAAAACGAATTAATGTTCCGTGTCCCTCAGCATCACCGATGATATGTAAATCATTAACAGGTATACCTCTCTCAAATTTTTGAGAATAGATATGACCGTTTTGTGTAACCTCAACCTCCAGCCATTCACTAAGTGCATTAACAACAGATGAACCTACACCGTGCAAACCGCCGGATACCTTATATCCTGAGCCGCCGAATTTACCGCCGGCATGAAGCACTGTCAATACAACTGTAACTGCAGGCAGACCTGTTTTTTCATTAATACCTGTTGGAATACCACGTCCGTTATCACGCACCTGAATAATATTACCGGGCAGAATATCACATTCAATATGTGTACACACACCTGCCAATGCTTCGTCTATAGAGTTATCCACAATTTCATATACCAAATGGTGCAGACCTCTTGGACCGGTTGAACCGATGTACATACCCGGACGCTTTCTTACAGCCTCAAGTCCTTCAAGAACCTGAATATCCTTGGCAGAATATTCCTCTGTAACAACAGTATCCATATCCTCTTCTTCTAAATTTGTTTTGATTTCTTCACTCATAATGATAATCTCCTTATTTGCACCTCTTTAATATTGTTGCAGTATTAAGAGGGCAAACATAAATTTTATCCCTGCAAACTATAAAGCTTTTCGGAAGCTCATAGTTTACATAAACTACTTTTTTTTCTTTTTCTGCTTTTGATAAATAATCACGGGTTGCTTTATTCACGGTTGATGTATCCATATCAAAAACACCGATGATTTCTTTTGTGCTTAAAACCGTATCGCCGCCAAGATAAATATACATCAGATTAACCCTCCGTTTGAAATATGAAAGGTCTTTCCTTTTTTTAAACGCAATACTGTATTTGCATCACAGCAGGTAATAAACACCTGCCAGTTTTTTATGTGATTTAAAATATAATCCTGTCGGGATATGTCAAGCTCACTCATTACATCATCAAGCAGTGCCAGCGGTTCATCCTCTGTCATTTCTTTTAAAAGACTTGCCTCCGCCAATTTCAGTGCCAGCACACAGGATCTCTGCTGACCTTGTGAACCAAAGCTCCTGGCACTTTTGCCGTTGATTAATATTTCCATATCATCCCGATGAGGACCTATTGTTGTAATTCGGTTTAATATATCGTTGCTTCTGTTATTATCAAGTGCAAACATTAATTTTTTTTTGATTTCGTCTACACTCAAATTCTTATAATCAAATGCACCCTTTAAAATAAATTCAATATCCTCTTTGCCTGATGAAAGACCATAAAAGATATCCTTTGCATAGGGAAGCAGTGTTTCAATATATTTATTTCGCTGATAAATAATTTTTGCACCGCTTGAGGCTAAATTGTTATCCCAGATATAAAGCATATCCAAAAGATTGTTATTTTTTGCAATATCCTTTAAAAGCATATTTCTCTGCATAAGGGATCTGTTATATTCTTTTAAAACATTTCTATAATTTGATTTTAATTGACAAAGTGCATTATCTATAAATTTTCTTCTTTCACCCGGTCCATCCTTAACCATAGATAAATGAACCGGTGAAAAAATTACGGCCTTCATTTCATCCCCAAGCATAGATGCAGACTTTTTTTTAACACCGTTTAATTCTGCACTGCGTCTATTTTGAATTAAAATCTGTGCATTTTGCTCTCTGCTTTTATTTTCAAAATCAATTTTCAGCCTTGAAAAATTTTCACCAAACTTTATAAGCTCTTTATCCTTAACACCTCTAAAGCTTTTGCTTCCTGTGAATAAATATATTGCCTCTATTAAATTTGTTTTTCCTTGTGCATTTTCACCATAGATAATATTAACATCATCAAATTCAAGATTTAATTTGTCAATATTTCTAAAATTTTCTATTTCAATTGAATTAATCTTCATATTTTATATGATAGTCTGTACTGAAAATGGAAACAGTATCATTATCTCTGATTTTTTTTCCTCTTGCCGTACAAATTTCATTGTTTACTTTTACAATTCCATCATTGATAAACTGCTTAGCCTGTCCTCCGGTTTCAGCAATTCCTTTGAATTTCAGGAAGGAATCAAGCCTGATAAAATCTGTAGAAATTTTTACTGTTTCATTTTTTCTTTCTGCTGCTTTAACCTTAACCCTCATTCTTTAACCTCATTGGTAAAACTAAAAACAAAAAGCTGTCATCATTTATAGGCATAACCTTTGCAGGGCTTACTGCACTGTTAAGCTCAATTTTTACCTGATCTGTATCTGCCGCATGAAGTGCATCCAAAATAAATTTTGAATTAAAGCCGATTTCAACTCTGTCACCGCTTACATTTGCATGTGTGTAATCAACAACTCTTCCCAGACTGGATACAGTAGAAACTCTCATTTCATCACCGTCAAATAAGCAGCGGATTGGATTTTTCTTATCATTTTCAATAACAGGGAGTGTATGCTCTATACAATTTATTGCATCCTCTGTATTAATTAAAATTGTAGTGGATGCAGTTTTTGGAATAGATACATTATAATCAAGAAATTCTCCATCAAGAAGTCTGCTTATAATACTGTAATTATCAACATCAAATACAATATGTCTTTTACCTACACTTATAGAAACGTCCTTTTCAGCATTATTTCCCATAAGCTTAATTAATTCTCTGATTGTCTTTTTCGGTACAATAAAGCTGATGTCTTCACCATCATACTGAACAGCCTCTGTTCTGATTGCAAGTCTGAATCCATCAACACCTACAAGTCTTAACTGATTTAATGTAAGCTCAAATTTAAGTCCTGTATGTACAGGCTTTGATGATTCATTATCGGCAACTGCAAATAATGTCTGTGAAATCATACTTTGAAGGATAGATTCATTTAAAAATAAAGGATATCCGCCGGAAACAGATGGAAGTTCAGGATAATCCTCTGCATCAATTCCCATAATATTATACTGTGCCGCACCGCTGATAATAGATACGGAAGTACCACTGATATCAAAGGTAACATTTCCGTCAGGCAGCTTTCTTATAATATCATTTAATACCTTTGCATTAATGACAATTGCACCGGGTTCAACAACATTTGCTTCAAGTATTGTATTAATTCCGAATTCAAAGTCATATCCGGTAAGACTTAATGTGTCAGAACCGCATTCCATTAAAATACCCTCAATGGTAGGAATGGTTACTTTTGCACTGACTGCTCGCATTACATTTGAGCATGCATCACTTAATTCTTTTGTATTGCAGGTAAATTTCATACATTTATTCCTCCGTCTATCATAGAACATTATCTTTTAGTAGTAGTAATATAGGCTGTTGAAATTGTGTAAAACAATTATTATTCGCTGTTTTTCTTATATTATGCAATAAAATTTTTCAATAAGTAATTGTTAAAAAAGTGTGTAAACTGTTGAAAACTATTTTTTTCAACAATATATGTTAAATATTTTTATGTGGAAAAGGAAAAAATTGTTTAAAACTACTGTTCACTTTTTATGTTATTGATAATATCATTAACCGTTCTGCTCAGCTTGGAATCAACAGCCATTTTTTCTTCTATCTTTTTAATGTTATACATAACTGTTGAATGGTCCTTGTTAAATTCCTCTCCGATATCCTCATAGCTTATATTTGTTACTTTTCTGACAATATAGAAGGTAATACGTCTTGCCTGTGCAATATTGGATTTTTGTACCTTGCTGTAAATATCCTCAACAGAAATTCCCGTTGTTCGGCTAACCTCGTCTACAATACGTTTCATGGTTACCGGCAGCGGCTGCGTATCCTCAGTAACAACCTTTATAACATTTTGAGCCAGTGCAATTGTGGGTCTATGGTCGTTAATATCACAAAGGGCATAAAGCTTTTTTGTAACACCTTCAAGCTGTCTTATGTTTGTTTTAATCTTTTCGGCAATATAGTTTACAACCATATCGTCAATTTGGAAGTTTAACAGCTTTGCTTTTCTTTTAATAATTTCACATCTGGTCTCCAATTCAGGGGGCTGTATGTCGGCCAAAAGTCCATCCTCAAATCTGGATTTTAATCTGTCTGTAATAGACTGAATGTCCTTCGGCGGACGGTCAGAGGTAATTACTACCTGCTTTCCGTTACAAGTCAGTGTATCAAAGGTGTGAAAAAATTCCTCCTCCGTAGATTCCTTTCCTGAAATAAACTGAATATCATCAACCAAAAATAAATCAATATTGTTTCTGTATTTTCTATGAAATTCATCAATTGTGTGATTGCGCAGGGCCTGCAGAAATTCATTTGTAAATTGTTCCGCGCGAATATACATAATGTTCATATCCGGATAAGATTTTTCAACCTCGTGACAAATGGCATTAAGTATATGTGTTTTTCCCAATCCTGAATTACCGTAAATGAATAATGGGTTATAGTTTGTAAAGGATTTTGCTGAATTTCTGTTACCCGGATTAGATGCAACAGCCTGGGCAGCAGTAAATGCAAATCTGTTGCTGTTTCCTACAATAAAATTCTCAAATGTAAATTGTTCATTTTTATAATCTACTAAATGCTGATCAAGCCTTTCATTGCTTGTCTCGTTATTTTTAACAGCGTTGAAAACATCATCACAGGTATATTCAATATTTACTTTAAAGCCAAGTATGTTTTCAAATGCCTCTGTAAGTAAATCACCGTATTGTGAGGTAACAATATTTTTGTGAAGAGGCTTTGGCAAACGAAGTGTAACCGTAGAATTCTCAAAATTTTCAAATTTAATTGTATTTATCCAAAGATTATAGGCAGTTTCATTAACATTTATCTTGCAATAGTCGAGAACAGCATTCCAAATATCATCAAAAGATTCCATATTAACCTCCTTTAATATTAAAAATTTATATATAAAAAATTGCATAAAAAACCAATCTATCATTCATTATATCAGTTTTTAATTATTAAATCAATATTAAATATTAAAAAATATATATTATTTAAATAATATATATTTATATATATTATAATTAATATATAATTAAGGTATAAATATCACATAATAATTTTTAATACATTAGACATATATAAACGCTTGTAAAATAAATGGACGTATTGTATAATGATTTTTCAAGGAGGTGCAGTATGAGAATATTTAAAAACAGAGGCGATATTTATTTTTCAAAGGTGAATAAAGAAAAATCTGCTGAACAAAAAATTCTGCTTATTGCACTGCTTGTAATTGTTGTATTTACTGTAATTTTTATATTAGTACTCAGTATAAAAAATGATTTCAGTGTAAAAAAATTTTTTGCTCCGGAAAATGTAAGTGTGGCAGAAAATGTTGCAGACAATGATATTCAGGAGCTTCCCGAGGTAAGCGGAAAAAATAATTTTATGACGATTGTTCATAAAAATGAAAATCTGCTTTTTACTGCACTTATTCAGGTGGATATGGATAATCCGTCCTATAAGGTATCTGTTTTAAAGGCAGATACAGAGATTGAGAAAAATTCTATTAAGGACATTTATGCACAGTCCGGTGCAGAAAATGTGAAGAATGCAGTAATGGCATATTTGGGAATAGAGATAGATTATTATATCTCTATGGACAGTACAGACTTCAGTGATTTTTTTAACAGCCTCGGCGAAATTAATTATCCTATACTGAATGAAATCAAGCACAGAGAAAATAAAAGTCCCGTCAATTATACCTTGAAGATAAAAGCGGGAGAACAGCAGATTGACGGCAGTCACTTTATAAATTTAATTCGATATTATACGGATACAGAAAATAGCATTTCACAGGCAAATGATTTATTTTTGGCAGCGTTATCACAGCAGATGAACAGTGCAAATTTTGAGAATAAAGAGGATTTGTTCAAAACCTTTGTTATGCTGGCAGATACAGATATAACCATCCGCGATTTTTCCAATGCAGGTGACGAGCTTTCCGTTATGTGCAGTGATATGGCGGCAATGAGTGTTTACAATGCAGAAGCAAAATATAACAAAAATAAAATTAATTCCGACAGCTTAAAAAGTGTTAAAAGCTATTTTGTGAAATAAGGAGAGTTTATGGATAAAGAGAGAATAGAAAAGGCAGTCAGAGAAATTTTGATTGCCGTGGGCGAAAACCCTGACAGATCAGGACTTTTGGAAACACCAAGACGTGTGGCAAATATGTATGAAGAGCTGTTTGCAGGATTAACAGAGGATCCGCATCAGCACCTGAAATTCTTTGATGAAAAATCAAATGACGAGCTTGTTATCGTCAGAGATATTCCTTTCAGCTCAATGTGTGAGCATCATCTGCTTCCCTTTGTGGGAAAGGCACATATTGCCTATATCCCCAGTGATAACAAAATTATAGGCTTGTCAAAGCTGGCAAGAATTGTAGATAATTTTGCAAAAAAGCCTCAGGTGCAGGAAAGACTGACCCACGATATAGCAGACTTTTTAAATGATAATTTAAGTCCTAAGGGTGTGGCAGTTATTATCGAGGCAGAGCATATGTGTATGTCAATAAGAGGCGCCAAGGCATCAGGCTCAAAAACACAAACCTCTGCACTTAGAGGTATACTGCGAAATGATGCTCGTTCCCGTGCTGAGGTATTGGCACTGCTTGATAAATAAACAACAGATTCATTTTGGTTCAGAAGGTGTCAGAATTTTCTTATGATTTGGAAATGCAGAGATAAAGAAATTGAATACGGTAAAAAAGTTTTAATAATGGGAATTGTCAATGTCACCCCCGACAGCTTCAGCGACGGCGGAGACCATTTTGATGTTGACAGTGCTGTCAGCTGTGCCATAGAGCTGGAACAGCAGGGTGCAGATATTATTGATATCGGCGGACAATCTACCAGACCCAACCATATTCCTGTCAGTGATAAGGAGGAATGGTCGCGCCTCGAGCCTGTGTTAAAGGCTTTGCAGGGGAAAATTACTGTTCCGATATCTGTTGATACATATTATCCCTATGTTGCAGAAAAGGCGCTGAAATATGGCGTAGATATAATTAATGATGTAAGCGGTATCATTTCACCTGATATGGCGAAAATTGTCAAAAATGAGGGCTGTGGCTGGATTTTAATGCATAATGGAGCAGGTTCTCCCCGGGATGTTAAGCATTTTTTTGATAATTCTGTTAAAGCGTGCAGTGAGCTTGGTGTAAATTATTCACAGCTTTGCCTTGATATGGGTATAGGCTTTGGCAAAAGCTATGAGGAAAATATGATTCTTTTGACGCATATTAAGGAATATAAGCTGCAGGATTTTCCTCTGCTTTTAGGTACATCACGCAAGCGTGTAATCGGGCAGGGAAGCTATCAGGATAATCCTAAGGAAAGAGTTTACGGCAACATCGCAGTCGATACAATAGCTGTTTTAGATGGCGCCGATATAATTCGTCTGCACGATGTAAAAAATGAAAAGCAGGGCATTTTAATGGCTCAGAACTTAAAGCAGTTTATTGGATAAACTTTATCAGATTTGACTGTAAGAAAGAGAATATATATGGATAAGATTTTGATTAGAGATTTAAAAATTTTTGCTTATCACGGCGTAAATCCCGAGGAAAAAGAGGATGGGCAGAATTTTGTTTTTGATATTGATTTAAGTGTGAATATGACAAAGGCCTGTCATAGTGATGATGTGAATGATACTGTCAGCTATGCAAAGGTGATTAAAACTGTTACACGTGTTTGCACAGCAGAAAAGTATGACCTTTTGGAAAAGGCTGCTCAAGTTGCGGCTGATGCCATTTTTGATGAATATCCGGATGTGTTTAATTTGTCAATTACATTAAAAAAGCCGGAGGCGCCGATGAAAGCAGACTTCAGCTGGGTCGGTGTTCAGATTTATAGGGAAAGGTAAAATCTTTAAAATTATGGAATATATTTTAAGTATTGGCACAAATCTCGGTGACAGGCAGGCAAATATAGACAAAGCTGTAAATGCAATAAATCTTCTGCCGTATACAGATGTGACAGAGCAATCGTCGGTTTATGAGACCGAGCCTGTGGGCTATTCCCGTCAGAATAATTTTTATAATATCGTGCTTAAAGTTGAATCCATTTTTGAGCCTCACGAAATGCTGGGTGCGTGTCTTGGTATCGAGGCAGGCTTTGGCAGACTGCGTGGCATTCGATTTGGTCCAAGAATTATTGATATAGATATTATTCTTGCGGAAAATGAAATTATCGAAAGCAGAAATTTGATTGTACCTCACCCGCGCTATCATCAGCGCAGATTTATACTTGAACCAATGCTGGAGCTTTTCCCAAGCGGAACTGCGTATGGTATTGATTTTAAACAGTATATTGAAAAGCTGGAGGGTCAGGAAGTTATAAAACTGGATATATAAAAAATACCATAAGACACTCGTCTTATGGTATTTTTTTGCCATTAGGCAGTTCGCTTATAAGACAAAATATAATGGTCCAAGTGTTGTTACATAAAGGATGCAACTGTGTCTACAAAGCTGACAACCTTGTCGGCTGTTTTCTTCATTGTTTTTTTAGCAGATGTGCTGTCTGATTTTGCGGCACCCATCATAGCTACTGCGGAGCATACTGCCAAGGTAGCACCAATAGCTTTCATTGTGTTTGCTGTTTTCTTTTTCATAACATATTCCCCTCCTGCACTTATCGTGCAATACTATTATCTGCACATTTGCAAATAATAAAATGAAGAAAATTTGTTAATTAAAAATATTATTTCCAAAAAAAATTAAATTATTTTTTGCATATAAATATTTATTAAAAACATATGGTGCTAACGCACGGTTGTATCATTCTTTTGTGTCGCAAAAGAACGATACCAAGAAAACGAATCAGGGGGAGAGGCATACGCCTATTCCCCCTAATAACCCCCTCTAAGTGTGTGCCGCGCGCATTTGCACGCACAGCGGCACAGGGTACATTTCTTATACTGAACAAATATTTTTGTCTTTTACTTTGCAAGAATAATCATATATTGACTTAAATTTTTTATAATGCTATACTGAATATGCCAAATAGAAATTTAATATTACTAATTCAAAAAGGGTATGTCTTTATTTTATATTTTTGAAGGTGATATTATGAAGGAGTTAATTTTAGAAAAGCGAACCAAAAAGGAACAAAACCAATATAAAACCATTACCATACGAGTTCCGAGAGAGTTTATAGAAAAGGTGGACTTGCTTGCAGAAGAAACCAGACATTCAAGAAATGCCTTAGTATGTAAATTTATTGAATATGGTTTAAATCATTATGAAATAAGATAAACGATTTTTTGCGTGTGCCACAGTGTGCGTAAGTACGCGTGGCACAATAATAAAGGGGGTTATTAGGGGGAATAGGCGTATGCCTTTCCCCCTGATTCGTTTTCTTGGTATCGTTCTTTTGCGACACAAAAGAATGATACAACCGTGCGTTAGCACAATATGTTTTTAATAAATATTTATATGTAGCATTACATTATAAGCATTTCAAGTCAATATATGATTATTTTTATAAAGCAAAAGACAGAGGATTTCCTCTGTCTTTTTTAAGAATAAAATAGGTATTTTGATTAGTCGTTTGCCTTGCCGATTGAACCGAAAAGCTCCATCTTTTCTTTAACAGTAGCCTTGATTGCATCTGCACCCGGTGCAAGAAGCTTACGTGGGTCAAAGCCCTTGCCCTGTAAATCCTTGCCGTCCTCGATATACTTACGAGTAGCTTCCTGGAAGGAAAGCTGGCACTCTGTATTTACATTGATTTTTGAAACACCAAGGTCAATTGCCTTTTTAATCATATCCTCAGGGATGCCTGTACCGCCGTGAAGAACGAGAGGCATAATGCCTGTCTGCTGCTGAATAGCATCCAGAGTGTCGAATGAAAGACCTGCCCAGTTTTCAGGATATTTACCGTGGATGTTACCGATACCTGCTGCAAGCATATCAACACCGAGGTCAGCAACCATCTTGCATTCGTTAGGGTCAGCACATTCGCCTGCGCCTACAACGCCGTCTTCCTCGCCGCCGATTGAACCAACCTCAGCCTCGATAGAAAGACCGAGAGCATGAGCAACATTAACAAGCTCGGTTGTCTTAGCAACATTCTCCTCAATTGGATAATGTGAGCCGTCAAACATAATGGAAGTGAAGCCTGCCTTGATGCACTTGTAGCAGCCTTCATATGAACCGTGGTCAAGGTGAAGTGCAACAGGAACAGTGATACCAAGCTCCTCATCCATAGCCTTTACCATAGCAGCAACTGTTTTAAAACCGGTCATATATTTGCCGGCACCCTCAGAAACACCGAGGATAACAGGGCTGTTTAACTCCTGTGCAGTTAAGAGAATAGATTTTGTCCATTCAAGATTGTTGATGTTGAACTGACCGACAGCATAGTGACCGGCCTTAGCCTTTTTTAACATTTCTGTTGCAGAAACTAACATAATAAAAATCTCCTATATTTTTAATTAATAATTTACGGAAATATTATACATCATTGACATAAAAATATCAATATAAATATTATTTGTAGTCGATGATTTCTTTTGCTATATAAATGGGACGTTTTTTTGTTTCAATATAATTTTTCGCAAGGTATTCGCCGATAATGCCGATTGTAAAGAGCTGGATGCCGCCAAGAAAGGCGATTAAAATGACAAGCTGTGTAAAACCGTCAACAGCTATATTATTGACCAGCTTTCTGATTATGGTTACGATTGCGTAAATGATACTAAAGGCGATGGCGAAGCTTCCCACCACAGAGGCAAATTTAAGCGGTGCAGTTGAAAAGCTTATAATTCCGTTTATGCCGTATTTCAGCAGCTTAAAGAAGCTGAAGCTGCTTTTGCCGTTTTGCCTTTCCTTTGCTTCATATTCAATATATTCGGTGTTGAAGCCTACCCAGCTGAAAATACCTTTTGAAAATCTATGGTACTCGCCCATAGAGAGAATGGCATCCTTAACACTTTTTCTGAAGGTGCGAAAATCAGAGGCACCGTTTTTAAATGAAATTTCGGTGTATTTATCTGCTATTTTATAAAAAGCATTTTTGCAGAAGGTGCTGAATTTGCTTTCGCTCCTCGTATTTTGATAGGCGCACACGCAGTCAAGCTCCGGCGTGGCATCAAGCATTTTCACCATTTGTAAAACCGTACTCGGCTCCTGCTGCAAATCCGTATCAATAATGCTGATCAGTTCACCGCAGCTGTGCTGCAGCCCTGCATACATAGCTGACTCCTTGCCGAAATTGCGGGAGAGATTGATTATTTTAATATTGCAGTTACTTTCGTTTTTAACTTTTTTTAATTGTTCAAGGGTATTATCCGTGCTTCCGTCATTTACAAACAGAATTTCATATTCGCTGAAATTTGTAAAGGTTTCAGCAATTGAATGAACAAACGGAAAAATATTTTCTGCTTCATTATAGCAGGGGCATACAAATGATAGCTTCATTTTTTCACATCCTAAATGAGATGAATTTATTTTAACCCATTATAACTATTATGTCAAATAGGGAAAGGAGCTAATCAGATGACCGAAAAAACGGTAACCATAATCAGCTCCTATGACAAAAATGAATACGTGTTATATTATGCTATAAATTAATTTTGCGTCTTTCCCTTTAACAGCGGTGACAGGGGCTTGTAAATCAGTATGGAAACCACTGCACAGATAAAGGCTTTTACAAAGGTGAAAGGAATATTAAAGATTGCCAGTGCCTGAACCATATTCTTTACACTTGGCAGAATTGCCTGATACATACCGAGTACAGCCTCCTCCGGCAAGCCGAGTACGGAGTAGTACAGCGGATAAACGACAAAATAGTTCAGCGGCAGACATACGGCAGCCATTGCAAGGGAGCCGATAAATCCGGCGAAAACAGCATTTGCCTTTGTCTTTTTATGCTTGTAAATGAAGCCTGCAGCTAAAACAAATACCGCACCGTGCAGGAAGTTGGACAGCTCTCCGATAAACATACTTGAGCCGAAGGGCATATGTATTAGATTTTTCAGCAGCTGAATCAATACACCGGCCAGCGGTCCATATGCAAAGGCACCGATGAGCGCAGGTAAATCCGAAAAGTCAAGCTTGATGAAGCTGGGTATAATCGGAATGGAAATCTCGATAAACTGCAATGCAAAGGCAACTGCAGTCAGCATGGCTGAGCCTGTTAATACTCTTACTTTTTTGTTTTTCATACGTTTCTCCTTTTTGCGGGCAAAAAGAGAAGCCCCGGCTAATAAAAGCCAGGGCGTAAATGCTTTGACCAAAGGCAAGAAAGTTATCTTTCCTGTACCTAAACATTTTCTCTCATCCGGACTTTAACCGTCGGTTGCGGAATTGCACCGCATCAGCCACAAAGTGGGTCGCAGACTATACTGCCGGTGAGGAATTACACCTCGCCCTGAAAATATTTATTCGGCGATTGCCTATAACATATTATATGCAATAATTCGTATTTGTCAAGTCATTAGCTGATTATTTATTGCACGCTTTTTGTGACAAATTTTTACATTTTTCGGATGCTGATTTCTCCGCTTCGGAGAATGATATGGCTTGCATCCTCAAGCTCAACCTCAAGACCGCCTGTTTCGTCAATGGCAACGGCTGTGGCAGGTGTGACTTTTCCGTTTTGAATAAACTTGATTTTTTCTCCAAGCACAAGGGAATGACTGCGGTAATAATCAATAAAGCCGTTATAATCTCCATATGCTATGTCAATAAGCTCGTTGCAGATTTCAGCAATTAAGAGGCTTCGGTTAATGTCTGTGTCAAGACTTCCTGCCTGCTGTGCACTGTCAGGAAAGCTCTCAGTATTAATATTTACGCCGATGCCGATGATAACACTATCAACAACACCCTCTTCAAAATTTGTAATTGCTTCTGTCAGTATTCCGCAGATTTTTTTTCCGTTAAGGAATACATCGTTAACCCATTTAATTTTCGGATTTTTATCGGTCAGCTTTTCTACCGCCTTGCACACGGCAACAGCGGCAGCAGTGGTGGCTGTAACAGCATTTTGCAGATTGGTTTTGGGTCTGATTACCAAAGAAAAATATATTCCCGTTGATGCAGGGGAATAAAAGCTTTTGCCTTGTCTGCCCCTGCCGGCAGTCTGCTGATTTGCCACTACCAGAAATTCACCCTTCTGTCCGTCCGCCAATAACCTTTTGCAGCCATTGTTGGTTGAATCAATGGTGGGATAATAGATAACCTCAATGGGCTTGTTCAAAAAAGCCTTGATGCTGTGGGCAGACATAAGATTGTTGCTGTCAATGAGCTTATAGCCTTTGTTTGTAACGGCATCAAATGCATAGCCGCTCTTTGTCAGAGATTTTATTGCTTTCCATACAGCAGCTCGGCTTTTGCCGAATTTTTTTGCCAGCTCTTCACCGCTTAAATAGTCATTGCTGTTTAAAAATTCATAAAGTATATCGTCTTTAAGTGCCATTGTTTACCCTTTCCAAATATAAGTTTACAATGAATTTAATAAAACAGAGTCAAGGCTATTCCATGACTCTGCTGTTAAACTAAAATTATTTTTTGATATAAAATACAGCCAGTGTTTTCGGTCCGCAGTGAGAGGAGATTGTACAGCCTGCATCCGCAGTAATAATTTCTGCAAATTTATTTTTACCCTCAATTACACCCTTGGCATAGCTCAAAATATCAGGGCTTAATCCACCGCTGTTGGCAATAACAATTCTTGCCGAATCAATTTTATTTGCATCATTAAGACAGTCGTTTATATATTGTTTGTAAACAAATTCAGATTTGCCTCTGTATTTCTTTGCAACATCCAGCTTGCCCTCTGCATTTACGGCAATACTTGGCTTTATATTCAGCACGTTGGCACTGAATTTAGCAACACCGGAGCATCTTCCTCCCTTGTGCAGATATTTTAAATTATCAAGCACAAAGGTAGTGCTTACCTTTGGTACAAGGCTGTTAACTCGATTGCAGATTTTTTTTGCATCAAAGCCCTTTTCTCTGAAATCGCAAGCCTTTAAAACCAGCAGACCCATTGCAGTGCAAAGACTTTTTGAATCAACACAGTAGATATCCTCAAATTCACCGGCAGCTATGCATGCATTTTGATAGCTGGAGGATATGGCAGAGGACAGTCCGATGTGAACTACTGCCTTTCCCTCTTTTGAAAATTCCTCAAAAACAGAGGCATACTGGGCAGGTGTTACAGCTGCTGTTTTAGGCAAATCTCCGGTCTCGGAAACATAATCATATATATCATTCGGAAAAATATCAACACCATCCATATATGATTTGTCACCTAATAATATAGACAACGGAATAATTGTAATATTGTATTTTTCAATAATATGCTTTGGCAGATCACAAGTAGAATCTGCTGTAATCATTACTTCCTTCATCATCAAATCACCTTATGGGAGTATAACACAGCGTTTTGACTTTATCAATATTTTTTGAAATTGTTTATTTTTTGTTTAGTTTCCGCATTTTATGGCAATGGACGCAATGTCGCTCTTATTATAAGTTTTGTCAAAATGCAGAATTAATGTGCTTTTTTCATTGATATTTTTTATCTCGGCATTGTAGGAAATGTCCGTGTCAAAGTCCTCTCCTGTCAGCACTTCAAACTTTCCGTTTTCAATAATAGCCTTATCAAAGCTGCAGCCATCCTGAGCTGTCATTGTTATGCCGGACTGTGTAAATTCAATCTTATCAATGTATTCTATATCACTTGCCTCATCGCTGAAATTTTGATTTTCAGAGCTGTTATAAGCATTTAAAGTAAACTGTTTTTCAATCCAGCCGATGTTTGCAGAATGATTTGCTGAGGCATCCCGGTTATTTACCGTGTAATTCCAGTCAGCATCCGCGGTTTCTCTCGGGTCGGTAATACTGTATTCTTCCAGCGGTTTAAGCGAAATGGTGTTTGGCTCAACCAGGAATGTATTATCTGAAATCTTCATATCACAGTGTATATTTCCAATGTGATAGTTAAGACTGGATTCTTCATATTTTACAATGATTTGAATATCAAGTGTAATTTTTCCGTTTTCGTCAACATTGTATACGCCGATTCCTTTATTGTAACCGCTTACAGTATAGTATTCCTTTTTGTTGCTGCAGTCCGCTTTTCCATAGGCTACATATTTGTTATCCGTAATGCCTGTTTTGCTGTCATAATTTATTTCTTCCGTAGAATCGTTCATCGCAAACTGCAGGAATTTTTTGCAGTTTTTCAGCTGGGTGATTTCAAGCTTAACGTAGCTTGAAAAAACGCTTGTCCAGTTCTGACTGCTGGCAGTAATATATTTGAGCTGTTCATCACCGTTCTCATCCTTTTCAGGCTTGAACATATATAAAATATAAGAGTATTCTGTTTTGCCGGTTATGTTATTGCCGTTTTCCACCAGCTTTATAATCAGCTCTTTTTCTCCGTCCTTGTCAAAATCACTGTAGTACAGCTCCGGATTTTTTGTGGCAATGGATTTTCCCCAGCTTGTAAAGTCAATGCGAGCCTTGTTGTGAACAAGGGTTGCAATATTGTTTTTGAAGTAGAGCTGATAATTGCCCTCTTTGTTTTCTGCAATGATGTCCTCTTTTTCAAGCTTGGTATTTTCTTCTCTTACAGAATAGCTGACGCCGGTGCTGTCCGTATGGGCTTCCGGCGTTTTATTGTTTCTGTAATTTATAGAAACTGCAAATATACCAATCGCTATTATCAGCAGTATAATCAGTGGAATAATTTTTTTCATTTAAATCAATCCTTGTATTTGTCTCTGAATTTGAAAGGCTTTTTTTCGCTTTCCACAATATGATAGCAGGTTCCTTTTGCAAGGAAAAATATAGGCTTGTCGTGCTTCAGCGAGTCGGAATAAACATCAATGACATTGATGTCCTTCGGATTGAACTCCTCATAAAGACGTTTAACCTTTTCTTCGTTTCTGCAGTTTTCACCTATAATAGCACCGGTTTTACGGCTGTGTTTGGTGCAAATCAGCTTATCAAAGTCTAAACGCTTGTGAATTTCATTAAGAAGAAAATCAGGGGAAGCGCTGATTACAACGGTATATCTGTTTCTGTTATAAAACCATTTATGTACCTGCTTTTCGTGTTTGTCCCAAAAGCCTTTAACCGCCTTGTCAAGGGGAATGAAAGGCACAAACAGGAAGCAGAGCTTTTTAAAATCCGTAAAGCTGATAATATGCAGAAGCATTAACAGCACCGCAATGAAGAGTATCGGTATGAAAAAAGGAAGAAGAAGTATCAGGTACGGATAGTGAAGCAAACAGTATCCGCAGAAAAGGGAGCCGCTGTCAAAGGGGACAATGGTTTTATCAAAATCATAAATATCAATGTCCATTTAAATGCCCTCTTTGTTAAAGTCAATCGTTATCTTTTTATTTGATTCAAAGGGAGTAAGCTTTATACCGGCGCAGTTGAGCATACGCTTGCTTGCCTGTACAAGGTCTGTGTCGGCATACTTATCACTTATGTAGATAACCTCTTTGATTCCACACTGAATAATAGCCTTTGCACATTCATTGCAGGGAAACAGTGCAACATAAATTCTGCAGTCTTTCAGACTGTTTCCGCCGGCATTCAGTATTGCGTTCAGCTCTGCATGGCATACGTACGGATATTTCGTATTGCTGTCCTTGTCTCCGCTTCGTTCCCAAGGGAATTCGTCATCACTGCAGCCTCTCGGAAATCCGTTGTATCCAACAGACATAATTTTGTTATCGTCATTTACGACACAAGCACCAACCTGTGTGCTGGGGTCCTTGCTTCGCTGGGAAGCAAGAATAGCCACACCCATAAAGTATTCATCCCAGCTGATATATTCTTCTCTTTTTGACATAATTTTCTCCTTAATTCAAAGAGCTTTGCAAGTGTAAAGGAAGTACTATTCTCCCTTTAACACAGATACAAATTCATCAAGCTCACTGCACGCAGCATCATATATTCTTCCGTTGTCAACCAGTTTATTAATTTCAGGATTTATCGGCAGCTTTGCAAGCACGGGAACGCCAAGCTCGGCAGCGGTTTCATCAATTTTAGATTCACCGAAAATATTAATCTTTTTACCGCAATCCTCACAAACATAGTAGCTCATATTTTCAACAAGACCCAATACAGGTACATCCATCAGCTTTGCCATATTGTAAGCCTTGTTTACAATCATTTTTACTAAATCCTGAGGCGTTGATACGATAACAATGCCGTCAACAGGAAGGCTTTGGAATACGGTCAGTGCAACATCGCCTGTTCCCGGAGGCATATCCACAAACAGATAATCAAGCTCGCCCCAGCGTACATCACTCCAGAACTGCTCAATAACACCGCTGATGACCGGGCCGCGCCATACTACAGGAGAATTAACATCCTCAAGCAGCAGGTTGATACTCATCATTTTAATGTTATCAGCCACTGTCGGCAGCAGGCATTCCTCATCCTGCATAGCTCTGCTTGTTACGCCAAAGGATTTTGGAATGGACGGACCGGTAATATCGGCATCCAGTATACCAACCTTTAAGCCTGCTTTCGCACATTTTGATGCCAGCAGACAGGTGACAAGACTTTTGCCTACACCGCCTTTACCGCTTACAACACCAATTACTTTTTTGATTTTTGAGTATTTATTCATTGGCTTGAGAAAGTCTTCTTTTGCCGGCTTTCTGTCTGCGCAATTTGAACTGCAGGTTGAACAATCATGTGTACATTCACTCATTTTTAACACCTCTCAATTATTTTGTATATTATATACGATTATATGCAAAATATCAATAGGAACGCACCAGTGTTTTTACCTTGCCCAGTATGGCGCATTCTTCTACTATAATGGGGGAATACTTGCTGTTTTCCGCCTGAAGACGAAAGTGTCCGTCTTCTTTATAAAATCTTTTTACGGTTGCTTCATCGTCAATCAGGGCAACTACAATATCGCCATTGTCAGCAGTAGGCGTTTGCTCAACAACTACAATGTCACCGTCGAGAATGCCGGCATTAATCATAGAGTCTCCCTTTACATGAAGGGCAAATAAATTATTGCCGCGGACACCTGACAATGCAATATAATCCTCAACTTGCTGGGTAGCCAAAATAGGCATACCGGCGGTAACCGTGCCGATTAATGGGATATGCGTAATTTTTTCGGAAGGGCCGGCAAGGCGTATTGTACGCTTCAAATTAGGTTCACGCTTGATATATCCGTAGTCCTCCAGTGCATTAAGATTATACTGCACAGAGGAGGTGGAGCGCAGACCCACTGCTTCGCCTATTTCTCTGACAGAGGGAGCAATTCCGCGCTGAGCAATAACTTTTTTTATATATTCAAAAACTGCTTTTTGGCTTTCGTTAAGATTTTTCATAATTCCCTCCAAAAAATAATTCTAATATATAATACCATTATATATTATTTATGTCAAACATATGTACTATATATTGTGCTGTGACCGATTTTTAAGGACAAAATTTAAGAAGATTTTATTTGAATAGAAAAAAAGTGTTGACAAAAACCAATTAATAAGATATAATTTTGCTTGCATTATTACAGATGGCTTTATAGCTCAGTTGGCTAGAGCACGCGGTTCATACCCGCGGTGTCACTGGTTCGAATCCAGTTAAAGCCACCAACGGCCCGGTGGTCAAGAGGTTAAGACACCGCCCTTTCACGGCGGTAACACGGGTTCAATTCCCGTCCGGGTCACCAAACAAAAAACACAGTCGCACTTGTGACTGTGTTTTTTAATACCGACATAATAAATGCCGCAGACGCATTTGTATATTGAATATTTGCCCTCATAGTTCAACGGATAGAATAAGGTCCTCCTAAGACTTAGATGTAGGTTCGATTCCCACTGAGGGTGCCAAAAAGTGCCGATTTTCCAAGGATTTCGGCACTTTTTATTTTTTCTCAAATTCACACTATTAACTTACAGATAAAATCAAATTTAAGATAAAATATGTTGAGTGTTATTCCTTTTTATGATAAAATCAACTTGTAATATGTAGAAAAAGCAATGAGAAAAGGGGTACAAATTGTCCCCGCATTCAAATGCTTATTAAAGTAGAAGATACTTGTGTGATATGTATCGGAGAAAATAATATGACTGATAATATTGAATTGTTTGAAAATAAAGAAATACGAACTGCTTGGGATAGCGAAAAAGAAGAATGGTATTTTGCAATCGTTGATGTTTGTGATGTTTTGAGTGACACAGATAATCCCCGTCGTTATTGGAGCGACTTAAAACGCAAACTGAAAGCCGAAGGAAGTGAACTGTACGAAAAAATCGTACAGTTGAAAATGACTGCAAAAGACGGCAAAAAAAGAATGACCGATGTTGCAGATGCCGAGCAGTTACTCCGTATAATTCAGTCCATTCCTTCAAAAAAAGCAGAGCCGTTCAAGCTGTGGCTTGCACAAGTCGGCAGAGAAAGAATTGAAGAAACCATTGATCCTGAACTTGCTATTGACCGTGCAGTTGAAACCTATCAGAAAAAAGGCTATGACGAAGAATGGATACATCAGCGCATATTGTCAATCCGTGTTCGTAATGAACTGACCGCCGAATGGCAGAAACGTGGTGTTCAGCAAGGTGCAGAATATGCAATTCTTACTGATGAAATTACAAAGGCTTGGTCGGGAATGTCAACACGCAAATATAAAGACCTTAAAGGACTTAAGAAAGAAAATTTGCGTGACAATATGAGCACAATGGAAATTGTGCTTAATATGCTTGCCGAAGCAACAACAACTGAACTTACAAAAGCACAGAATCCTCAGGGGTTAGATGAGAACCGTAAGGTTGCAAAAGCCGGAGGAACAGTTGCAGGTGATGCACGCAAGTCTATCGAGGCTCAAACAGGTAAACCTGTTATTACTTCAAAAAATGCAGCACAATTAAATGAAGTTGTTGTTAAAGCAATTGAAGCAGTAGCAGATGGCGATGATAAAAATTAAATAATTTTGGGATAGCACTTATCGTATGATAGGTGCTGTTTTTTATGCAAGGTTGATATAGGCTCAAGGGAATCTGCACACTGTGCATTATGTGCTGCTGATATGCGGGCAGTATCAAGTGATTGGAATGAGATACAAGATGGCTTAACAGTTTATGGATATGCTACTAACCCCTACGGACATGCCGGTAGTTATATCCATTTCCTTTTTTTAAACCAAAGAATCAATGCAGTTATTACTGCTGCACTCAGCACAATTACATAAATATATCCATACCGCCAGTTCAGCTCGGGCATGGTATTGAAATTCATTCCGTACCAACCGACTACAACAGTCAGCGGAAAGAAAATCGTTGTAACCAATGTGAAAATCTTCATCGTATTATTAAGATTCATATTGATTGCCGCCTGATATGCGTCCCAAAGATGTACAATGCTGTCGGTAAGCATATCCGTGTTGTCTTTCAGTCTGTTAAGCCTTTCTGCAAAATTTTTAAAATGCTTTTTATTTTCATCAAAGATATCGTTATCGTTTTCTTCAAGCACTTCCAGAATATCAATTAACCGCTCGTAATAACTGCGATAGGATAAAATGACCTTTTTCATATCCAGCAGCTTTATGTTAAAGCTGTCGTCCGCAGTATTATTTATTACGGATTCCTCAAGATTGGTTATATTGTTCCACAGCTCTTCCAGCTTAGCGTTATCATCTGTAATCATAGTGTCAAACAAAATCAATATGCATCTCTCAACACTTATATTGTCGCAGCAAATTCTTGACAGCATTTTCATAAATGTATCACGGACAAAGCATTTTTTATCCTGAATGCTGACTACAATCATAATGTTTTTTAATATAAATATACCTATAGAGCTGGCAAAATGCAGTTTGATAAAGCAGCATTGGTCATAAATTTCTACACCGGCAGAAATTTCGCTTATGCCCTTTTTGCACATTTCCACCGCCTGCAAGGGCAGATTGAACTGTTTATAAATAGTATCCAGCTCTGACAGATTGATAAGTCCCAGTGCAACAGAATGGTCATTAATATTGTTGTATTCAATTGATGTAATTTCATCCTCAAGCTGATAAAACATAAAACCACCCAATATATTTTCTGCAAAACATTCAGAAATATTAGGTGGTTTTTTATATTATGGAATTGTATTTAAGACTTATTTAATTACTCTAACCTTAATTACACCCTCAATAGCAGTGATGTCATTAATAACCTGCTCAGATGCCTCTGTGTCAACATCAATGATAGAGTAAGCAAATTCGCCCTTGTTCTTATCCTCAAAAGCAGCAATGTTGATGCCGTCCTTGCTGATGGTATCTGTAATTGTTGCAATCATATTTGGCTGATTCTTATGAATTACAGTGATTCTTGCAACACCTGTTTTCTGTACGGATACAGCAGGCATATTTACAGAATTTTTAATATTACCGTTTTCAAGGAAATCAATAAGCTCCATAGCACCCATTGATGCACAGTTTTCCTCACTCTCAGGTGTGGATGCACCAAGATGAGGGATAGCGATTACGCCGTCAACACCAATAACATCTGCTGATGGGAAGTCGGTTACATATGCAGCCATCTTGCCGTTTTCAAGTGCGTCAACGATATCAGCTGATACAGCCAGGTCACCTCTTGCAAAGTTGAGAATTCTAACAGTATCCTTCATTGTTGCAATTGTGTCAGCACAAATTAAGCCCTTTGTTTCAGGAGTAAGCGGAACGTGAAGTGTGATGTAGTCAGCAACAGGGAAAATTTCTTCAAGATTATTGTTAACAGTGATGCCTGCCTTTAACTCTGCGTTTTCAGGTAAAAACGGATCGTAACCGATTACATTCATACCAAGGTCAACTGCTGCCTCAGCAACAAGTCTTCCGATAGCGCCAAGTCCGATTACACCAAGAGTTTTGCCCTTGATTTCTGGACCGGCGAAAGCACTCTTGCCTTTTTCTACGGTTTTGCCTACGTTGTCGCCTTCGTCCTTGATTGTTTTGCACCAGTCAATCGCTCTTGTTACCTTTCTGCTTGAAAGAAGCAGACCGCAGATAACAAGCTCCTTAACTGCGTTTGCATTTGCGCCGGGTGTGTTGAAAACAACAATACCCTTTTTTGCACATTCCTCAACAGGAATGTTATTTACACCTGCACCTGCTCTTGCAATTGCGAGCAGGGATTCAGGCATTTCCATATCGTGCATAGATGCACTTCTTACCATAATACCGTCAGGATTTTCAACATTGTCACCATAGGTATATTTGGATGTGTCAAATTTATCAAGACCAACATTGCTGATCTTATTTAATGTTTTAATATTAAACATAATGATTCTCCGTTATTATTTTTGTTTTGCTGTCGGTTAATTAAGCATTTTCTTTTTCAAACTTAGCCATGAACTCTACGAGCTTTTCAACACCCTCAATTGGCATTGCGTTGTAGATAGATGCTCTCATACCGCCAACTGATCTGTGACCTTTAAGGTTAACAAAGCCTGCTTCGGTAGCTTCTGCAATAAATTTCTTTTCAAGCTCGTCATCACCGATAACGAATGGTACATTCATAAGTGAACGGTCCTCAGGTACTACAGTGCCCTTGAACATCTTTGAGCTGTCGAGGAAGTTGTAAAGAACAGCTGCCTTCTTCTCGTTTCTTTCCTTCATTGCCGCAAGTCCGCCGATATCATTCTTAATCCACTCAAGAACGAGCTTGCAGATATAAATTGTCCAGCAAGGAGGAGTGTTATAAAGTGAGTCAGCGTCTGCCTGAATCTGATAATTCATCATAACAGGTGTGATGTCACGAGCCTTGCCAAGTAAATCTTCACGGATAATGGCTACAACAAGACCTGCAGGTGCGACATTCTTCTGTGCACCGAAGTAAACAACACCGAATTTGCTGATATCAAGAGGCTCTGAAAGTGCGCAGGATGATACGTCTGCGATTAATACTTTATCACCAACAGGAGGAAGCTCTTTGTAAACTGTACCGTAAATGGTGTTGTTCATACAAATGTAAACGTAGTCAACATCGTCACGGAAATCCTCAGCCTTAGTCTTTGGGATATAGCTGAAGGTTTTATCTGCTGAAGAAGCGGCAGCAACAACGTCGCCGTATTTCTGTGCTTCCTGATAAGCCTTCTTAGCCCACTGTCCTGTGATGATGTAGTCAGCCTTGCCTGTGCCGTTCATAAAGTTGAGCGGAATTGCTGAAAACTGTGCACTTGCACCGCCCTGTAAAAACAGAACCTTGTAGTTGTCAGGGATATTATAGAGCTCTCTCATAAGAGCCTCTGCATCCTTAATGATTTTGTCGAATACCTTTGAACGATGGCTCATTTCCATAACAGACTGTCCGCTGCCCTGATAATCCATCATCTCTGCTGCTGCCTGCTCAAGCACCTTTTCAGGTAATGTTGATGGGCCGGCACTGAAATTGTATACTCTTGCCATAATATTTTCCTCTCTTTAAGTATTATTTAAATTTTAACTTTGTTACTATATTATATTGTTGTTTAACTTTTTGTCAATATTTTCTTTCTAACTTTGTGACTTTTCACAATAGATTGATAAATAATTAACAATATTGTGCGTGCTTGATTACAAATAATGAACGGACAAGGATAATCCTAACAAAATCCTTGTCCGCTGATGTATTTATGTAATTTACTTATGTACTATTTATTTGATTTTCTTTCAGCAGCTGCAGTTACAAAGCCGCGGAAAAGAGGATGCGGCTTATTTGGTCTTGACTTGAATTCGGGATGGAATTGTCCTGCCACAAACCAAGGATGATTTGGAAGCTCAATCATTTCCACAATATGGTTATCCGGTGATGTGCCGGCAAAAATCATACCGTTTTTCAGCATTTCGGGACGGTAGTCATTGTTAACCTCGTATCTGTGTCTGTGACGCTCATAAATCATAGATGCACCATAAAGAGCATAGGCTTTTGACTCGGGATTAAGTGTGCAGGGATACTGACCGAGACGCATGGTTCCGCCCATATCGGTAACGTTCTTCTGCTCAGGAAGGATGTCTATAACCGGGTGCTTTGTGTCGGGATTGATTTCAGCTGAATTCGCATCCTTCATACCAAGCACATGGCGGGCAAACTCTATAATTGCAATCTGCATACCAAGGCATATGCCTAAGTAAGGTATATTGTGCGTTCTTGCATACTGGCAGGCTATGATTTTTCCTTCAATTCCTCTTGAACCAAATCCGCCGGGAACGAGTATACCATCCATATCGCCGAGAATTTCCTCCGGATCAGCATCGCCCTCCAGACTTTCACTATCTATCCAGTGGATATCCACTGCGCTTCTTGTTGCGATACCGCCGTGCTTCAAGGCTTCGTTTACGGAAATGTAGGAGTCATGAAGCTCAACGTATTTTCCGACCATAGCTATTTTTACAGTCTGAACCGGATTTCGCAGTGCATCAAGCATATGTGTCCAATCGGTAAGGTCTGCGTCACCGCAGTTCAGTCCCAGCTTTCTGATAACTACATCATCCATTTTTTGCTTGTGCAGCATTATAGGCACTGCATAAAGAATGTCACAATTATTATTTTCAATAACACATTCCTTGTCAACATTGCAAAAGAGTGCAACCTTGTTTTTTATATCATCCGTCAGCGGATGCTCCGTCCGGCATACAATGATGTCGGGGTGAATACCAATGGAGAGCATTTCCTTAACGGAATGCTGTGTCGGCTTTGATTTCAGCTCGTCGGATGCAGCCAGGTAAGGCACAAGTGTAACGTGGATAAACAGACAGTTCTCACGGCCTACCTCAACAGCAAACTGGCGGATAGCCTCAAGAAACGGCTGGGATTCAATATCACCCACTGTACCGCCGATTTCCACAAAGCATACATCTGCGCCCGTGTCAGCATTCTTGTAAATGGAGCGTTTAATCTCGTTTGTTACGTGGGGAATAATTTGTATGGTTTGTCCGCCGTAAACACCCTTGCGCTCGTCACTGATAACCTTCCAGTAAACACGTCCGCTGGTTAAATTGGAATTTTGAGACAGGCTTTCGTCAATAAATCTTTCGTAGTGACCGAGGTCCAAGTCGGTTTCTGCACCATCGTCCGTAACAAAAACCTCTCCGTGCTGAACGGGATTCATTGTTCCGGGGTCAACATTAAGATATGGGTCCAGCTTTTGTGCTGTGACTTTAAGTCCTCTTGCCTTCAGCAGTCTGCCGAGGGATGCAGCAGTAATGCCCTTGCCCAATCCGGAAACAACACCGCCTGTTATAAATATGTATTTTGTATTCATTTTTTGACCCTCCAAATCAGAATAGTATTAGAAAGACACAGCTGACGAAGTCACGCTGCTTTTAGTCTGTAGCTGCATTACAGGTAACTCTGATACCAAGCTTTTTAAGAAGCTTTTCATCAACAGATGACAGAATAACAGATGAGTGCATTTCACAGTTTTTAAGCTTTGACAACTGTTCAAGTGCCAGCTTTGCATTGCTGTCGGTAACAGCGGATACAGATAATGCCAGCAGTATTTCATCTGTATGAAGTCTTGGGTTTTTATTGCCAAGGTGATTCACCTTCAGCTCCTGAATCGGTTTGATAACCTCCGGTACCAGCAGCAGTACATCATCCTTGATGCCGGCAAGGTGCTTTAATGCATTGAGCATCACAGCAGATGCACAACCAAGCAAAGCTGAGGTCTTGCCTGTAATCATTGTACCGTCATTTAACTCAATTGCCGCTGCCGGTGCATTTGTCTGTTCTGCAAGTTTTGTTGCCGTCTTTGCACAGTTTCGGTTGTCAACGGACAATCCTGCGTTATTCATAAGCAGCTCGAGTTTATAGATTTCATCCTTTTTGTTTATGCCGCGCAGGCTGTCACAGCAGGCAGAAAAATATCTGCGGATGATTTCCTGATTTGATGCTTCGCTTATGGCTGCATCATCAAAAATACAGTTGCCTGCCATATTAACGCCCATATCGGTAGGAGATTTGTAGGGGCAGCTTCCGTAAATCTTGTCAAAGGTTGCTTTCAGTACAGGGAAGATTTCTACATCTCTGTTATAGTTCACGGTTGTTTCTCCGTACGCCTCCAAATGCCATGGGTCAATCATGTTTACATCATTCAAATCAGCGGTGGCTGCTTCGTATGCAATGTTCACAGAATGCTTCAGCGGGATGTTCCATATAGGGAAGGTCTCAAATTTTGCATATCCCGCCTTAATGCCTCTCTTGTTCTCGTGATAAAGCTGAGAAAGACAGGTTGCCATTTTTCCGCTTCCGGGACCCGGTGCAGTGATAACGACAAGCTCTCTGGTTGTTTCAATATAATCATTTTTGCCATAGCCCTCATCACTTACAATTTTGCTTATTGCAGCAGGATAGCCGTCAATTACGTAGTGGCGGTAAAATGGAATTCCGGCATTTTCAAGCTTCTGTTCAAAGGCAATAACCTTTGGTGCAGAAACATATTTTGTCAGTACCACACTGCCAACCATAAGTCCTCTGCTTCTGAATGCGTCAATTAATCTGAACACATCCACATCATATGTAATTCCCAGATCACCGCGGATTTTATTTTTCTCAATATCCTCAGCACTGATTACAACTACAATCTCTGCTTGATCCTTTAATTGCAGCAGCATTTGTAGTTTACTGTCAGGCTCAAAGCCGGGCAGAACACGAGATGCGTGGTAGTCGTCAAAGAGCTTTCCGCCGAATTCCAAATAAAGCTTTCCGCCGAATTCATTAATGCGCTCCTTTATGCGGGCTGACTGCATTTTTAAGTATTTGTCATTATCAAAACCAATTTTAAACATATTTTTCCTTTCGATGCAGACGAGTGATATAGTGCTGTTGTCTGCATCTATTCCTCTCTAAAAAACACAAAGACGGCTGCACGAATGTACAACCGTCTGTACTTACATATTATACAGTAAAATGATTTTGAAATCAATAGTCTTGTATAATTTTTGTGTATGAATATTCATTTCTTGTATATCTGCTGTTTAGTCATTTGGCGAGTAGCTGCTGTCCAGCTGTTGAATCACCTTTACCGTATCTGCAATTGTGGCATCAAAATCTTTGTTTTTGCTGCCGGATACATAAATCAGCTTATATTTTTCGCTGTCATAGCTTTCATCATCGTTCATAAATTTAGGAACCTGATATCCGCTGCTTTCAAAATTGCTGCGGTAGGAATATTCTCCATTAAGATAATAGCTTCTGTAACCGTAATTGTCCTCAATTTTTGCCGAGAAGGCTGTATCAAAGCCATTGTCCTTCGGCTCATAAATTCGGGAAGTGGCCGTGTAAGTGTAGCTGGTCTGGAAGTTATAGGAATTGGTGCATATGCTGACAGTGTTGTTTTTGCCGTAATGCAGCATAAGATAGTTTACAGTGTCATCCTCAAGATAATTTGATATGGAATCCTTGGTGAAAATCTTTTTGCTTATTGTACCGTTCCAGGAATATACTTCTAAACAATAGGTAGGATTTTCAATTGTAATCCGCTCTCCGGAATACGCATTGGTTGCAGATTCGCGAACCAGCTTTCTGTATACAAGAATAAGCTCCTCGTTGCCGTCATTGTTAAAATCAATAAGGTCAGCATAAGCAAGCCCGTCAATGTAGCTTCCGTTGCTGTCGGTAACAACCTTAGCCTTGCCGTATTTTTCTGTTCGTGACTCTATTATATCATAGTATGCAGCAGCCTTGCGCTGTTCGTCAGTCAGCTGATTGTTTATTTCCGGCATGGATATGGTGTTGAAGCTGTCAATATTATTTGTTGCCGTGTCAATAATCAGCTCAGCACGGGATGCTTTTATTACAGACAGCTTAATGGTTTCAAAATCATCTGCATTAATTGTGCCCTTGATGGAATAAATATTATTTTTGTAATCATAATCACATTCAGAGGACTTTTTAAAGCTGTCTCCCTTTAGTGCCAGCAGTTCAACCTTTTCAGGTGTTTTTGTATCGGATTTGCAAATATAATATTTGTTTGACTTGTAATAGAATGCAATCCAAAAGCCGTCCTTTGCATCTGTGGTGGAGTTGGCAGGCTCACTGTAAATTTTTGTGAAATCGTCCTTCACATATCCCCAAACCTCAAGGGTGTATGTGCTTCCGTCATTGTAGCACAGCATAAGCTCATCGTTGCCGTCATTGTCAAAATCCATTTGCCTTGCATAGCAAAGACCGGTTAATCTTGCCATGGATTTTCCGTATACCGAGCTGTCAAGACTCACCCATTTGCCTGTGCCGTATTGAGTTATATAATTTGTACATACCTTTCCGGCATCGGCAGAAAATTGACTGTTCTTTTCATTTTGTGCGTTAATGGAGTGGCTGAAAGATATTATAAAAATTAGTATAAATAATAAGAAAAGCACAAGTGCCAGCAGCTTCAGCAAAGCGGCTCTAAGATTAGGAAGCTGATAAATTTCCTTTAAGGTGTCGCCATGAACAAGGCTTTCAATGGTTTGCTTCGTATTTTTTGCCAGTGATTTAAAATCAATATTTATTTTAAAACGTTTTTTTGGCTCAAGCTCTTCCGGCTCGTCATCAAAATAATTATATTTACTCACAGCTTCACCTCCTTAGAATATGTACATATTTTTTCACCTTATTGTATCATAATAAATTATGCATATCAATATATAAATTTATATGAAAAAATTATAATCAAAATCACAGTCAGAATAAATCCCCGGAAAAGGAAGCGATTTCATAAAAGTCAAGAAAAGTCAAAAAAATTATTGACTTTTGCTGACCTTTGTGCTATTGTAATATTGCAAGGTCAAAGAAAGTCAAAGTCAAAACAGCGAATTTTTCTCTGACCAATAAAAAGGAAGTGATTATAAAATGAAAATCAGTGATGTTATAGCGGATATGATTCTTGATATGTTTGATGACGATACATCAACCGTACAGATTCAGCGAAATGATTTGGCGGCACGGCTTGGCTGTGTACCCAGTCAGATTAATTACGTTATCAATTCAAGGTTTACATCTGACCAGGGCTATATAATCGAATCACGGCGAGGCGGCGGCGGATGCATTATGATTACACGTGCCACCGGAGATAATTCTATGATGTCGTTAATTAATTCCATCGGCGTTGAAATTGATGAAAAAACAGCCAAGGCGCATATATATAATTTGAACTATCAAAATGTAATCAGTGATAAAGCAGGCAGATTAATGCTGTCCGTAATCAGCGACAGCAATTTCAAAGGACTGCCTGCCGACATCAAAAACAGAATAAGAGCAAATCAAATGAAACAGATGTTAGTAGCATTGTTAGGAAATGAGTAGACTAACTATTAAAAGTCAATAGTAAAAAACGAAAAAAGTTGTGAATT
>JAMPGU010000014.1 GCA_023663865.1 Clostridium sp.
AGTATTTCTATATAACAAATCTCAGCGGAGATATTACAATACTGAGTTTTGCAGATTTTTTCTGCAGATGGGTTTGATTATTTAAATACAACAAATACACTTGCAATTTATGTTAAAAGATAGTATTATAGTTATAACAATTCAATATCTTTTGGGGTGCTTGTGTTACAGGCTGAGATAAAGGTATAACCTTTGACCCATATACCTGATTTGGATAATGCCAACGTAGGAAACAAGGAACACATATATTTTATGAGAAGTTACCTGATTGGCAGCTTCTCATTTTTTATTTTAGGAGGAAAGGCTATGGTAAAAATCAACGGCGTTGATGTGGATGCAGCAGGAAAAACACTTTCTGAATTTTTGTCAGCAACAGATTATGACCCAAGGCTCGTAGCGGTTGAATGCAATGAAGAAATTGTTCCGAAGGCACAATATGATAAGGTTGTCTTAAAGGACAATGATGTGATTGAAGTTGTAAGCTTTGTAGGGGGAGGTTGATATTGTGAACGCAATCCCGACGAAGGAAGAAATGTATCAGGCTCTCGAGTTAAGGCATGGTAAAGAATTACAAAGCAAATTCAGCAGTGCCACGGTTGCAATATGCGGACTGGGCGGACTTGGCTCTAATATTGCTGTATCTCTTGCCCGAGCAGGTGTGGGCAAGCTGATTTTAATTGATTTTGATAGAGTAGATTTGTCAAATCTCAATCGTCAGCAGTATTTTGTTTCTCAAATAGGTACGTGCAAAACAGATGCATTAAAAGAGAATCTTGCAAAAATTGCACCGTATCTTAAGGTGGTAATGCATACCGTTCGCATAACGGAAAGCAACGCTATGGAGCTGTTAAAGGATGCAGATATTATTTGCGAAGCCTTTGACCGTGCGGAGGAAAAGGCAATGCTTGTTAACAGTGTATTAGAGAGCTTCCCTGAAAAGTATCTGGTATCAGGTTCAGGCATGGCAGGGATGTCATCCGCAAACAGTATAAAAACACGAAGGGTGGCAAAGCACTTTTACCTGTGCGGCGACGAGAAAAGCGACGTGGCTGATGGTATGGGGCTTGTGTCCTCCCGTGTTATGGTATGTGCCGCACATCAGGCACATATGATTCTCAGAATAATAGCAGAAGAATACGAAGTATAAGAAAGAAGGAATTACAATGGAAAACGATAAACTTATTATCGGCGGTCATGAATTTAATTCAAGATTTATTCTCGGCTCAGGAAAATATTCTTTGAATTTGATTGAGGCTGCTGTAAAGGATGCAGGTGCAGAAATTATTACGCTTGCTGTGCGCCGTGCAAACACAAAGGATCAGGAAAATATCCTTGACTATATCCCGAAGGGGGTAACATTGCTGCCGAATACATCAGGTGCAAGAAATGCACAGGAGGCAGTTCGTATTGCCAGACTTGCAAGAGAGCTTGGCTGCGGTAACTTTGTAAAGGTAGAGATTATGAGAGACTCCAAATATCTCTTGCCTGACAATGCCGAAACCATTAAGGCAACAGAAATTCTTGCAAATGACGGTTTTGTGGTTATGCCGTATATGTACCCGGATTTGAATGTTGCAAGAGATTTAGTAAATGCAGGCGCTGCAACCATTATGCCGCTGGCTTCCCCAATCGGCTCAAATAAGGGTCTTGCAACAAAAGAATTTATACAGATTTTAATTGATGAAATTGATTTGCCGATTATTGTTGATGCGGGAATCGGCAGACCCTCCCAGGCCTGTGAAGCAATGGAAATGGGTGCTGCTGCAATTATGGCAAACACTGCGCTGGCTACTGCAGGTGATCTTCCTATGATGGCATCTGCCTTCCGTCAGGCAATTGAAGCAGGCAGAATGGCTTATCTTGCAAAGCCGGGCCGTGTGCTTACAAGAGGTGCATCTGCATCCGATCCGCTTACAGGATTTTTGAGAGATTAGCGGAGGAACAATATGGATAACCAATATTTTATTGATTCAGAGCATCTGTCACCAAAGGCACTTGAAATCAAGCACAGGCTTGAAAATGACCCGTCATCAAGAAAAAATCATATGGAATATTTACCGGGTATGGAGCAGATTGACTCCGACATCTGTGAAAAGGTAATGACACAGGTAAATGCCTTTGATTATTCAAAATATACCGCAAGGGATGTTATGGCTGCCTTAGAGCATGAAACCTGCACCCTTGAGGATTTCAAGGCATTGTTGTCACCGGCTGCAGAGCCGTTTTTGGAGCAGATGGCACAGAAGGCACGTGTGGAAACAGGCAAGCATTTCGGCAATACAGTCTATATGTTCACACCGCTTTATATTGCAAATTACTGTGAAAACTACTGTGTTTACTGTGGCTTTAACTGCTACAATCATATCAACCGTATGAAGCTGAATATGGAGCAGATTGAAAATGAAATGAAAATCATTGCTGATTCAGGTATGGAGGAAATTCTCATTCTTACAGGTGAAAGCAGAGCAAAAAGTGATGTTAAATATATCGGTGAAGCCTGCAAGCTTGCACGCAAGTATTTTAGAATGGTGGGACTTGAAATCTACCCTGTGAATACGGACGAGTACCGTTATCTCCACGAATGCGGTGCGGATTATGTTACTGTTTTTCAGGAAACCTATGACGCTGACAAATACGAAACCCTGCACCTACTCGGTCATAAGCGTGTATGGCCGTACCGCTTTGATGCACAGGAAAGAGCGCTCAGGGGCGGTATGCGCGGTGTAGCCTTTTCTGCACTGCTTGGTCTTTCTGATTTTCGCAAGGATGCACTAGCAAGTGCACTGCATGTTTATTATTTGCAGAGAAAATATCCTCAGGCTGAAATGTCACTTTCCTGTCCGCGCCTTCGACCGATTATCAATAACGATAAAATCAATCCCCTTGATGTTCACGAAAAGCAGTTATGTCAAGTGATTTGTGCATATCGTATTTTCCTGCCGTTTGTTGGTATTACCGTGTCCTCACGTGAAAGTGCCGAGTTCAGAAACGGCATTGTAAAAATTGCCGCAACCAAGGTTTCAGCCGGTGTATCTACTGGTATCGGCGACCACGAGAGCAAATATACAGGCAAGGAAAGCGACAATGCCGAGGGTGATGAGCAGTTTGAAATCAACGACAGCCGCAACTTTGATAAAATGTATCAGGATATAGCGGATGAGGGCTTGCAGCCTGTGCTTAACGATTACCTTTATGTGTAATAGCGGAGGGAATGTAAATGAATAAATTTGATTCAACATTGTACTTTATAACAGACAGTACCATGTTTTCAGAGGAGGAGTTTTTGTTTCGAACAGAGGAAGCCTTGAAAGGCGGAGCAACACTCCTTCAGCTTCGTGAAAAGGACAGAACCACAAGGGAATATATAGCCCTTGCCGAAAAGGTACATACCATAGCAAAAAAATATAATGTCCCCCTTATCATTGATGACCGTATTGATGTTGCAATGGCAGTCGGTGCTGAGGGCGTACATCTCGGTCAGAGTGATATGCCGATAAAAACTGCAAGAGAAATTCTCGGCGAGGATGTGATTATCGGAGCAACCACAAAAACAGTTCCACAGGCATTGGAGGCTTATGAGCAGGGGGCGGATTACCTTGGCGTCGGCGCAATGTATCCAACCACAACGAAGGTGAAAACCGTGCTTACCTCCACAGATACCTTAAAGGATATCTGCAAGGCCGTACCAATCCCCGTTAATGCCATCGGCGGGCTGAACAAAACAAATACCGATATACTCAAGGGTATTGATATTGCAGGCATTTGTGTTGTGTCAGCTATAATGAAGGCAGATAATCCAAGAGCTGAAGCAGAAATACTTTTAGATATTGCAAAGGATTTAGTAAAAAATGATTGAGGGTGCAATTTTTGATGTAGACGGAACCCTGCTGGATTCTATGTATATATGGGACACGATTGGTGAAATCTATTTACGCTCCATAGGCTATACTCCGAAAGAAAATTTGAATGAAACCTTTAAGAATATGAGCCTTTATCAGGCGGCGTGCTATTATCAAAAGGAGTACGGCGTTAAGCTGTCAACGGCAGAAATTATGCAGGGCGTAAACCAAATGATTGCATACTACTATCAGGATGAGGTTTTGCCCAAACCTGATGTGGATACCTTTTTGGAAAGCTTAAAAGCGCATAATGTTAAAATGTGTATAGCAACTGCCACAGACCGTGAATATGTGGAGGCTGCACTGGAAAGGTGTAAAATCAGAAATTATTTTTCAGAGATTTTCACCTGCACCTCTGTGGGTCACGGCAAGGATGAGCCGATAATTTATCGCAGTGCCCTTGATTTTTTGCAAACAGACCGCCGCAGTACGGTGGTTTTTGAGGATGCACTCTATGCGATAAAAACAGCGAAGGCTGACGGCTTTGTCACAGTTGCTGTGCAGGATAAATATGAAAAAAATCAAGATGAAATAAAACGCTTGTCGGATTACTATTTAAGGGATTACGGCAGCACGAAGGAATTTTGGAAGTTCGTTTCAATGCGATAGCATTGGAGCTTCAGCGGCAGATTGGGGGCACCACCTTTTGTCGCTTAATAAAATTAATGCAAATAATGTAAAGGAGAAAAACGATGAGAAAAGCATTAACAATCGCAGGCAGTGATTCCTGCGGAGGCGCCGGTATTCAAGCAGATATAAAAACAATGACTATGAATGGTGTGTACGCCATGAGTGCCATAACAGCACTTACTGCGCAGAACACAACCGGCGTAACAGGTATTATGGAGGTAACTCCTCAGTTTTTAAAGGAACAGATTGACGACGTGTTCAGCGATATTCGCCCCGATGCGGTGAAAATCGGAATGGTATCTTCAAGCGAGTTGATTAAGGCGATAGCCGAAAGGCTCAAAGCCTTTGAAGCCGAAAACATTGTTGTTGACCCTGTAATGGTAGCAACAAGCGGTTCAAGGCTCATTAATGAGGATGCAATCGCAACACTAAAAAATGAATTGCTGCCGATTGCAGCAATTGTTACACCGAATATTCCCGAAGCAGAGGTTTTATCGGGCATATCCATTCATAGCGAGCAGGATATGATTAAGGCAGCTGAGATAATCAGCAAAGCCTATAACTGTGCTGTGCTTTGCAAGGGCGGTCACAGCCTGAATGACGCCAATGACCTGCTGTTTGCAAACGGCAGTTATCAGTGGTTTAACGGAAAGCGTATTGATAATCCAAACACCCATGGCACAGGCTGTACCCTGTCAAGTGCAATAGCTGCGAATCTTGCAAAAGGCTTTGACCTTTCCGTCTCTGTTGAGAGGGCGAAGGCATATATTTCGGGCGCACTGGCAGATATGCTCGACCTCGGAAAGGGCAGTGGTCCTATGAATCATGCCTTTAACCTCAGCGGTGAATTTTCAAAGGAGGTGCAGTAGGATGGAAGAAAAACGCACCTCTTTATTTGAAAACGGCTTAATATGGTTTGGTGCAGGTGTATCTATTGCAGAAATTCTGACAGGTACATATTTTGCGCCTCTTGGCTTTGGCAAGGGTATTTTGGCAATTGTTATCGGTCACATTATCGGATGTACAATGCTGTTTTTTGCAGGACTCATTGGCGGTAAGGTGCGCAAAAGTGCTATGGAAACGGTTAAGCTGAGCTTCGGTCAGAAGGGCAGTCTGCTGTTCTCCTTGCTGAACATTCTTCAGCTTGTGGGCTGGACAGGTATTATGATTTATGACGGTGCCTTGGCGGCAAACGGCGTATGGGGCATCGGCGAATGGGTATGGTGTATTGTTATCGGCGGGCTTATTGTTCTGTGGATTTTAATCGGAATTAAAAATCTCGGTAAAATCAACACCATTGCCATGGCAGCCCTATTTGTTCTTACCATCATACTTTGCAAGGTTATTTTCAGCAAAAGCACTACAATCGGCATTATGGATGACAGTATGACCTTTGGTGCGGCTGTGGAGCTTTCGGTTGCCATGCCGCTGTCGTGGCTTCCACTTATCAGCGACTACACCCGAAGTGCAAAGCAGCCAGTAAAGGCTACGGCTGTCAGCGCCGTTACTTATGGTATCGTCAGCTGCTGGATGTATGTAATCGGTATGGGTGCGTCCATTCTGACAGGTGAATACGATATTGCACAGATTATGCTTAAAGCAGGACTTGGCATTGTAGGCCTTGTAATTATCGTATTTTCAACAGTTACAACAACCTTTCTTGATGCATATTCAGCAGGTGTTTCCAGTGAATCTGTGTTCTCTAAAATTAACGGAAAATGGATAGCAATCGGTGCAGCTGTGCTTGGAACCATCGGTGCGATTGTGTTCCCTATGGATAATATAACGGATTTCTTATATCTTATCGGCTCGGTGTTTGCGCCTATGATTGCCATTCAGATTGCAGATTTCTTTATCCTGAAACAGGATTACAGCAAAAAATCTGTCAGCATACAGAATATGCTTATCTGGGTAATCGGCTTTGTCATTTACCGCCTACTTATGAAAGTGGATATTATTGTGGGCAATACCTTGCCTGATATGGCAATCACAATTCTTATCTGCATTATCGTAACAAAAATCAGAATTCTTAAGAAAGATAGAATAAAATAAACAAAGAAAATCTCTGTTCAATTTCAGCTTAGGCTGAAATTCAGCAGATAAGTGCAAACAGGAGGTACCATATTGCATTATCCTAATCCTTTTATTATTCAGCGTGCAGATCCCTATATTTTTAAAGGACCCGATGGTTATTACTATTTTACTGCATCATATCCTGCATTTTATGATGTTAACCACGGGTATGACAGAATTGTTTTAAGAAGAAGTAAAACAGTTATCGGTCTGACAGAGGCTGAGGAGCATACCATTTGGCAGGCACATAGTGAAGGGAATATGTCAAAGCATATATGGGCGCCTGAAATACATTTTATCGGTGACAAGTGGTACATTATGTTTGCCGCAGGTGATAAGGACAGCGTGTGGAATATCCGTCCGTATATGCTGATGTGTGCAGGCAGCAATCCGATAGAGGATAGCTGGCAGGAGCTTGGCAGAGTACAAGCAAGCGACAGTGACGACAGCTCTTTTACAGCCTTTTCACTGGATATGACATACTTTGAACACGAGGGCAGACATTATCTTATATGGGCAGAAAAGACAGACAAATCCAGACTCTATATGGCTGCAATCAATGCCGATAGACCTTGGAAATTAGCAAGCAAGCCTATTCTTTTATCTGAGCCTGAATATGATTGGGAAATGGTTAAGGAAAAGGTAAATGAAGGTCCCAGTGTGCTCAAAACCGATGATAAAATAGTTGTAGCCTTTTCCGCTTCAGGTACAGGTGCGGAATACTGTATAGGACTTCTCTGGGCGGATAAGAATAGTGACCTTATGAACACAAACTCCTGGCATAAGCTGTCAGAGCCTGTTCTTTCAACAAAGGACCTAATTGATGAGGTAGGTCCGGGGCATAACAGCTTTACAGTTGATGAAAACGGCAGTCTGCTTCTTGTTTATCATGCAAGACCTGCAAGTCATCTCACCGGTGACTGCGGTACTTATAGTGAAAGCTCACTTTATGATCCTTGCCGTCACGCAAGAATAAGGCTTATAAAATCCTTTAAAAACGGCTTACCCTGTTTATAAAATCAAAAAGCGGGAGTCGCATCATACTGCAAAAAATTATTATGGTCTGTATGAATGAATGTGTTGTGGTTATTATAATTTTAGTACATATTTTAATGATATTCTGTCTGTTGCTTACATTCTGCGGTTTATGTATAATGTAATTATCTAATGCATTCATTGAGGATTTTGTATGAAAAAACGAAGAAAAATAATAAGACGGCTGTCCTTTTTGTTGTGCTTTTGCTTAATTGCAGCAATGATACCGGCTTATATATATTGGGAAAAAGGGAATATGGATGATGTTACACTGCCTCAGAATTTTCAGGAGGAGACGGAGATGGATGCCTTTGCAAATTCGGCAGATGTCCGTATAATGTCATCAAATTTACTGGTGCATTACGAAAGCTGGGGCGGTACACCTGCTAAACCCAGAGCTAAGAAATATGCCGAAATATTGCAGGCATATAAGCCGGATGTTGTAGGTATTCAGGAGCTTTGCGACAGTTGGTACTGCCTTGTCAATCGTAATATGCCTGATGGATATAAGATGCTGTTTCCGCTTTCAACAGGTGCATTTGTAAATATGACTGCCATGATTTATAATTCAAACACGCTTGATTTAATTGACAGCGGTAAATTTGCTTATGCTCAGGGGGATAACATTCGCCTGCGGCGTGTGGTGTGGGCAGTGTTTGAAGTGAAAGAAACGGGCGCAAAATTTGCTGTTACCAATACCCACTTTGATCTTCTCAGAGAAGGGCAGGAGGAAGAATTGTCTGCGGTTATGCACAGTCAGGCTGATGAGTTAATTCACTTTGTCAATGAACTTGCAGAGGATTATGGCTGTCCTGTTTTTTCAGTTGGCGATTATAATTCAATGGAGGACAGACCATATACCAAGCCGATTAATATACCTGAGATTTATAATACACTTGCAGATGAATTTGAGGACGCACGGTATAACAGCAAAAAGACGGTAGACGGAACAGAACAGGATTGGGACAGCATATCCTTTGACCATATCTTTTATAAGGGCGAAGCAGAGATTGATACGTTTGCTGTGCTTTCTTATGAATATCTGACAGATATGAGCGACCATTATCCTATATTTGCCGATATAAAACTAAATAGATAAAAAAGAAGCTGTAGAAAACTTGTGTTCTCTACAGCTTTTCATTTTAGTCCAATGTCTTTTTATATTCCAGCAATTCCTGCTCTGTCACGTAGCCGCTTAAAGCACCAACCTCTGTCACCGCTTTTCCTCCGGTAACATTGCCGAATTTTATGCAGTCTTTCAAACTGTAATCGTAAAAAAGACCATACATAAAGCCTGCAAGAAATGCGTCTCCCGCACCGGTGGAGTCCACGCTTTTAAACGTGCTTATGCTTGGTACAAAAAATGCATCGTCACCGTCAATGCCGATACAGCCGTCGGCATCAACCTTAACAACAACCTTGTCAAAATATTTTTTCAAAGCCTCGGCTGCCTGCTCCGGTGTGGAGGTTTCCGTAATCTTCATTGCCTCTTTTCTGTTAGGTGTGTAGTAATCTGCCAGCTCAAGGTATTCATGATATTTTTTAAAACTCATCGTATCGTCCCAGCCTGTGTCCAAAACTAAAATTGTACCCTCGGATTTCAGCTGCTTGTAAACTGGGGCAAAACCGCCCAGCTGCATCATACATATTTTACTGCCCTTTGCTATGCTGTAGAAGCTTTCAAGTGCTTTATCATCCGGCTTGATATCACCCTTGCCATAGGTGTAAAATGTTCTGTCTGACGGAAGAATGATTGCCGAGGTAATATTAAGCGGAATGGCATTTCCATTATATAAATTTGTAGGGTTGACACCATTTTCAGCAAACTTTTCTTTAGCGAAGTTGGAAAATATATCGCTGCCAAGCTCGGTAGCAATTTTTGTTTGTATACCCAGCCTGCCGAGATTAATCAATGTAGCAGGGAGACCGCCGCCAAGCTGAAGCGAAAAGTCCTTGCAGTAAAGCTCCTCGCCAACGCCTGCAAGTCTGTCAAATCCCTGATAAAGCAAGTCAACATTGGTTGCACCTGCACCTGCAATAAATCCCATTATTTCCATTCTCCTATATAATCCTTATTAAGTGCAATATAGCTGTCAACCAGCTTTTTTGCCAGTGAATAGCTGTTAACCAGCGGATGCAGAGTTAAAGCCTCAACGGCACTTTGCTTTGATTTTTCTCGGATTGCCTTGCTGGCAAGCCGTTCATAGATTTTAACACGTCTTATAAGCTCAATGTTCTGTTCATCAAGATTGTCAAATTGATGCGGGACAGCACCGTCCTTATTGATGTCGCAGGTGATTTCCACAACATCCGTATCTTTCAGTTCCTTGATTGCACCGTTATTCGGAACACAGAGTATCATACTGTCGCTTTTTCCGCTTTGTGCAATTTCTATAAATTTCAGGGCAACACCTGCGTAGCCGCCGTCATCCTTTTGATATATGTCAAAATGCCAGGGTGTTTGCCTTTTGACACCTGTTTCGCTTTCCATATAGTTGTTTTCGCGAACGCCGTACCAATGCTCAAATACCTTGAAAGCCTTGTCAAAATCGTTTTCTATATCAATGCGGCTCAGTTCATCTGTCATTGCTTTGTTGATTTCACAAATCTGCTCACCGCGTGTTTTGTCAGCCTTTAGTATATTCGCAATGGCTTTTTCTCTGTAATAAAAGTAGTAGAGATATTCGTTAAGCACACCTTTTCGCTGACGCAGAAGCTCCTTCTCAAAATACCGCATATCTGTGTCAGTGTAGGCATTGTCATTTTCAATAAGTGCATTCATAACCTCTTTGCCGTTCATGGTTATGGATTTAAAATAGGACAGATGATTCAGTCCGTAAACCTCACCCTTAGCACTGCCTTCCTCAGCACCATAGAGCTTCTCAAAGTTTCTCAGCATACCTGATGGTGCATCACAGATTCCGTATGTAAAATCATATCCCATATCTCTCAGGGTCTGGCTTACAACACCGGCAGGGTTGGTGAAGTTGAATACCTTGCATTGCGGTTTCGCATATTTTTTTACCAGTTCACAGTACGCAGCCAGTGCGGATACGGAACGCATAGCAAAGGATAAGCCGGCAGCACCGGTGGTTTCCTGCCCGAGCAGTCCTAAGTCAAGAGCAATCCGCTCATCGGAAACACGCATATCATCGCCGCCTACACGTATTGTTGTAATAACATAATCTGCGTCTGTTACGGCTTCAATAGGGTCAGTAGTTAAAGAAAAGTCCAGCTCTTTGCATAAAAGTGCACAAACCTTTTTCGCCATAGCACCGTAGATGTAAAGCTTTTTTTCATCGTTATCCATAAATACCAGCTTGTCAATATGCAAAGCATCTGCTTTTTGTGCAATGCTTTTTGCCAAAAACATAGAGCGGACACCGCCTCCGCCGATAACTGTCAGCTTCATTCTTTAACCTGCCTTTTTTGAAAAAATCAAACATATTATATTATAATCACCGCTTAAAATCAATATATAATATCTATATTTTTATGTTGACTTATATACGCTCAATATACTATAATGTATTAGATAAAGTTGAAAGATAAGAGAAAGGAATGTGCTATGACTTTGCTAATCAAAAATGCATTATGCTATGTAGATAACAAATTCAAAAAGCTTGATATTCTTATTAAAGATGGTTTAATCAATAGCCTCGGTATCTCTGTTTCTTCTGATAATGTTGACCGTACCCTTGATGCTATGGGTAAATATTTTTTAATTCCGGGTTTCGTTGATGTTCATGTACATCTCAGAGAGCCCGGTTTTTCTTATAAGGAGACCATTAAGACCGGAACCTTTGCCGGTGCCAAAGCAGGCTATAATGTGCTTTGTACAATGCCGAATCTTAATCCTCCTCCTGATTCAGTTGAAAATCTCAAGGTACAGACAGATATCATTGACAATGATGCTGTGATTGATGTTTTGCCTTTCGGCACAATTACGAAGGGCAGAAAGGGTGTCGGAGAGGTTGTAGATTTTGAAGCTATGGCAGATCGTGTTATTGGCTTCAGCGATGACGGAACAGGCGTGCAGACTGAGGAGCTGATGCGTGAGGCTATGACAGAATGTGCAAAGCTGGGTAAGATCATATCTGCCCATTGTGAGGATAATAGTCTTCTTAAAGGCGGATATATTCATGATGGAGAATATGCGAAAGCCCATAATCATAAGGGTATCTGTTCCGAAAGTGAATGGGGGCAGATTGCGCGTGACTGCAGGCTGGCAGAAGAGACCGGTGTTCATTATCACGTCTGTCATATATCCACGAAGGAAAGTGTGGATATTATCCGAAAGGCTAAGGCGAGAGGGGTTAACGTTACCTGTGAGACAGGGCCTCATTATTTAACAATGTGCGATGCTGATTTGCAGGAGGACGGACGTTTTAAAATGAATCCGCCTCTCAGGTCTGATGCTGACAGACAAGCTCTGATAGAGGGTGTCCTTGACGGAACGGTTGATGTTATTGCCACTGACCACGCACCGCATTCTATAGAGGAAAAGAGCAAGGGGCTTGCCAAATCCGCAATGGGTGTGGTAGGACTTGAAACGGCTTTTGCAGTACTCAATACAAAGCTGGTGAAAACAGGCGTTATTACACTTGAAAAGCTGGTTGAGCTTATGTCTGTAAAGCCAAGAGAAATATTCGGTATTGAGGGCGGTAAAATTGCTGAGGGTGAGTCGGCTAACCTGTGCCTTATTGATGCAAACAGGGAATGGACAGTTAATCCAAATGATTTTGCGACTATGGGCAGAGCCACTCCGTTTGAAAACTGGAAGCTGCAGGGTGAAAACCTTTTAACTATACTTAGAGGAGAGATTGTATATGAAGCCTTATAATAAAAAAATTGTTCTTGAAAACGGCAAAGAATACTATGGTTATGGCTTTGGTGCAGATAAAGAAGCCATAAACGAAATTGTGTTTAATACATCTATGGTGGGCTATCAGGAAATTATTTCCGACCCCAGCTATACCGACCAGATGGTATGTATGACTTATCCGCTTATCGGTAATTATGGTATTACGGATGAGGATTTTGAAACAAGAGTGCCGACCATGGGCGGACTGATTGTTAGAGAATACAATGATTTGCCATCCAATTTCAGATATACGAAAACACTTTCCGAGGTGCTGGATGAATATGATATTCCGGGCATCAGCGGCGTGGATACTCGTATGATTACACGTATTATACGTGATGAGGGTTCTCAGAAGGTAATGATTTGCGATGCAGATGTTCCTTATGAGGAAGCACTGAAAAAGGTAAGGGAATATAAAATTCCTACGGATATGGTTTCTCGTGTCAGCTGTAAGAAGCGTTGGTATTCACGTACACCAAATCATAAATATGATGTTGTTGCAATTGACTGCGGAATTAAGCTGAATATCATTCGCAAGCTGAATGAAAAGGGCTGCAATGTAACGGTTGTGCCTTATGATATTACTGCAGAGGAAATATTGAAGATGAAGCCGGACGGCTTGTTCCTGTCAAACGGACCAGGCAATCCGGAGGATGTTCAGACTGTTATTCAAGTCGTAAAAGAGCTTAAAGGCAAGCTGCCGATATTCGGAATATGCCTCGGTCATCAGATGATTTCACTGGCACTTGGTGCAAAGACCTTTAAGATGAAATTCGGTCACCGAGGCGGAAATCATCCTGTTAAAAATCTCGAAAACGGCAAGCTGGAAATTACATCACAAAACCATTCCTATGCTGTTGATGTTCGTTCCCTTGCAGGCACAGAGCTTGAGCTGACCCATATGAATTTGCTGGACGAAACGGCTGAGGGTGTAAAGAGTACAGAGAACAAGCTGTTTTCTGTTCAGTATCATCCTGAAAGTGCGCCGGGTCCTCAGGATAGTGCATATTTGTTTGACAAGTTTATAGAATTAATGGAAAAGGAGGCAGACTGATATGCCAAAGAGAACGGATATACATAAAATCTTAGTTATAGGCTCAGGTCCTATTGTTATCGGACAGGCTGCCGAATTTGACTATTCAGGTACACAGGCATGTCTTGCTTTGCGTGAAGAGGGCTATGAGGTTGTTTTAATCAACTCAAACCCTGCAACCATTATGACAGATACCGATATTGCCGATAAGGTATATATGGAGCCGCTGAGCCTTGAGTATGTGGCAAGAATTATTCGCCACGAAAGACCTGATGCAATTCTTCCGTCCCTTGGCGGACAAACAGGTCTTAACCTTGCAGTACAGCTTGCAAGAAAAGGTGTTTTAGAGGAATGTGACGTTGAAATTCTCGGTACAAAGTTTGAAGCCATTGAGCGTGCGGAGGACAGAGAATTATTCAAGGAATTGTGCGAAAGCCTCGGTGAACCGGTGCTTCCAAGTGAAATTGCAGAAAATCTTGAGGATGGACTGGAAGCTGCCAGACGTATCGGTTTTCCTGTTGTTCTTCGTCCGGCCTTTACACTGGGCGGTACAGGCGGCGGCTTTGCCGATGACGAGGAAGAATTTATCCTTATGATGAAAAATGCCCTTGCTCTTTCTCCTGTGCATCAGGTGCTTGTTGAAAAGAGTATTAAGGGTTATAAAGAGATTGAATATGAAGTAATGCGTGATGCAAATGATACTGCCATCACCATTTGTAATATGGAAAATATTGACCCTGTAGGTGTTCATACAGGTGACTCTGTTGTTGTTGCTCCGTCACAGACCCTTACAAATAAGGAATATCATATGCTGCGTGACTCAGCACTCAAAATCATCAGAGAGCTTAATATTGAAGGCGGCTGTAATGTTCAGTTTGCTCTTGACCCTCATTCCTTCCAGTATTATTTGATTGAGGTTAACCCAAGAGTATCCCGTTCCTCTGCGCTTGCCTCCAAGGCGTCAGGATATCCGATTGCCAGAGTGTCTGCCAAGATTTCCGTTGGTATGCATCTGGATGAAATTCCGATTGCCAATACACCTGCATCCTTTGAACCGACACTGGACTATGTTGTTACAAAGATTGCCCGATTCCCATTTGATAAATTTGCGGATGCCAATAATACACTGAATACACAGATGAAGGCTACCGGTGAGGTTATGGCTATCGGACGTACAATGGAGGAAAGTCTGCTCAAGGCTATCCGTTCACTTGAGACAGGTGTGTGCCATTTGTATGATAAAAAGTTTGACAGCTATACAGAAGAGGAGCTTCTTGCATATATCAAAAACGGTACTGATGACAGACTGTTTGCCATTGCGCAGCTAATCAGACTGGGTGTGGACTTAAACCGAATTTATAATGCTACCAAGATAGATATGTTCTTCCTGGATAAGTTTAAGAACATTGTTGATTTTGAAACGGTATTAAAGGAAAATCCAAAAGATATTGAAACGCTTATGGATGCTAAAAAAATGGGCGTATCCGATGAGTATATAGGTAAGCTGTGGAATATGTCACCGGCTGATGTTTTCTATATGCGTAAGGATAACAATATCTTCCCTGTGTATAAAATGATTGATACCTGCGCATCAGAGTTTGACTCCTATGTTCCGTATTTCTATTCTACTTACGAGGAAGAAAATGAGTCGGTGGTATCTGATAAAAAGAAGATTATTGTTCTTGGCTCAGGTCCTATCCGTATCGGTCAGGGTGTAGAGTTTGACTATTCAACCGTTCACGCAATCTGGTCAATCCGCGATGCAGGTTATGAAGCAATCATTATTAATAATAACCCTGAGACTGTATCTACTGATTATACAACCTCTGACAAGCTCTATTTTGAGCCTTTAACTGTGGAGGATGTTATGAATATCATCACTCTTGAAAAGCCTGATGGTATCGTGGTTTCTCTTGGCGGACAGACTGCCATCAACCTTGCACCTCCCCTTGATGCACTGGGTGTTCCTATTATCGGTACAGATGTAACAGCCATTGACAGAGCAGAGAACAGAGACAGCTTTGAAAAGGTTATGGAGGAGCTTGGTATTCCTCAGCCAAAGGGCTTAGCAGTAACAGATATCGAAGAGGGTGTTCGTGTAGCTGCAAGCATCGGCTACCCGGTACTTGTAAGACCGTCATTTGTACTTGGCGGACGTGCTATGCAGATTGTTGCCAATGAGGAATCCCTGCGCCATTATCTGCAGACAGCTGTTGAAATTAATACAGAGCAGCCTGTTCTTGTAGATAAATATATTATGGGTAAAGAGCTTGAGGTAGATGCAATCTGTGACGGAACAGATGTATTCATCCCGGGCATTATGGAGCACGTTGAGCGTACAGGCGTTCACTCCGGTGACTCTATTTCCGTATATCCTACCTTCTCCGTACCGCAGTCCGTTAAGGATAAGATACTGGATTATACTGTCAGACTGGGTAAGGCAATCGGTATTGTAGGCCTTTATAATATCCAGTTTATTGCAGACGAAAATGATGATGTTTTTGTTATCGAGGTAAATCCTCGTTCCTCACGTACGGTTCCGTTCCTGTCTAAAGCTACCTCTACGCCAATGGCACATATAGCAACACAGGTTATACTTGGACATTCACTGAAAGAACAGGGCATAACAGAGGTTTATCCTAAGGAGAAGGAACGCTGGTACGTAAAGGCACCTGCATTTTCCTTCTCAAAGCTGAAAGGTATGGATACGTATTTGTCACCTGAAATGAAATCAACAGGTGAAGCAATCGGCTATGATAAGTCTCTGACAAGAGCTCTTTATAAAGCAATTCAGGCATCAGGTCTCCATGTATCCAACTATGGTACAGTACTTGTTACTATCGCGGATCAGGACAAGCCAAAGGCACTGCCGCTTATTAAGCGTTTCTATGACCTTGGCTTTAATATTGAAGCAACAGAGGGTACTGCTAATTATCTGAAATCACACGAAATCAGAACGCGTGTTCGTCATAAGCTTACGCTTGATGAAAGTGATGAAATTTTGCTTGCACTTCGTCAGGGTCATATTGCTTATGTTATTAATACAATTGATATCAATGCAGGTGACTCGCATTCCGACGGCAGTGAAATCAGACGTGCTGCTGTAGAAAATAATGTTACAATGTTTACTTCCCTTGATACTGTAAAGGTTCTTCTTGATGTTCTTGAAGAAATTACATTGGGTGTATCTACAATTGATGCGGAATAGGAAATAACTATGTATAAGCAGAATATTTATAAAATTTTATCTAATGAAAAAATAGCAAAAGATGTTTATAAAATGGTGCTGGAGGGTGATACACAGTATATCACCGCTCCGGGGCAGTTTATCAATATTAAGCTGGAGGGAAAGTTCCTTCGTCGCCCAATATCCGTTTGTGACTACGATGCTGCCACAGTGACAATTATTTATAAGGTGGTAGGTGAGGGTACAGAAATGATGTCCCGCCTGCAAATCGGTGAAATGCTGGACGTTTTGACCGGTCTCGGTAATGGCTATGATATATCAAACGGTACAAAGCCAATGCTGATAGGCGGCGGTGTAGGTGTTCCGCCAATGTACAATCTCTGCAAAAAGCTAATAGCAGCAGGACAGAAGCCAACGGTTATCCTCGGCTTTAATACAAAGGACGAGGTCTTTTATGAGAATGAGTTTAAGGCTTTGGGTGCAGAGGTTCGTGTTGCAACGGCTGATGGTTCTTACGGCATTAAGGGCTTTGTAACAGATGCCTTTGCTGATGAATACGATTATTTCTATACCTGTGGTCCAATGCCGATGTTTAAAGCCATTGAAGCTAAGGTAACCACATCAGGTCAATACAGCTTTGAGGAGCGTATGGGCTGCGGCTTTGGTGCTTGTATGGGCTGCAGCTGTAAAACAAAGTATGGCAATAAAAGAATTTGTAAGGACGGTCCTGTTCTGGTAAGGGAGGAGATTATATGGTAGATTTATCTGTTTGTCTTGCCGGTATGAATATGGACAATCCGGTAGTTCCGGCATCGGGTACTTTCGGCTTCGGCAAGGAATTTAAGGATTTTTACGACATCAATATACTGGGCTCCTTTTCCTTTAAGGGTACAACAAAGGATGCTCGTTTCGGTAATCCTACTCCAAGAATTGCAGAGTGCTCTTCAGGTATGATTAATGCTGTCGGACTTCAAAATCCCGGTGTTCACCATGTTATGGAGCACGAGCTTCCTGAAATGAAAGCGTATTTTCATAAGCCTGTTATCGCAAATGTTTCCGGCTTTAGTGTAGAGGATTATGCGTATACCTGTCAGCTCCTTGATAAGGAGGAGCAGGTGGGTATTTTAGAGGTGAATGTTTCCTGCCCGAATGTTCACGGCGGGGGTATGAGCTTTGGTACTGACCCTGCTTGTGCCGCAGAGGTGACAAGAGCTGTTAAGGCAGTTACAACCAAGCCTGTATTTATAAAGCTGTCTCCCAATGTGACGGATATCGTTTCTATTGCAAAGGCGTGTGAAGAAGCAGGTGCAGACGGAATATGTCTGATTAATACGATGCTTGGTATGCGTATTGATTTGAAAAAGCGGCAGCCGATTATTGCAAATAAAATGGGCGGCTTCAGCGGTGATGCCATATTCCCTGTAGCGGTAAGAATGGTGTATCAGGTGGCGAAAGCCTGCAACATTCCCGTTATGGGCTGCGGCGGTGTTTCCTCTGCAGAAAATGTTATTGAAATGATGATGGCAGGTGCCACTGCGGTTCAGGTAGGTGCTGCGAATTTGATAAATCCATATGCTTGCAAAGAGATTATTGAGGCTTTACCGCAGGCGTGCGAAAAGCTTGGTATAAATAAATTAAGTGATATTATAGGAGTGATTGATTAATGGGTAAGGATGTTATTATCGCTTGTGACTTTTCTTCTGCACAGGCAACCTTTGATTTCCTCGATAATTTTAAAGAGGAAAAGCCTTTTGTAAAAATCGGTATGGAGCTTTATTATGCCGAAGGTCCGTCCATTGTTAAAGAGATTAAGAAAAGGGGACACAAGATTTTTCTTGATTTGAAGCTTCACGATATTCCGAATACTGTAAAAAAATCAATGGCAGTGCTGTCTAAGCTGGATGTTGATATGACCAATCTGCACGCATCCGGTACAGTTGATATGATGAAGGCTGCGCTGGAGGGCTTAACAAGAGAGGATGGCACAAGACCTCTGCTGATTGCCGTTACACAGCTGACATCAACCAGTGAAGAGCGTATGCAAAATGAGCTTTTAATTAACGCTTCTATCAATGATACAATTGTTAAGTATGCAAATAATGCGAAGGAAGCAGGGCTTGACGGTGTTGTTTGTTCACCTCTTGAGGCGGGTATGGTTAAGGAGAGCTGCGGAACAGCCTTTATGACTGTAACACCGGGTGTAAGATTTGCCGATGGCGACATTGGTGATCAGGTTCGTGTAACCACACCTGCCAAGGCGAAGGAAATCGGTTCTGATTATATTGTTGTGGGCAGACCGATTACAGCTGCGGCTGACCCTGTTGCAGCATACAGAAGATGCGTTGAAGAATTTGTTGGATAAGGAGAAGTTAAATGGAAGGCTATAAAAGAGAATTTATAAAGTTTTTGGAAGATGCAGGTGTTTTAAAATTCGGTGACTTTACTGCAAAAAGCGGCAGAAAAATACCTTATTTTATAAATGCAGGCGAAATCAAAACCGGAGACCAGATATTAAAGCTGGGTGAGTTTTATGCAAAGGCATACTTTGATAAAATCGGCAATAAAAGAACGGCTCTTTTCGGACCTGCCTATAAGGGCATCCCGATTGCCGTTTCTGTTGCTGTAGCACTTGCCAACCAAGGACTTGATGTGCCTTTCTTCTTTAACAGAAAGGAAGAGAAGGATCACGGCGAGGGCGGTGTTTTCGTAGGCTATAAGCCACAGCCTGGTGAGGAAATTGTTATTGTTGAGGATGTTGTAACAGCCGGAACAGCGATCAGAGAAAGTATGTCTATTCTCTCAAAGCTGGAGGGTACAAAGGTAGCAGCAACCTTTGTTATGGTTGACCGTAAGGAAAAAGGAAAAACCGATAAATCAGCAATCGCAGAGGTTGGTGAGGAATATGGTTTCCCTGTATACTCAGTTGTTGATGTTTATGATATTATTGAATATCTCGAAGAGGATGAAAAAAACCGTGAAAATGTCGAGCGTATAAAGAAGTATCTTGAAATTAACGGCGCAAAGGCATAAGGTGAAAGGAACTTTAAAATGAGACATTTGCTTGATACAACGGACCTTTCTTTAAAAGAAATTGATGATATGATTGCCATTGCAGTCGATATTATTGATAATAAAGAAAAATATGCACATATATGTGATGGTAAAAAGCTGGCAACGCTGTTCTTTGAGCCGTCAACAAGAACCCGTCTTTCCTTTGAAGCGGCAATGTATGAGCTTGGAGGCAATGTTCTCGGATTTTCAGAAGCCGGCTCTTCATCTGCCTCAAAGGGTGAAAGTGTAGAGGATACAATAAGAATGGTGTCCTGTTATGCAGATATTATCGCAATGCGTCATCCGCTGGAGGGTGCTCCCAGAGTTGCGGCTGCGAAAACCTTAGTTCCGATTATCAATGCCGGTGACGGCGGTCATGCCCATCCGACACAGACCCTGACGGATCTTTTAACGATTTACAGGGAAAAGGGAACCTTCGATAATCTCACAATCGGTCTGTGCGGTGACCTGAAATTCGGCAGAACCGTTCATTCTCTGATTAAAGCTATGTGCAGATATAACAATGTAAAGTTTGTTTTGATTTCACCAAAGGAGCTTTCTGTTCCGGAATATATTAAGAGTGATGTGCTGGATAAAAGCGGAAATGAATATATTGAGGTTGAAAAAATGGAGGATGCTATGGAACAGCTGGATATCCTTTATATGACCCGTATTCAGCGTGAACGCTTTTATTCCGAGGATGAATATCTCAAGCATAAGGATGCTTTCATTCTTGATCTGGATAAGCTGAAAAATGCTAAGTCGGATTTGTCCATTATGCATCCGCTGCCAAGGGTAAATGAAATTGCTGTTGAGGTCGATGATGACCCAAGGGCAAAATATTTTGAGCAGGCACTCAATGGTAAATATATCCGTATGGCACTGATAATCACGCTTCTGAAATGGGGAGGTGCATTATAATGAATATTGATGCAATTGAGAATGGTTATGTTATCGACCATATTCCGGCAGGCAAGGGTATGCAGGTTTATGAAATCTTAAATTTGAGTCATCTTTCCTGTCAGGTTGCCATTATTACAAATGCAAAGTCTAAGAAAAATGAGTCAAAGGACATTATCAAAATCAATGACCTGATTGAACTGAATTTGGATATCATTGCTTATATTGCGCCTCAGGCAACAGTGAATATTATTAAAGACGGCAAGCGGTTAGAAAAGAGAAATCTGACCTTGCCTAAGGAGATTAAGGGCGTTATTAAATGTCCGAATCCTCGCTGTATTTGCAATAATGAGGATATTGACCATATCTTTACACTGGTTGATGAAAAGGGTACATATCGCTGCTTGTACTGCGAAACCAAGGCAAAATAGAATCATTGCCTGCAGATAAGTAGGATTAAATTTATATTTATAAAAAAGCACATCGGATAAAATGCTTATCCGATGTGCTTTTCATTTTGCTATTTTAGATTATTTCTTTTTTTGAATTGGTTTTTGGTGCAGTATATTTTGTATATCCATTTCCGCCACGTGAAGCAGACTTTCCGGGTCGTGTATGATTGTTTTCTCATAACAGCGGCTTATTGCCTGTGTAAGACCCAGGAATATGAATAAGAAAATAATTTGCTTTGGAGAATTGAATATATAGTCCGTAAGTCCAAACAGCAAATAGGTCATCATGGATGTGAATACACAGAACACCAAAGTGAACTTCTTGCCGTTATTTGCATTGATTTCCAGCAGCTTTCCAAAGGCACAGAATAATACAATTGCCAGCAGTATTACACCGATTACGCCCAGTTCCACCCAAGTTTCAATAATAAAATTGTGGGCATGGGGCTTATTCAGATTATAATCGTTAACAAGAATTTGCCTTGTCTTTTCAACACCAAAGCCGGTTCCGTATATCAAAGCATTTTTGCTATGCGTTACAAAATCTATCAGGCTCTGCCAAATCTGAAAATGTGCTGCCGAGGATTCTCTTGCCTCCATACCGGCTTGTCCGTTACCGCTTACCTGACCCACGGTTTTAAATATAATTCCGTATCTGGTTAATATGGACGGCAGTATGATGCATATAGTCGGTATAAATATTTGCAGCAAGGGCTTCCAATGCCTTTTTGCTAAAATGATGAACATAAATACCCAACCGCCTATTGCGATAAAGCATCCGGCTCTTGTCATCGTAGAGCTCATTCCGGCACTGATAAGAATATTCAAAATGAAATATGCCAGCCTGTGCTTGCGATCCTTAGAATTCAAAAACAGATATATGGATATTGGATACACAATAATCATATATGTAGCAAACAAATTCGGATTTGAAAAGAAACCGCTTGCTCTGGATGACCATGTATTTGTTCTGATATCAAATGGAAGCCAGGAGTAGATTGCTTTGTCTAAGCCTTTATAGAAGGGAGTTACAAATACCCATTTTTCACTGATTTTATTAAATCTGAACAGTGTATAGCTGACAATCTGCAAAGCACCTATCAGTCCGTTAATTCCGCCGGCAAGTACCATTGTTGACAGTATTCTGTCAATTTTCTTTCTGCTCACCGCAAGGTTATAAATCATAACCTCAATCAGAAACATTCCCCACCAAAGTCCGGCAGTTGCTAAAGTTGAAAATCGGGTGTCGGACCAAATTGTGCTAACAAGGGCAAGTGCCATAAAGCCCATAATTAATTTTCCGAGTGTGCCGACCTTAGCCTTTTTGCCCTCTCTGCTCCATTGCAGCTTAAATACAATAAAGCCGATAAACAGCAAAAACGGGCTGACATACTCAGGAAGTATAGGGAAGAAAAATATAATTGCTATAAGCCAGCACCATCCGGGATTTTCCCGATAGAGCGCCTTTAGCGATTTTAATTTTTCGCTCATATCAAACCTCGTAATATTAATTTTTTGATTTTTTTAATCATACTATATTTAATCCGATTTTGCAAGTATTAACATAATTTACACTTATTTAAACAATTATTTATTGTTTTTTTACACTTCAATAAAATAATCTGTTGAAAAGATTTTGTTAATATTGTATAATAATTGCATTAATTTGATTGGGAGCGTTTTTATGGAAGATAAAGATTTTGAAGAAAAGGAACTCCAAAATAATTCTGCTGAGGATGAACAGCTTTTAAATACTGATGATCATGCAGTTGAAGCTGATGAAAAAAAAGCAGAAGATAGTGCGGAGAAAAATGCACAGAGCCCAGATGCTTCTGCCGAGCCTGCGTATGAGGAAAATGACAATTGGCAGTTTGATGCCGAAGCACCTACAATTTCCAATGATACATTAGAGGGCAAGGACTTTGCAATTGATGCTGAGGAATTAAAGGTTGAGCCTGCACCGGCTGCAGCAGATAATACCGAAAAGAATAACAGCACTGACAAGTCTAAAATTGTTATCAGCAAAAAGAAGCTGGGCATTGTTATGGGAAGCATTGCAGCAGTGGTCGTTGTTGCTGTTCTTGTTGTATTTGGTGTCAGATACTTTACTGTACCGAATGGTAAAGAGGGCAAGCTTATGAACCCTGCTTCCGTTGTTGCAACTGTGGATGGTACAAAGGTTAGCATCGGTATGTTCAACTATTACTATTCCAGTATGGTGAATTATTATGAAACCTATGCTGCATATGGTTATTTTGATTTAAATACAACGGAGAGCTATGATACACAGTATACAACTGATGATGACGGCAATAAGGTTACCTGGAGCGAATTCTTCCAGAATGAAACGATGGAGGAGATTAAGCGTGTAGCGGCTCTTTATTCAGCTGCCATTAAGGCCGGTGTTGAGCTTACAGATTCTCAAAAGGAAACCATTGAGGAACAAATGGATTCATTAAAGGAGAATGCTTCAACAAACGAGCTCTCATTAAATGACTTTATTGAGCAGAATTTCGGCAAATACTGCAGTGAGGATACCCTGCGTCTTATGCTTGAGCAGTACTATATCACTGCAAATTATCAAGGTAAGCTGACTGCCGAATCAAAGGTTTCACAGGAAGAAATTGATTCCTATTTTAAAGAGCATTCAACAGATTATTATACAATTAACTTCAGCTATCTTGCTTTAGAGTATGATTCAACATCAGATGAAACTGCGAAGAAATCAGAGGAGCAGGTTAAATCCTATTTAGACAAGATTACAGACAGAGACTCTATTGTTGATCTTGTTCCTGAGGTTTATGCAGATTATATTACACAGGATATTCATTCTGCAATGGAAAGCGACGATACGCTTACCGAGAAGCAGGCAAAAAAGGATGCAATCGCAACCTATGAGCAAAGCATAGACGGAACAATCAGCGGCACGGACACACCTTTCGGTGAAGAAATAAACAAATGGCTCTTTAGTGATGATACAGCTGTCGGTGAAAAGAATTATTATATTGATAAGGATACAGGCTATGCTTACATCATATTAAAAACAGAAAAGGCTGTTCTTGATGATGAAGAGGCATATAGTGTAAGACACATTCTTATTTCTCCAGAATCAGAGGATGAGGCTGATTCTTCCGAAACAGAAGCAACCCAAAACTTTACTGATGAGCAGTGGGCTGAGGCAGAAAAAGCTGCACAGGCAGTTCTTGATGAATACAATAATGGAGATAAGACCGAATTCTTATTTGCACAGCTTGCTGAGAAAAACAGCGCAGACACGGCTTCAACCTCTGCTGGTTCAAGTGGTGCTTTCGGCGGATTGTATTCAAGCATTACAGCAGGTCAGATGGTTCCTGAGTTTGAAAACTGGGCAATGGATGATTCCCGTAAATACGGTGATACCGATATTGTAAAGAGTGATTACGGCTATCACATTATGTTCTTTATCAGCAAATCTCCGATTTATCAGTCAGAGATTGTTTCACAGATTATTAATGATAACATAGAAAAAATTGTTACCGACTCTGATTGCAAGATTAAACAAAGCAATGTGGATTCCGCAATAGCTGCATATTATGAGAGTAAGGCTGAGGCAGCTGAAGCCGCTAATGCCGCATCTGAAAATACCTCTGCAGATGCATCTGTTGAGTCAGCACAGTGATAAATTCAAAATAATACTTGTAATATTCGTCATAATAGTGTAAAATACACCTTGTATGATATTTATGGAGGAGAATAATCATTTCTCTCCAATCAAGTAAATAGTAAGGAAGAATAAATATGGCAAAGAAACCTATGGAAGATGATTTGCTTACCGGCGGCAAGCTGAGTTCAGGTAAATCAAAATCAGCAAAAAAATCAAGCGGCGCAGCTGTGCCAAGTATCAGCATTGCACCTAAAACAGCAAAGATTATCAGATCCGTTGTCTGCATTGTTATCGTTATTGCATTACTTGCAGTATACGTTGCAACCGGTACAGTAAGAAAGGGCTTTATTGCATCTCTCAGCACACCGGCACAGACTCTGACCGGTGTTACAATCACCAATGGTGAGAACAAGGCAAAGGTAAAGGTTGCTACTTATAATTTCTATTATGCAACAACCTATAACAGCCTTCAGTCACAGAAGTCAACCTATGAGCAGTATGGTCTTGATCCAAAGGATGTCGGCTTAGATGTTGATTTTGATGAGAAGCTGTCAAAGCAGACATATACAGATACAACCACAAATAAAACTATGACTTGGGCTGAGCATATGGAAGAGCTTGTGCTTGATTCTATTGAGCAGACTTATACCTTCTATCTTGCTGCTGTTGAGGCAAATGGCGGTGAAGAGCCTGAAATCACTGACGAGCAGCAGAGCGAGCTTGACAGCACAATTACTTCTTACAGAGAAACAGCTGAAGGCTATGGTTACACACTCAGCGGTTATCTTGTAAGAGCAATGGGTAAGGGTGTTACCGAGAACGTATTCAGAACAGAAACTATCCGTCAGTACATTGCTCAGAATTATCAGGAGCAGATTACAGAAGATACAAGCGACAAGGAATACACAGCTGATGACATCAAGAAGTATCTTGATGAGCATAAGTCTGATTTTGAAGCAGTAGACGTTAAGGTTTTTGACTGTGCAAACGAGGATGACGCAAAGGCATTTTCATCAGAGCTTAAAGCGGATGGCTCTAATTTTGCAGATTTAGCATCAAAGTATTCAACAGATGATTTTGCTAAGAAGTCCTATGCTGAGGCTGGTTATACAACCGAGTATGGTGCAACAAGATCCGGCTTAACCAATAAGCAGTATGCAATTGCAACCGCTCATGATCATGAGGAGGGTGCAGAGCATTCTGATGATGAAGAGGCTGTATATCCTGGTCTTGACTGGATTTTCAGCACTGACAGAAAGTCCGGAGATATTTATCAGTACAGCACTTCCGTTGTATATATCATAAATCCTGTATCTCTTCAGGATCTTAAAACTGTTAATGTTCGTCATATTCTAATCAGCCCTGTTGATGATGACAGTGATGCATCTGCAACAGAAGCTACTGATAAGCAGTGGGCTGCTGCACGCAGTAAGGCTGAGGATATTTTGGAATCCTGGAAGAATGGTAAGGCTACAGAGGATAGCTTTGCAGAGCTTGCTAAGGATAATTCAGCAGACGGCTCAGCAAGTGACGGCGGCCTTTATGAGAATATCATTCCCGGTCAGATGGTTAACAGCTTCTCTGCTTGGTTGTTTGAGCCCGGCAGAAAGAGCGGTGACACTGCTATCGTTATGAGTGACTATGGTTACCATATTATGTATTTTGTTGGTGCTAACGACCAGAAGGTTTGTGATTATAACGCAGAGCAGGCTCTCATTTCAGAGGATAGCAATTCCGCTGTAAATAAGCTTGAAGAGGATTATACTCGCAAGGTTAATTGGTTCGGTTCACGTTACTTTGAAAAGGACGTTGACATTGACGCTTAAAGAATGAAAAGGGTTGTTATTAACAACCCTTTTTGCAGTTTTTATTTGTAGAGGTATTAATGATTAAGAAAACAGATATTCAAAAGCTAACAGACGAAATTTCTAGATTAATGGCAGCCTTGGAGGATGTAAACTTTGAGTGCCAAAGATTGGAGATTATCAACTCAAATCTTGATTTTCAGTTGAAGTCTGTGAATCGCGAGCTGAAACAAAATATTGCTATGCTTGAAACTCTTGAAGAGGAAAACAAAAAGCTTTCTCTTGAGAATAAAGAGCTGAAAGATAAGTTGAGTCATATTGATTAGTCAACTCGCTTTTTTATGTCATTAAGCACCTTTTTTTCAATCCTTGAAACATAGCTTCTGCTGATATTTAACCTCTGTGCAACCTCTCGTTGTGTCAGAGGTTTTTTGTTGTTCAATCCATATCTTAAAATAACAATTTCTTTTTCTCTTTCATCCTCCAGATTTTCAATGATTTTTGCAATCTTCTCCCATTGAATTTTTGTTTCCAAGTCGTCAGCAAGGTCAATGTCACTGCTGATTGTATCCTCAATCGTCAGGGGATTTCCGTCCTTGTCAACCTCCAACGTGTCATTCAAATAAATATCATTTGCCTGCTTCTTTATGGAACGGAAATGCATCAACACTTCATTCTCGATACAGCGTGATGCATAGGTAGCAAGGCGGACCTTTTTATCTGATTTAAAGGAATCAATAGCTTTAATCAGACCAATGGTACCAATACTGATTAAATCGTCTGTGTCATTGGTTTTGGAATAGTACTTTTTCACGATATGACTAACCAGTCTCAGATTTCGCTCAATAAGCACTGCTCGTGCATTCTTGTCTCCATTTTCCATTCTCTCAAGCATTTCCTGTTCCTCTTTCGGTGTTAACGGCTTGGGGAAGCTGGAGGTGTTTTGGATATGAAGAATAAAATAAATGAGATGGGCACTTATTGCAGATAGTATTGCTGTAAACATTTTCATCACCTAAGGAATTTTATTCCTTAGGTGATTTTAATATTCACATTCTTTATGGATTTTGTTTTATCAAGAACAAAAGTTCGAAAAAGATTTTAAAACCTATTGAAATATTGTTCTTATTGTCATATAATAGTACGGATATGAAAAAATGATAAATCAGGGTATGGGGGTACCTATGGACAAGTTTAAGCTGGTAAGTAAATTTAAACCAACCGGAGATCAGCCAAACGCCATTAAATCCTTAGTCGATGGTGTGCTTCGCGGCGACAAGGAGCAGACTCTTATGGGTGTTACAGGCTCCGGCAAAACCTTTACAATGGCAAATATTATTGAAAAGGTGAATAGACCTACGCTCGTTTTGGCACATAATAAAACCCTTGCTGCGCAGCTTTGCAGTGAGTTCAGGGAGTTTTTTCCGGACAATGCAGTGGAGTATTTTGTGTCCTATTACGATTACTATCAGCCTGAGGCATATGTTCCTACAACGGATACTTATATTGAAAAGGACAGCTCCATTAATGATGAGATTGATAAGCTGCGTCATTCTGCAACGGCGTCCCTTTTTGAACGGCGTGACGTAATCATTGTTGCCTCTGTTTCCTGCATATATTCCATTGGTGACCCTATTGACTATCAGAGTATGGTTATTTCTCTGCGTACAGGTATGGACTATGGCAGAGATGCTTTGATTGAAAAGCTGGTGTCCATTCAGTATGAGCGAAATGACATTAATTTTGTTCGTAATAAATTCAGAGTGCGCGGGGATACCTTAGAGGTGTTTCCTGCCGGTTCATCCGGTAATGCTATAAGAATTGAGTTTTTTGGAGATGAAATTGACAGAATTTGTGAAATCAATCCTTTGACTGCTAAGGTTGAGGGTATACTTTCCCACGTTTGCATTTATCCGGCATCTCACTATGTTGTCGGCGCTGAAAAAATGAATATAGCTATAGAGAAAATATATAATGAAATGGTGGAGCGTGTTGCTGAATTTGAAGAGCAGGGAAAGCTGCTGGAGGCACAGAGAATTAAAGAGCGTACTATGAATGATATAGAAATGCTGCGGGAAACAGGCTTCTGTAAAGGTATTGAAAATTATTCTGCTGTTATGAGCGGAAGAAAAAGCGGGGAAGCACCCTTTACATTAATTGACTATATGCCTGACGATTTTCTGCTTTTCTGTGATGAGAGCCACGTTATGCTTCCGCAGGTAAGAGGTATGTATGCCGGTGACCGAGCAAGAAAAGAAAGTCTTGTAGAATATGGCTTCAGACTGCCAAGTGCACTTGATAACAGACCTCTTCAGTTTGACGAGTTTTATGATAAAGTTAATCAGGTAATATTTACCTCTGCCACTCCCAGTGTGTTTGAGCGTGAGCATAGTACACAGATTGTGGAGCAGCTTATAAGACCTACCGGTTTGCTTGATCCGATTATTACTGTAAAGCCTACTGAGGATCAAATGGACGATTTGCTTAGTGAAATCAATATTCGTGCCGACCGTCAGGAGCGTGTTTTGGTTACCACACTGACGAAGGCTATGGCTGAGGACTTAACAAAGTATCTTGAGGATTTTGGTGTTAAGGTGCGATATATGCATCACGATATTGATACCATTGAGCGTATGGAAATTATCCGTGATTTGAGACTGGGTGAGTTCGATGTTTTGGTTGGTATCAACCTGCTGCGTGAGGGACTTGATATACCGGAGGTGTCTCTTGTTGCCATACTTGATGCTGACAAGGAGGGCTTTCTGCGTTCGGAAACCTCTCTTGTTCAGACTATAGGACGAGCTGCCCGTAACGAAAACGGTGAGGTAATTATGTATGCAGACAGTGTTACGCCGTCTATGGAGCGTGCGATTACCGAAACAGTGCGTCGTCGTGCATTGCAGGAAAAATATAATGACGAGCACGGCATTGTTCCGAAAACCATAAAGAAGGATGTTCGTCAAATTATTGAAATAACATCTAAAGAAAAGCTGGATGACAGAAAGAAGCATTTGACAAAGCAGGAGCGAATGCTTATGATAAAGCAGCTTACCAAGGAAATGAAAGAGGCGGCAAGACTGCTTGAATTTGAGCATGCTGCTTTCCTGCGTGATGAAATTGCGAAACTGGAAAAATAGAGGAAAATATGACAAGGTTATTTAACGATAAAGGATTTTGGAAAACTACAATTAAGCTAACCGTGCCTGTCGCACTGCAGAATTTGCTGACTAGCTCCTTTTCACTGGCTGATACTCTGCTTGTCAGCAGTCTCGGAACAGTGGCATTGTCCTCTGTCGGTATGTGCGGACAATGGGCTTGGCTTATGAATATGATATTAGTCGGCTTTTGTTCGGCTTCTACGGTGTTTATTTCTCAGTTTTGGGGCATTAAGGACAAAATAAAAATCAGGCATATTGCAGGTATATCCATTGCTTTTGCTCTTTTTGTAGCGTTGGTGTTTACTGTGTTCAGCCTCGCCGCGCCTCAGCTGGTTATAAGAATGTTCAATTCCGATAAGTCTGTTATTGCCACAGGTGTTGAATATATCAGAATTGTTTCCTTTTCCTATATACCGATTGCACTGACAAATATTTTGGCGGCTGTTCTGCGAGCTGTGGAAAATGTAAAGCTACCAATGTATGTATCAGCCTTTACGACTGTGCTTAACATATTCCTTGACTATGCAATGATATTCGGAAAGTTCGGCTTTGCGCAAATGGGTATTGAGGGTGCGGCACTGGCAACCACCATATCGGCTTGGCTGGGTGTAGTGCTTATTGTTGTTATTTCTCTTGCACAGAAGAATATCCTTGTAACTGCTTCAAGGGAGTATTTTAAATTTTCAAAACAGGAGATAAGCTCTTATGCCCGCAAGGCAGCCCCGGTTGTTTTAAATGAGGGTATGTGGGGACTCGGTACATTTGTTTATAATATAATTTTCGGCAATATGGGATATGAGTATTTCTCAGCACTTACAATTGTCAGAAGCTTTGAAAATGTTGCTTTTGTAATTTTTATCGGTGTATGCAGTGCGGCATCTGTTATGATAGGCAAATCTGTAGGTCAGGGAAAAATACAGCGTGCCGTGGTGGATTCAAAGCGTTTTTCTGTAATTGTACCGGTGCTTTCCGTTATTGTTTCAAGCTGTATCATTTTGTTCAGACATCAGCTTGTAAGTATCTTTAATATGGGCAATAATATAAGCGAGCTTACAGTGAATACCGCCGTAACACTTATGATTGTATATGCGGTTGCTTTTACGTTTCGGATTTTCCCGTACCTGCAGATTGTAGCTATATTCCGCTCGGGCGGAGATACGGTAACAGGTGCTAAGTTTGAGCTTATGTGCCTGTGGCTTCTTTCTGTTCCGGCAACCCTTATTGCGGTATATGTATTTAAAGTACCTTTCATTGCGGCTTATGCAATTATGTACATATTTGAGGATATACCAAAAAATATCTTCTGTCTTAAATTTTATTTTTCTAAAAAATGGATTAAGCCTGTTACCAAGGAGGGTATAGCAGGGCTTAATGAATATAATCAAAGGATAGGTAAAAAGAGTGAATAAGAATATTGTAATTAAAGGCGCTCGTGAGCATAACCTTAAAAATATTGATATAACCATTCCAAGAGACAAGCTGGTTGTATTTACCGGTCTTTCAGGCTCAGGCAAATCAAGTCTTGCCTTTGATACAATTTATGCAGAGGGTCAGAGACGCTATGTTGAATCTCTTTCTTCTTATGCAAGGCAGTTTTTAGGGCAGATGGAAAAACCGGATGTTGATTACATCGACGGACTTTCTCCTGCTATTTCCATCGATCAAAAGACGACGTCACGCAATCCGCGTTCAACGGTTGGTACTGTTACGGAGATTTATGATTATCTGAGACTGCTGTATGCACGTATCGGTATTCCGCACTGCACAAAATGCGGAAGAGAAATTTCTCAGCAGACTGTCGACCAGATTGTTGATGCGGTTCTTAAACTCGAAGAAAAAACGAAAATACAAGTAATGGCACCGATTGTCAGAGGTCGCAAGGGCGAGTATGTTAAGGAACTGGATAATGTACGTAAATCAGGCTTTGTCAGAGCAAGAATTGATGGTGCAGTATATGATTTAAGCGAGGATATTAAGCTCGATAAAAACAAAAAGCATACGATTGAAATTATTGTTGACAGACTGGTTATTAGTGAGACTATAAAATCACGCTTAACAGATTCTATTGAGACGGCAACCCACCTTTCTGACGGCATTGTTCTTATAGATATTGTGGGAGACAGGGAGGAGCTGTTTTCCCTGAACTATGCCTGCCCTGAGCATGGTGCAGTTATTGAAGAAATGAGTCCTCGTATGTTCTCCTTCAACAATCCCTTTGGTGCTTGTAAAAAGTGCGGCGGTTTGGGCTCTTATAAAGAAATTGATGTTGACTTGATTATTCCCAATAAAAAGCTGTCTATTAATCAGGGCGCAATCAAGGCGTCAGGCTGGAACATAAATGATGGTTCCATTGCCAAAATGTATTATGAGGGTCTGGCTAAGGAATACGGCTTTTCTCTTGATGTGCCGATTGATATGATCAGCGATGAGGGATTAAACGCTATCCTTTATGGCACCAATGGCAAAAAGATAAATATGAAGCGTGTTACCTCTTATGGTACAGGCAATTATAAAACGGATTTTGAGGGCGTTGTGTCTAATCTTAACCGAAGATATGAGGAAACAACCTCTGACTGGGCACGCAGTGATATTGAGGCGGTTATGACCACCTGCGTTTGTCCTGACTGTAAAGGCTCTCGATTAACCCCTGAGATTATGAGTGTCACTGTAGGCGGTCTGAATATTCATCAGTTCTGTTCACTTCCGATTTGCGAGGAATTGGAGTTCATTAAGAATCTTCAATTGACAGAGCGTGAAAAAATGATTGGTACGCTTGTGATAAATGAAATCAGAGAACGTCTTGAATTTTTAAATTCTGTAGGTCTCGACTATTTGTCACTTTCCCGTGAGGCAGCAACCCTGTCAGGCGGTGAAGCACAGAGAATTCGTTTGGCAACGCAAATTGGATCATCCTTGATGGGTGTGTTATATATTTTGGATGAGCCGTCTATCGGTCTGCACCAAAGGGATAATGATAAACTTTTGGGAACGCTGAAGCACCTGAGAGATTTAGGTAATACGCTGATTGTTGTTGAGCATGACGAGGATACCATGCGTGCGGCTGATTATGTTGTGGATATCGGTCCGGGTGCAGGCGTTCATGGCGGAGAGCTGATTGCGGCAGGAAGTGTTGATGATATTATCAACTGTGAAAAATCCATTACAGGTCAGTATCTCAGCGGTAAAAGGGCTATTCCCATTCCTGAAAAGAGACGTGACGGCAATGGTAAAAAGCTGACAGTCTATGGTGCTGTTGCCAACAATCTCAGAAAGATTGATGTGGAAATTCCTCTTGGAAAGTTTGTGGCAGTTACCGGTGTGTCCGGCTCAGGAAAATCAAGCCTTGTAAATGAAATTTTAAATACGCATCTTTCTAATGTTTTAAACGGTGCAAAGAAAAAGGCACTCCATTATGAAAAAATTACCGGCGTTGATAATCTTGACAAGGTTATCAATATTGACCAGTCTCCGATCGGCAGAACACCGCGTTCAAACCCGGCTACCTATACCGGCGTGTTCAATGACATTCGTGAGCTGTTTGCACAGACGGCTGATGCAAAGCAGCACGGATATAAGGCAAATCGTTTTTCCTTTAATGTTAAGGGCGGACGCTGTGAAGCCTGCCAGGGTGACGGTATTGTAAAAATAGAAATGCATTTTCTTGCAGATGTTTATGTTCCTTGTGAGGTTTGCGGCGGCAGGAGATATAACAGAGAAACGCTGGAAGTTAAGTTTAAAGGCAAATCCATATTTGATGTTTTGGAAATGACTGTGGATGAAGGTGTGGAGTTTTTTGCACAGCAGCCAAAAATTTATAATAAACTTAAAACCCTTTCCGACGTGGGTCTCGGCTATATTAAAATCGGTCAGAGTGCAACTACCTTGTCAGGCGGTGAGGCACAGCGTGTTAAACTTGCTACAGAGCTTTCCAAACGCAGTACAGGCAAAACCATATATATATTGGATGAGCCGACTACAGGACTTCACACTGCCGATGTTCACAGGCTTGTAAATGTGCTGAATATGCTGGTTGACAGCGGTAATACTGTGCTGGTTATCGAGCATAACCTTGATATCATTAAAACAGCGGACTACATTATTGACCTTGGCCCTGAGGGCGGAAAGGGCGGAGGACGCGTCGTTGCCGCAGGTACACCTGAACAGATTGCAAAATGCAGGAAATCCTATACAGGTCAGTATCTGAAAAAGTATTTAAATCTGTAACCGTATTTTATTTAAAGCCAATGTACAAACGTACGTTGGCTTGATTTATTTATCAATAATGTAAATCATTTATTGACATACGCAACATATATCCTATTTCAAGTCTATAATGTTAAAATTGAAATTCTTCTTCTTTTCATTTCGTTGGTTATATGCTACAATGGAACTATAAAATTTTAAGGAGAATCATTATGAGAAATCATCAGGTGACAGCATCACAACCGCTATTGACTGCGGACGGCTCTTTGCGTGAACCCGGCTGGAGCACCCAGCTTGTACAGGTTTATGACAAAACAAAAATTAAGAAAAGAAAAAGTCGTATAAAAGAATGGGATTACTATTCTGTTATATCAAACAAGCATAATATTGCTGTTTGCTTTACAGTGTCAGACCTTGGCTATCTGGAGCTTGAGAGTGTGTCATTTCTTGATTTCAACATTCCCTGTGAACATACGCAGGGAACAATGGGTGCTTTCCCTATGGGTAAGCTTAATATGCCTGAAAGCTCTGTTACCGGCAATGTTTCCGTAAAGAATAAGAAGCTGGCGATAGACTTTAATGTAGAAAACGGCAAGCGTATTATCAGATGTGATTTCCCGGAATTTGACAACGGCAAGGGCTTAAAGGTAAATATTGCTCTTGCATTTAATCCTGATGAGGATACTATGGTTATCGCTACCCCGTGGGCAGAGGATAAAAAAGCCTTTTATTATAATCAAAAAATCAACTGCATGGCGGCTTCCGGTAAGGTTAAGTATGGCGATAAGGTGTATGATTTTGACCCGTCAACCGATTTTGGCGGACTAGACTGGGGCAGGGGTGTCTGGACATATGACAATGTGTGGTACTGGGGCTCTGGTTCAGGTATGGTAGACGGTCATCGCTTCGGCTTTAATATCGGATATGGCTTTGGAGATACATCGGCAGCCAGTGAAAATGTAATATTCTATGACGGCGTTGCATATAAGATTGACGATGTTATCTTTAATATCAGTGATAATTTCACAGACCCATGGACCTTTGTTTCATCAGACGGCAGATTTGAAATGGACTTTGAGCCGATTATCGACAGAAATGATTATACCAGTGCTGCGGTTATTGTAACCGATCAGCATCAGGTATTCGGCAGAATGACCGGTAAGGCGGTTCTTGATGACGGAACAGAAATTCATATCAAGGATTTTCTTTGTTTTGCTGAAAAGGTACATAATAAATATTAATCATAGTGTATAAAAGTTTTCATACTTTACTTAAAATCCCGAACAATTTGCTCGGGATTTTTTGTTGACAAAAATCATACCTTGTGTTACAATGTATATACATTGAATAACAAGGTATAAGGAGATTGCTATGAAATACAGTAAAGAATTGCTTAAGGGCAGCACATCCATTTTGGTAATGAGTGTTTTGAAGGACAATGATTTGTACGGCTACAAGATTATCAGGGAGCTGGAAATACGCTCAGAGAATGTATTTGAAATGAGTGAGGGCACACTTTATCCGATTTTGCACGCACTGGAAAAAGACAAGTTTCTTGCGTCCTACTGGGAGGAGGTAGACGGCAGGCGCCGTAAATATTATCATCTCACCGAAAAGGGACTGAAGCAGTTTGAGGAAAAGAAAAAGGAATTTGTTTCCTACAGTAATAATGTTGTAAAAGTGCTGAATTTTGCCTGAGGTGTCTGTATGAAAAAGGATGACTATATTAATTCTGTAATGTCTGCATTTAAGGGGAGAAATAAATCTATGATTAAGGATGAGCTTAATGCACATCTTGAGGACTGGATAGACAGATATGCCGAGATGGGTTATATTGCCGAACAGGCAGAGGAAAAGGCAGTCGAAAGAATGGGTGATGCCGAGCTTGTAGGTGCAAGGCTTACAAAAATTCACTCTAAAAAAGCAACAAAGGATGTCTGCTGGCTTTTGTTCTTTGCTTATGTTGGATGGACACTGCTGCTGTATCTCACAATTTTTGCATGGGGCAGTGAAGTGAATTTGTTTACTATGGGTATCGAGTTCAGCTTTCTGCTGTTAAGCGTCATTAGCTTGTTGGCAGCCAATCGAATGAAAAGTGAGGCAGCTGCTGTAATATCACTGCTTTTTACGGCAATATTCTTTGCAGGCAAGGCAGTCCTTTCGGGCTTTCATTCTATTTTGCTTTACGGTGTGTATTTTGTGCTTAGCGGCAATATTGATGATTTTATCATCATTTCTCAATTAGGCAACAGCGTTAACAGTAATATTCTGCTTGGATTTTCATTTGTATTTTATTTCTTGTGGGTGATTTCCTACATATTCACTTTTGCGAATATTGCCAAATTTAATGCCTTAAAATATTCCAAAAAGGATATTAAGAGAGAAAAAATTTTTAAAAGGTCCATTGTGGCAGTACTGATTTTCTTTACAGTTATTATGGCTCTGCTGTTCGCCTTTAAGCTGTCAGATGGCTATGGTGATCATATTGACGGCACAAGTCATTCTTACTTTGACGGTGTGTGCATTATTGAAAGTGATGAAATCTGTGACATTGAAAATTACTATTACAATTCCGAGGCTGTGCCAGCATTGCTGTACGGGTATTATAGCTTTAACACAGTTGGCACAGATGCCGAAGATTCCAAGCTGTTTTCAGCTAACTGTATTGATACAGAAAAGAAATATAATGATGCAGTGACGTACCGCTTCTATACCCACAGTGCCCGCTATGCTGCCACAAAGAAGTATATTGCAGCCATTCCCGTTTGCTGTGACGGTGATAGTGATTCAAATGATTTTCGGGATTATTCAACCCCTTGCTTCGATAATGTGCAGTGGTATCCTGCCAATGAAACAAAGAAGCTTACAGGCTGTCTGCATCGTGAAACGGATGCTGCAAAAACAGATGGATATTCTATTGAGATATGTAACATTCCGGCTATGGATGATGACGAGCTTGTACACTATGCTGTAGATGTTTTGGAAGAGCTTATATTCTGCTATTACGGAATTGAAGATAGTGATCTTGAAGCATTCACAGGAGCAACTAACAGTACTTTTACCGGTGATATCGGCAGCGGAACATATATTTATCACTTTATTATGGATGGACGAATAGATGTTCATATTTCGATTGACAGCAGAACGGCTGTGTTTTATAAAAATGATAAGCTAATATATGAGCAAGATTTCCCATGGGAGTATGAGTAAATCATATACCGCACAAAGCCACCTGATTTAAAGTTGAGAAACCAACACTTCGTTACGGTATCTCAGCTTTTTCAGGTGGCTTTTGTATATTAATTTGTAATAATTTTAAAATTTGTATTTATTTTGTATTAATTATCTGCTATAATGTCATATATACGCCGATTAGCCGGTGTAATTGTAACAAATGTTTAATCAGAAATGTCAAAGGGGAGGATTATGAAAAAGATTAAAATTCTTTTAATAGTGCTGTGTCTTTGCCTGCTTCTTACAGGCTGCAGCGGTTTTCATCTTTCCTCCATTGATGATTTGATTTCTCCTATACCTCCCACCGGTGATGATGCGGCAGTTCAGCAGGCAGTTGATGATTTTTGCCGCGGCGGTTATTCTATTAAGATTGCCTCCAGCGGTGATTATACAACCTCTTATGTTTTTTATGATTTAGATAATGACGGGTCTAATGAAGCAATTGCCTTTTATGAGCCTGACGATAATTTAGGCACAGTAGAAATGGCTGTCGTTGATAAAGGGCAGGACGGCTGGAAGGTTGTTTATAATTTAAGCGGGGAAGGCTCTGATGTGAATTCCGTTGATTTTTGTGACTTGACCGGTGATGGAGAAGAAGAAATTATTGTATGCTGGCGTGCCATTTCCAAGTCCAGCAGCTATAATATGTGTGTGTACAAGCAATTAAAGGATGACAGTGCGTATTCCCTTCAGCTTATTGATGATTCTGTTACAGCCGGTGATTTTATATGTGCTGATTTAAACAGTGATGATATCAACGAGCTTGTTGTATTTAATTTCGGAAGCAATACAGAGTCACCTAAGGCGGAGCTTTATTCCTATAAAAATAACAATCAAAGCCTGATTGGTGAAACAAAGCTGGACAGCTCTATTATCTCTTTTTCAAATATTATTTGCGGTGAAACCGATGAGGGCGTCAGCGTGTACGCCGATGCGATTTGTTCCGATGGTGATACAAGGCTTACGGAGCTGCTGTACTGGTCAGACTATTATGATTCCATTATATCTCCGTTTTACAGCTACTCTACAGGCAGAACAAGTGATACGGTAAGAAAGAACACAATTAACTGTGCCGATATAGATGATGATAAAGAGATTGAAATTCCTATAGACAGATCGGTCAGTAAGCTTGATAAAAACATAAGCTGTCAGAACTGGATGGTCTATAAGAATACCGTATTAAATCACAAGGCATATTCCTATGCTGTTGATAAAGATGGGTATTATATTGTTATTTCCGACAAGCTGTATGATAAGCTGAAGCCAAGCTATGATGCTGAAAAAAGAGAGCTGATTTTTAAATCCGATGACGGCAAAAAGGAAGTATTCAGCATTATAACCGTTATCAGCGCAGATTATGATAAAACTCTTTTTGACGGATATACCGAGCTGTTTGGTGACAGCGGATTTGTCTATCTGGCAAAGGTTAATGATAAATCGGATGTAAAAATGACAATTGAAGAATTAAAACGTAATGTTAAAAGTTACTAAATTTGAGGAGGAAAAATTATGAAGAAAGTGCTTGTTGCCGAGGATGAGGAATCCATCAGAGAATTTATAGTTATAAATCTCACAAGAAGCGGCTATGAGGTTGAGCAGGCTGAAAACGGTGCTGTAGCCCTAGAAAAATTCAAGCAGAATGAATCCGGCTTTGACGTTGCGATTCTCGACATAATGATGCCGGAGGTTGACGGACTGACTGTCTGCAAGGAGCTTAGAAAGCGTTCTTCCGATTTAGGTATTATTATGCTGAGTGCCAAGACGCAGGAAATGGATAAGGTTACAGGCTTGCTGTTTGGTGCTGATGACTATGTAACCAAGCCTTTTTCTCCGAGTGAGCTTATGGCGAGAGTTGATGCCGTATACCGCCGTGTTGAAATGACACGTGGCTTTAGAAAGAATGATACAACAGGCGACAGCATTATTCTTGATGAGTTTGAGCTTAATCTGCGTAATCGTACTCTTGCAAAGAATAACGAGCTTATTGAGCTGACGCAGGTTGAATTCCAGATTATTGAGTATTTCTTTAAAAATCCGAATGCAGCTCTTTCCAGATCCGAAATTCTGAAAACGGTATGGGGCTCAAATTATTATGGTGACGAAAAGATTGTGGATGTTAATATCCGCCGTCTCCGTATGAAGATAGAAGAAAATCCATCAAATCCAACACGTCTTGTTACGATTTGGGGACTTGGATATAAATGGATAACCGATAATCAATAATTCGACTAAGTATCGTCTCACAATTGCAATCTGTTTGTAATGATGATAATCTATGTGGCAGACAATGTTATATTGTGCAATTGTGATGTATTTTTATGTATTATTTTTGGCAGGCGCAGAATGAAGAAACTCGAGATGAAAAAATTCCATATTCCTAAAATTGAAGGAATTACACTGAGGTGGCTTATCAACATCATCGGTGTTATTGCTGTATTTTTTATTGTTGTCTTTATTGCGTCTGTTTCTGCTATGAAATCTCACTATTATTCCAATGTTGAGAGTATTTTAAATTCAGGTGCATCCAGCTCGGCTGTCAGCTACTTTTCCTCTAATCTTGAATCAGGCAATACCTTGGAGCAAAGTGCAGCTGATTTTATTGACAGCTATAGCTATAAGGATAAAACAACAACCTGGATTATTGATAATGACGGCGAGGTTATTTTGTCCTCCAGCGGTTTTGCTGTAGAGAGGCAGGATATGCCTGATTTTAATGAAGCAATCGCGAATGAAAATGAAGTTGGCAAGTTTGTGGGCAGGCTTGACAGCGGGGAAAAGGTAATGGCAATCTGCCGTGTAATTAAAAATCCCCAGGGTGACATTGCCGGTGCTGTTCGTGTTATGGCATCCTTAAAGCAGGTTGATAATCAGATAAATCATTTGATATTTTTAATTCTGCTGGGGCTTGTCGTTGTCTTTGCCATAATTATCTTTTCAAATTTATTTTTTATTCGTTCTATTATTATTCCTGTGCAGGAAATCAATGAGACTACGAAAAAGATTTCTCAGGGGGATTACTCTGTCAGGATTGAAAAGAAATATAATGATGAAATCGGTAATCTTTGTGATTCCATCAACTCAATGGCTGAGGAAATATCGACTACCGATAAAATGAAAAATGATTTTATTTCAACCATTTCTCATGAGCTGCGTACGCCGCTGACGTCAATCAAGGGCTGGGGTGAAACCCTGAATTTCAGCATGGATGAGAATGTTGACGAAATAACAAGAAAGGGTCTTCAGGTTATCGTTAAGGAAGCCGGAAGACTGGAAGGCTTTGTGGAAGAGCTGCTGGACTTTTCAAGACTCCAAAGCGGCAGGATGAACCTGAAGCTTGCCAAGACAGATATTTTTGCTGAGCTGGATGAAACTGTATTTACCTTCAGAGAAAGAGCTATGAGAGAGGGTATAGAGGTAAAGTACAGTATTCCGGAGGTGCCTGCGGTTGCCGATGCAGATGCAAACAGGCTCAAGCAGGTATTTATGAATATACTTGATAATGCATTGAAGTATTCCCGAGCTCCCAGCAAAATATTTGTCAAGGCGCAGTTTACAAGGCTTGACGGCAATAGCTTTATCAGCATTGCCATTGCCGATCAGGGCTGCGGTATCAGTAAAGAGGATTTACCTCATGTTAAGGAAAAATTCTATAAGGCAAATGTTTCGGTGCGTGGTTCAGGTATCGGCCTTGCGGTAACAAATGAAATTATAAATCTCCATAAAGGCAAGCTGGAAATAGACAGTGAAGAGGGCAAGGGTACCCTTGTTACCATTTATCTGCCGATTGAAAATGCCCCCAGTGAAAATGAATTGCAGGGTATGCCTGTCAACGAGGATGATGCAGAAATCAATAAAGGTATGGAAATGAAGGGTTAAATCTATGAGTGATAAAAAGGTTCATAAAACCTCTGTGGGCGGACAGGCATTGATTGAAGGCGTTATGATGCAGGGTCCTCTTGGTGTTGCTACAGCTGTAAGAAGGTCTGATAACGATATTCTTGTTGAGCATCACGAGGTTAAGCATCTTAAAGATAAAAATAAGTTTTTCGGCATCCCGATTATTCGCGGTGTTGTCAGCTTTTTTGAGTCAATGGTGCTGGGCTATAAAATGCTTATGTATTCCGCTGAGGCCTCCGGTATGGAGGATATGGAAGATGTAGAAATGAATAAGTTTGAAAAGTGGCTGACCGATAAACTTGGTGATAAGTTTATGAGCATTATTATGGGTCTTGCTACGGTTATCGGCTTTGCACTTGCTTTTTTGATTTTCTTTTATCTTCCCGTGCTTGCATTTAATCGTTTAAATGCCTGGGCAGATGGTGCCTTGACGGCTTGGCAGGGTACCATTGAGGGTGTGCTGAAAATCGCCATTTTTGTAATATATATTGCCCTTGTCAGTCAAATGAAGGATATTAAGCGTACATTTATGTATCATGGTGCAGAGCACAAGTCCATTGCCTGCTATGAGGCGGGCTTGGAGCTGACGGTCGAAAATGTCAGAAAAAGCTGTCGTTTTCATCCTCGCTGCGGAACCTCTTTTATATTTGTAATGCTTATTTTAAGTATAATTTTAAGCACCCTGCTTTCAAAAATATTCCCGTCAATTGCACAGATTCGTGTGCTTTGGATGCTGCTGAAGCTTTTGTTTATACCGCTTGTTATGGGTATCGGCTACGAGTTTATCAAGTATGCCGGAAGACACGATAATTTATTGGTTAAGATTCTTTCTGCTCCGGGCTTGTGGATGCAGAGACTGACTACAAAAGAGCCTACGGATGATATTATTGAGGTGGGTATTGCATCATTAAAGGCTGTAATTACAGACAATCCGGAGGATGATGAAATCAAATGAATTTGAAACAAGCCTATAGCTACGCTGTTCAGTTTCTTGAAGCAAATCATATTGATGAGGCTGACTTTAAAGCGCTGTGTATTGTTTGCCATTTAGCCGGTATCAAAAACAGTGAATATGAGCAAAACCATAATGCCTTTATTAATATGAAAAAGTTGGCTGATATGCTTTGGCGTGTTAAGTCCGATGAGCCGCTGCAGTATGTTATCGGTAAATGGGATTTTTATGAAAGCGAGTTCTATGTAGGCGAGGGTGTCCTCATTCCAAGACCTGAAACAGAGGAGCTTGTGGAGCTTGCTGTTAAATCTATTAAATCAATTGGAAATTGTGTTGTTTATGACCTTTGTGCCGGCAGTGGATGTATAGGCATAAGTGTTGCCAAGGCTTGTCCTGATGCAATGGTATATATGGTTGAAAAAAGTGAACAGGCACTTTTTTATCTTAATAAGAATGCTGACGGTATCTGTAATGTTAAGGTGATACAAGGTGATATCCATGCTGATATGGATTTGCCTGATGCAGATGTAATCATTTCCAACCCGCCCTATATCAAAACCTCCGATATTTCCGACCTGCAGGCAGAGGTGTTAAAAGAGCCTGTAATGGCGCTTGACGGTGGGTCAGACGGGCTTGATTTTTACAGAATCATCAATAATAACTGGTATACGAAGCTGAAGCCCGAGGGCAGACTTTTTCTTGAAATCGGCGAGGAACAGGGCGAAAGCATTATACCTGTTTTAAATCATTTTGAAAATATTAAGGTGTTAAAGGATTTGTACGGCAATGACCGAATGGTTACGGCTGTCTGCCTGAGGAGTTAATAATATGTCAAAGTTTTCTATTATGTTAAGCTGTCTGCGGGAAGGGGATTATCTTTCCTTTATGGTAATTCTTTTTTCCTCATTGTTTGTTATATTTTGCTGTTCACCGATTCACGAGCTTGCGCACGCATATGTTGCATATAAGTGCGGTGATGATACTGCAAAGTATAAGGGAAGATTAACGATAAATCCCATGGCGCATGTTGATTTAATCGGTGCGGTAATGATTGTGCTTTTCGGTATCGGTTATGCAAAGCCTGTGCCTGTCAATCCTGCAAAGCTGAAGCACCCGAGGCGTGATATGGCTCTCACTGCACTTGCAGGTCCTGTGGCAAATCTTTTGATGGGCTTTGTGTCTGCGTTTATTGTGTGTGCAGTTGTCAGATTCGGCGGAGATAGTTTGGTAACATCTGCAATAGCACAGTTTTTCCTTTTTTCTGCAACGATTAATGTAAGTCTTGCGGCATTTAATTTGCTGCCGATTCCGCCTCTTGACGGCTCAAAAATTTATTCCTCCATTCTGCCTGACAAGATTTATTTTAAAATTATGAAGTACGACAGATACATTATGATAGGCTTTATGCTGCTTTTGTTTACAGGTGTTTTTAATGGCATAATCGGTGTGATTTCTGACATTTTGTTAAATATAATTTCTTTTATTCCAAGAATGATTTTCGGCGTAGAGTTCTAGGTGAAGTATGGAAAAGCTAAGTTATAAAATTGATGTGTTTGAGGGGCCTATGGATTTGCTCCTGCATCTCATATCAAAGCATAAATTAAATATTAACGATATTCCCATTGTTGAGCTTGTGAATCAGTATGTTGATTATGTTCGTCAGTTGCAGGAACAGGATTTTGATGTTGCTGGTGAATTTTTAGAAATGGCAGCAAGATTGATTTATATTAAAACAGTGTCACTGCTTCCTAAGCATGAGGAGGCAGAAATACTGAAAAAAGAGCTGACAGGTGAGCTGATTGAATATCGTGACTGTAAGCTAATGGCTGAAAAGCTTTCACATCAGACTGACGGCTTTAATCGTTTTGTTCGTCCTGCACAGGAGGGGTATGTCAACTATGATTATGAACGCTTCCATGAGGGTGAGGAACTGCTGAATGCCTATATCAGTGCTGCCGGCAGAGGCAGGAGAAAGCTGCCGCCTCCGCTGGATAGCTTTAAGGTGATTGTTGCTAAAAAGTTTGTAGCCGTTGCTACCAAGGTCAGTTCTGTTATGCGAAAGTTGTGGAGCGGTAAAAAGGTCAAGTTTCTTTCTCTGTTTGAGGATGCCAGCACAAAGAGCGATATGGTTGCTACATTTTTGGCTGTGCTGGAGCTTGCAAAAACAAAGAAAATTTCGATTGAAGGCGAGATGGAAAATCCTTCCGTCCAAATTATAAACGAGGTAAATGGTATTGAACAATAATAATGTTTTGGCATCTCTTGAGGCTATGCTGTTTGCTGCCGGTGACCCGGTGGAGCCTGCAAAGCTTGCGGAGGTACTTGATATTGATGTTGAAAATGTAATAAAAATGCTGGGTCATCTGGAAGCTGTATATGATGAGCGTGAGGGCGGTTTGAGACTGATTCGCGTAGACGGTAAGTATCAAATTTGCACCCGTGAGGAATACAGTGATGAGGTCAGGGGACTTCTTGAAATCAAAAAGAATACCCCGCTTAGTCAGGCAGCCTTTGAGGTTTTGGCAATTGTGGCTTATAACAAAACGGTTACACGTTCTTTTATTGAACAGATTCGTGGTGTTGACTGCAGCGGTCCTGTATCTAATCTGATTCAAAAGGGGCTGATTGAGGAAAAGGGCAGGCTGGATTTGCCGGGCAGACCGCTTGTTTATGGCACAACGGATAGATTTTTACGCTGCTTTTCCCTTAATAGCTTGGAGGATTTACCGGAATTGCCTCAGGAGGCTGAGACAAAGGATGATTCGCAAACCTCGCTTTTTGAAGAAGAAAATAAGAATGATGATATATTGAAAGCAGCAGAGCCTGATGCAGGGGAGGTTGATGAATGAAGACGTTTTTAATAATTGTCGCTGTACTGTCAGTGCTGATAGTTGTCATATGCTCCCTTTCTGCAACAGTTACGCTGATTTATGATAAGGGATGGCAGACAAAGGTCAAGGTGCTTTTTATTGAAAAGGATATTGTCCTGTCAGAAATTTTATCCTTTATTCTTTTTCCTGCTAAAAAGGCAGAGGACGCAGCAAATGCTTCAAAAAAGAAAAAGAGTAAAAAGGGTGAGACAGATGCAGAAAGTGAAGCCCTTGAGGAAGTTAAGCAGACTGCTGATGAAATAACGGAGAAAGTAAGGCAGAAGGATGAAAAGGTTATTAAAGAAATTACCTTTGATAATCCGGATGAAGCACAGGTGGTTAAAATCATTGAGGGTGAGGATGGCCCTACTGCCGTGCTGGTTAATAAGCCGAAGGATGCCTCTGCGGATGCCGGCAGTGACAAGGAGCAATCTGCTCCCGATGCACAAAATAAAAATGAAAAGCCTAAAAAGTCAAATCCTATCAAAAAAATGTGGGACGAGGAGGGCATTGTAGGCATAATGTCCTTTGTGTCAAATTTGCTTGAAACTGCAAATTCTGCAATTTTAACGTTAATTAGGGGTTTACATATTTACTCACTTTATGTTATGATACTGGTAGGCGGCGGTGATGCAGCTGATATCGCCCAAGCCTATGGTACGCTTTGTAAGTATTATTATCCAATGAAGGGTATGATACTCAGCAGTATGAAGGTCGATAATTATGACGACTGTATCCAGCCTGATTTTATAGCTCCCAGAACGGATTTTGAATTTCAGCTGATAGCTAGTATTAATGTTGGATTGCTGCTCAAGGTAGTATTTAAAGCTGCTTTTGTATTCTTAAAGAATTTAATTAAAAATAAAAAAGGGGATAAATAAAAATGAAAGAAACTCCAGTAAATAAGATTATGGAAAACACGCTTGAAAAAATGCGTCAGATGGTTGATACCTCAACCATTATCGGTGATCCGATAACAACAGGTGACACAACTCTTATTCCTGTTTCTAAGGTTTCATATGGCTTTACATCAGGCGGAACTGATTTGCCGTCAAAGTCAAACGCTGAACTCTTCGGCGGCGGCGGCGGTGGTGGTATCACCATTTCTCCTGTTGCATTTATTGTCATTGAAAAGGGCAAGTGCAGAATGATGCAGATTAACAATTACACTTCATCTGCTGACCGTGCAATTGCTATGATTCCTGAGCTTGTTGATAAGGTAACTGAGCTTTTGAAGTCAGATAAGACTGAAAAAGAAGAAACAGCAGCGGAATAATAATATAAACTTTAATCACCTGCATATATTTATGTGGGTGATTATTTTGTTAAAGAGATTTTCGATTGTTTTATGCTTTCTGCTGATGATACCTTTTTGCTGTTACGGTGCCGACGTCAGTGCTGCCTCTGCGGTTGTAATTGACGGCGAGACTAAGAAAATATTATTTGAGAAGGATGCCTATTCTTCCAGATCTATGGCATCCACAACAAAAATAATGACGGCAATTCTTGCCCTTGAAAGCAATCGGCTGGATAATCTTGTTAAGGTAAATGCACAGATGATTGCAGTTGAGGGCTCGTCTCTTGGCTTGCGGGAAAATGATACCATAACCCTTTATGACCTTGTTGTAGGTATGATGCTGACCTCCGGCAATGATTCTGCTAATACGGTAGCCTATTATCTTGGCGGCAGTCTCGATGCCTTTCAAAAAATGATGAATGATAAGGCAAAGGAGCTGGGGCTGTCCGGTACCAGTTTTGTGACACCGTCAGGACTTGATGACAAGAATCATTACTCTACTGCCTACGATATGGCGCTTTTGACTGCATATGCAATAGAAAATAAAACCTTTTGCAGCATTACCGATATGCAGAAGGCGGATATAACAATCAGCGGAAATAAAATAACTGTGTACAATCATAATAAGCTTCTTGGTATGGATGAGGACATATTTGGCGTAAAGACCGGATATACCTCCAAGTCGGGAAGATGCCTTGTTTCGGCAAAGGAATATAAGGGCAACAGTATTATTTGTGTAACGCTTAATGCGGCTGATGATTGGAATGACCATTTAAAGCTGTTTAAGGAAGCACAGGCAATGTATAGTGATAGTAAGCTGACAGGGGATGTTGATGTCAATGTTGTAGGGGGGAATCGTCCTGCAGTAAAGTGCAGCTACAGCGGTGAATTCTGCGGCCTTGCCGAAGCAGAGATAAAGCTTTATTATCACCCTTTTCTGTATGCGCCGATTAAGACCGGTGATACTATTGGGTACGCAGCTGTGTATTATAATAATAAATTAATAGAAAGACTGCCGATAGAGGCAGACGAGGATGTAGAATATTATGGCGGGCAAAAATGATGTTAGACTTCAGAAGTTTATGGCGGAATGCGGTGTAGCTTCAAGAAGAAAAAGTGAAGAGCTTATAGAAATGGGCAAGGTTAAGGTAAACGGACATCCGGCTCATATTGGTGACAAAATCAATCCGAAAAAAGATTTGGTAACTGTCCGTGGTAAAAAGATTAACAAGATTGACAGAATGTACTATATTATGCTCAATAAGCCTCGCGGATACGTTACAACCGTAAGTGATGAGCTGGGCAGAAAAACAGTTATGGACTTGGTGGACTGCAAGGCAAGAATTTATCCCGTCGGCAGACTGGATAAGGACAGCGAGGGTCTGTTGATTTTAACCAATGATGGCTCTTTTGCAAATGCTCTGACCCATCCTAAGCATAATTATGCTAAGGTGTATCGTGTTACAGTCAGACCTTCGGTTGATGATTCCATACTTGAAAAACTGCGTTCAGGTATCGAAATAGACGGACGAATGACCGCCCCTTGTGATGTTAATGTTATCACTGAGGAGGAAGGCAGAGTCGTTCTTGAATTTATTCTGCGTGAAGGCAGAAACAGACAAATCAGAAAAATGTGTGAGGCAGTAGATTTGCAGGTTGCCCGCTTAAAGCGCATTTCAATCGGCCCTGTTAAGCTCGGTATGCTCCAGACAGGTAAATCCAGAGAGCTGACGGATAACGAAGTCAGAAAGCTGCTTCGTTCCTCCAACCCTGCCGAAAAAGAGGAAAATTAAATTTTAATGTGAATAGAAAACAGGAGAAGGAATGAATTTTTTAATTCGTTCCTTTTTCTTATTGACAAAGCGAATACCTAAGTGTATGATGTATATATACATAAGATTATGATGTATATAAAATATTGATTTATGGTGGTGCTTAAAATGAATTTTAGTAAAGAACTTATAAAGGGAAGTACAGCTACATTAATTCTGTCTGTGCTGGAGCATAATGATATGTATGGTTATAAAATCGTTAAGGAGATTGATAAGCGAAGTGAGGGTGCATTTTGTTTAAAGGAGGGTTCACTTTATCCTACACTTCATTCCCTTGAAGAGAATGAACTGGTTGTCAGCTATTGGGAGGTTTTTGATAATCGTAACCGCAAGTATTATCAAATTACAAAAAAAGGACGAAAAGAACTTAATAGTAAAAAAAAGGAGTGGAAGGAGTATTCAAAATCAGTTAACAAGGTTTTGAATTTAGCATAATGGACAAGCATGAATATATTAAACGTGTTTCCAAGGGCTTAACAAACGTTTCGGATAAAGCAAGGCTGGAGCAGGAATTAATGGACCATCTCAGCATTAATGAAGAGTTCTATAACGAAATCGGATATTCCTCCGATGTTGCTGAGGAAAAAGCAGTGGGATGTATGGGTGACAGCGAAATCCTTTCTGAACAAATAGCAATGGTGCACAATAAAAGGAATGTTAAAATATATAAGGGAATTTTATTTTTTGTTACGCTGATTATTCTTTTGTGTATTGTTTTGAATATTCGTTTGAATGGTGCAGGATATATCAATGATTATTTTTATGTCGCTTGTGCCTTGTTATCCTTACTGATTATTAATCTTTATTCCTTTTTTGCACGTAAAAGAAAAAGTATTATTTATGCAGTGGCTGTTATTATATCATCTTTAATAAGTATAAAATCTGTATTTAGTTTGGATACGTATTCCGTTATTTTGCAAACGAATTCTTCGTACATACATCTATTTAGATTGTTTTACATTGTTTTGCTCCTTCCTGCAGTTGTGAATTGCGTATTGGCTATAGTCTTTTATGTAAAGACAGTTAAATTAAAATTTTCTAAAAAGGATATAAAAACAGATTCAAGGCTGCAGACACTTACATATTTAGTGATTTTAGGTTTGTGTATTGCAGCGAGTGTGATGGCAGTTTTAACTGTGTCGAAATTAACTGCAGAAATAGAGAATCGAAAATCAGATTACAACCAAGCTTGTGCAACGGCTTATGATATGTGCAGTGAAAGCTTTTTCAATGATAAAGATGCATATAAAATACTTGATGAGTATCATTTAGAATATAGCTCTCTTGACAGGTATCCTGATGATATTATATATTCTGATGATATTATGCTTGATTGGGATAATGTGTTTTTTACGATAGACGAATATATACCCTATTACGATGAGGGTTCTGATGTTTATCCACGTTTCAGCGTAGAAAATAAGCCGATTTTTATTTCCTTTAATGATTATTATGAGGGATTGGATTTATACGAGAAGAATAGTTATCATATTGATTTTTCTGATGTGGTGTATTCCTATCTTGAAGACTGCAGAACGAACTATGCGAATGCCGCCTCTGAAGAGGAATTGGGAAAAATGATTGCTGATATTGAAAAAAATACCAACAGCAAATATGTTGGTGATTTTGCATCAAAAGGGGATTCTTTTAAATTCTCTTTAAAGAACGGCTGTGAACTTTATATTTATGACCTGCCATTTGAATCTTGTGTGTTTGTAATAAATGGGCTGGAATATTGTGAGTACTGTTTTTCTGATAGCAAAAAGATATCCGATTACTTATTCAGCACGGATGATGTTTCTGTCTACTATCAGTATTATGGTGTTGCTGACGAAGACTATTATGGCATTGTTGATGACGGTGTTGATGAGGAAAATTATGATATTGATGATAACAAGGATGAAGACTGCGTATATGCGCGTTACTGTATATGTGTTGTAAATAATTCCAATTTTGATTTAGAAAATATAATGCTTAAATGCTATCAAATGGGAGATACTGAACCCTTTGAAACAGAATTGTCTTTAGGCGATATGTCAATTTTTACACTTGAAAAAAATAGTATGGTAAGCGACAACACGTATTTAGTTTCTATAAAGCTTAATGAAAATACAGAAGAGGATATATATGAATTGCTTAAGCAAAAGCACAATGACATTGTCAGTTTCAGTGTTTATGGCAAACAATATGATATTGAGGGTGAGTGGTCAGACTTATCCTAATCAAAACAGGACGGGCAAAAGCTGAGGTGTCATAACGCAGTGTTGCTTAAAATCATCATCTTTTCAGCTAT
>JAMPGU010000015.1 GCA_023663865.1 Clostridium sp.
AACTGCGAAGCACTTAAAATTATTAGATTTTTAGATAGAATAAGGCATAAAAATACCATCAGGCTGACGCCTGATGGTATTTTTTAACGAAATTATAGCTGAAAAGATGATGATTTTAAGCAACACTGCGTTATGGCACCTCAGCTTTATCTCAGGTGTTTTTATTATTTCATAAATTTGTCGATCGCGTTGTTCAGCTCGTCAAGCATCTCTGAGTCGCCCTCTTCAATTGCGTGAACAATACAATGCTCAAGGTGATCCTTCAAAATTACCTTGCCTGTATTGTTAATGGCAGATTTTACTGCCGCCAGCTGAATTAAAACATCGCTGCAGTCCTCGCCGTCCTCTACCATTTGCTTTACCTTTTGCAGGTGACCGATAGCCTTGGCAAGTCTATTGGTTACATCCTTTGTGTGTTTATGGTCGTGGGTGTGATTGTGTGAGTGATTATGGCTCATATTTTTTCCAGTGCCTGCTGAATATCGGCAATGATATCATCAGCATCCTCAATGCCAACGCTGAAGCGAACTAAGTCAGGACTTACGCCGCATTCTGCAAGCTGCTGGTCGGTTAACTGACGATGCGTTGTAGATGCAGGATGCAGACAGCAGGTACGTGCATCAGCAACATGCGTTACAATTGCAGCTAACTTTAAGGAATCCATAAACACAGTGGCTGCTTCTCTTCCGCCCTTAATGCCGAAGGAAACAACACCGCAGGTGCCGTTAGGCATATACTTCTGTGCAAGTGCATATTGCGCATCATCCTCAAGCATTGCACATTTTACCCAGTTAATTTTGTCATTTGTTTTCAGATACTCTGCAACCCTTTTTGCATTTTCGCAGTGTCTCGGTATACGCAGGTGCAAGGTTTCAAGTCCGACATTTAACAGAAATGCATTCTGCGGAGCAGGGATTGAACCAAGGTCTCTCATAAGCTGAACAGTAGCCTTTGTTATATAAGCAGCCTCGCCGAAGGTATCTGTATAAGTAATGCCGTGATAGCTGTCGTCAGGAGTAGTCAGTCCCGGGAATTTGTCGTTCTGTGTCCAATCAAATTTACCGCTGTCAACGACCACACCACCGATTGTGGAGGCGTGACCCTCCATATATTTTGTAGTTGAATGTGTAACAATGTCACATCCGAATTCAAAGGGACGGCAATTGATAGGTGTAGCAAAGGTGTTATCAATAATGAGCGGAACACCGTTTGCATGAGCAACCTTGGCAAAACGTTCAATATCCAGAATATCAAGGCTGGGATTAGAAATGGTTTCACCAAATACAGCTTTTGTATTCGGCTTGAAGGCAGCCTGAATTTCCTCCTCTGTCGCCTGTGGGCTTACAAAGGTGAAGTCAATGCCCAGCTTACGCATTGTTACATTGAATAAATTGAAGGTACCGCCGTAAATCGCAGAGGATGATACAATATGATCACCTGCCTGCGCAATGTTGAATACTGCATAAAAGTTAGCAGCCTGACCGGAAGAGGTCAGCATGCCTGCCACACCGCCCTCGAGCATTGCAATTTTCTTAGCAGCCCAGTCGCAGGTTGGATTTTGAAGACGGGAATAGAAGTATCCTGACTTTTTTAAGTCAAAAAGATCTCCCATTTCTTCACTTGAATCATATTTATATGTTGTGCTTTGTACAATAGGAATAACTCTCGGCTCACCATTTTTTGGCTCATAGCCGCCCTGTACACAAATTGAACCAATATTCATAGCTTATATCCTTTCATTTGCAGTCATTGTTTAGAATGTAAATTATTATTTAGTCCTCTAAAAAATGCTTCATTATGCTTGGACCGTGGTCAATGTAATTGCCGGTGTTTTTAGCTGTTTCTTCGTTGATGGTTTCAACACCGTCAATTTCATTATTTTTGTGATAAATCAAATAAGGTACCGGGTCACTTGCGTGGGTGCGTGTAACAATCGGTGTTGGATGGTCAGGTAAAATCATAATTTTGTAATCATCAAATTTTTCAAGACCCTTAAACAGAATAGGCAAAACACGCTCGTCAATCAGCTCAATGGCTCTAACCTTATTTTCAGGCTCGTTTCTGTGACCGCATTCGTCAGGTGCTTCGAAATGAATATAAACCAAATCATTTCGGTCAAGCAGTTCGATACCGGCATTTGCCTTGCCCTCAAAGTTGGTGTCAATATAGCCGGTTGCACCCTCAACCTCAGCGACCTCCATTTTCGCACAGCCGCCGATGCCCTTAATGAGGTCAACAGCAGATACAACAGCACCTTTAATTCCATAAATATCTTCAAAGGGAGACAGTGCAGGTCTTTTGCCCTCACCCCACAGCCAAATGGAGTTAGCAGGTTTCTTGCCTGCTTCTTTTCTGGCAATGTTCACAGGATGATCCTTTAACAAATCATAGCTCTTTTTCATAAGTGCAATCAGCTTCTGCGCATTGTCAGCAGTTGAAAGATGCTCTGTAATAACCTTGCCGGTAATATCGTGAGGCGGTGTCATTTTGCCAAGCTCGGTAGTACCATTGTCCCAGATTAAGCAGTGTCGATAGGATACACCCGGATAGAATTTGAATTCATCCGTACCCAGCTTTTCATCAATATACTTTATAAGAATTTCTGCTTCCTCAGTGGAAATATCATCAGCACAGTAATCCTCAATCGTTTTTTTCTCATAAGGCAAATCGTCCTCGGAAAGAGTAACCAGATTTGTTCTCAGTGAAACGTCAGTAGGCTTCATATCAATGCCGATAGATGCAGCCTCCAGCGGACTTCTGCCTGTGTAGTATTTCATTGGGTCAAAGCCCATAACACTCATATTTGCAACGTCACTGCCCGGCTTTAAGCCCTCAGCAACAGTTCGGATTAAGCCTACCTCAGCCTTGGATGCCAGCATATCCATATTAGGCTTTTTTGCACACATCATAGGTGTTTTGCCATCAAGGGCAGGTACGGGATAGTCAGCCATACCGTCATATAATACAACCACGTATTTCATACTAATTAACTCCATATTATTTTAGTGAATAATGAATAGTGAAGAATGAATAATTAATGGTCTGCGACGCAATTATAATCAAAACGACTTTGTCGTCTTCCTTGATTATTCATTCTTCATTCTTAATTACTTAAAGTAATTAACTCCGCCTTCAAATATCTTCATATCCTTCTCAAACGGAACATTTGCATAAAGGTCATTGCCCTTTCGTTCACTGTGACCCATCTTGCCGAGTACTCTGCCGTCAGGTGAGGTAATACCCTCAACAGCACATACAGAGCCGTTCGGGTTAAATGGCATATCGTCAACAGGTGTGCCGTCAAGATTTACATATTGTGTAGCAACCTGACCATTCTCAATAAGTTTTTTCATAACATCGTCATCAGCAACAAAGCGGCCCTCGCCGTGGCTGATTGGAACTGCGAAAACATCACCTGCGTTAACACCGCTGAACCAAGGTGACTTAACACTTGAAATTCTGGTGTAAGCCATTTGTGATATATGTCTGCCGATTGTGTTGAAGGTAAGAGTCGGATCGTTTTCCTTAATGTCTCTTATTTCACCATATGGAACCAATCCCAGCTTTATGAGCGCCTGGAAACCATTGCATATTCCCAGCATCAGTCCGTCACGGCAGTTTAGAAGCTGTGTAACTGCTTCCTTAACCTTTGGATTTCTGAATGTGGTAGCAATGAACTTACCTGAACCCTCAGGCTCGTCACCGCCGCTGAAGCCGCCGGGCAGCATAATAATTTGTGAAGATTCAATTTCCTTAACCATTTTGTCAATGGTTTCGTTGATTGCAGATGATGACAGGTTGTTAACCACAAGGATAGATGCCTCTGCACCTGCCTTTTCAAAAGCTCTTGCCGTGTCTATTTCACAATTTGTTCCCGGGAATGCAGGGATGAATACCTTTGGCTTAGCAACCTTATTCTTAGCAACAAAGATAGAACGTTCTTTATAAAGAGGAACATCGTAAGGCATTCTTGCCTTTTTGCCTGAGTCAGTTGCAAATACTTTTTCGAGCTTACCTGTCCAAGCATCAATAAGCTCATCAACAGTCTGAACAACACCGTCAATAATGAATATGCCGTTACTGTTTACTGTACCAAGTGTAATTCCGTCATAATCGTCAGCATTTGCAAGCTCAACAACAAAGCTGGCTTCCTTAGCTGCAAATAAAGTTTCCTTATCAAGACCCTGTTCAAAGGTGAAGCCGAGCTTGTTGCCGAAGGCCATCTTACAGATACAAGCAGCAGCACCGCCCTCTTTTACAACAGAGGCAGCAAGAATTTTACCGCTGCGTACGCCCTCATAAACCTTAACCATAAGTGCCATAGCCTTGTCAAAATCAGGAAGTCCTGAATTTTCATCTACAGGCAGCGGCAGCAGCTTAACAACAGAGCCGGACTGCTTGAACTGAGCAGAAACAGTTTTGGATGCTTCGCTCATACCCACTGCAAAGGATACCAGTGTCGGCGGAACATCAAGCTCGTTGAAGCTTCCGCTCATAGAGTCCTTTCCGCCGATAGAAGCACATTTGTAGCCCATTTGTGCTTTTAATGCACCAAGCAGAGCAGCGGTAGGCTTGCCCCAGCGTTCGGGTACATCGTGCAGTCTCTCAAAATATTCCTGGAATGTCAGCTTAGCATCTGCAGGGTTACAGCCGACAACAGCCAGCTTAGCAAGGGATTCACTTACCGCAAATGCAGCGGAATGGAATGGTGACCAGCGGGAAAGCTTTGGTATAAATCCATATGCCATTACGGTTGCTGTGTCTGTCTCACCCTCAAGGAGAGGAATTTTTGCAACCATTGCATCCTCAGGTGTCAGCTGATATTTACCTGCATAAGGCATTAATACGGTTGATGCACCGATTGAGGAGTCAAAGCGCTCAACCAATCCCTTTTGTGAGCAAACCTCAAGTCTGGACAAATTTGCTTTAAGTGCTTCTGCATTTGTTAAATCAGCGAGACATTCGGGCACAAGCTTAGTGTAGTTTTGTGTGTCGTCAACAGCTGTGATTTCAGCCTTAGCGTGCTGGGTAACACCATTTGTATTCAGGAAGTCACGTGACAAATCAACAATTTTGTCACCTCTCCAGGTCATTTCAAGTCTGTTTTCATCCGTTACAACAGCAACAGGGGTTGCCTCAAGGTTTTCTTCGTTAGAAAGCTGAATGAATTTATCAACATCATTTTTATCAAGTACAACAGCCATACGCTCCTGAGATTCACTGATAGCAAGCTCTGTGCCGTCAAGACCATCGTATTTTTTAGGAACCTTGTCAAGGTCAATTTTCAGTCCGTCTGCAAGCTCACCGATAGCAACGGATACACCGCCTGCACCAAAGTCGTTGCAGCGCTTAATCATTTTTGCAACCTCTGCCTTGCGGAAGAGACGCTGAATTTTACGCTCGGTAGGAGGATTACCCTTCTGTACCTCAGCACCGCAGGTTTCGATAGAAGAACTGTCGTGCGCTTTGGAAGAGCCTGTTGCACCGCCGCAGCCGTCACGTCCGGTTTTGCCGCCCAGCAGAACAATAATATCATCCTTCTGCGGACATTCGCGGATTACGTTTTCCTTAGGGGATGCACCGATTACAGCACCGATTTCCATTCTCTTAGCAACATAGCCGTCATCATACAGCTCTGTTACCTGACCGGTTGCCAGTCCGATTTGGTTACCATAGCTGGAATATCCGGCAGCAGCACCTGTAGTGATTTTGCTTTGAGGCAGCTTTGCATCAAGTGTTTCTTCAAAAGGTGTTGTTGGGTCACCTGAACCGGTAACACGCATAGCCTGATATACATAAGCTCTGCCTGACAGCGGGTCACGGATTGCACCGCCAAGACAGGTAGCAGCACCGCCGAAAGGCTCAATTTCTGTTGGATGGTTGTGGGTTTCGTTCTTAAACTGAACAAGCCACTGCTCTGTTTTGCCGTCGATAACAACAGGAACTTCAATTGAGCAGGCGTTGATTTCTTCACTTTCATCAAGATTTGTAAGAAGCCCGCGCTTTTTGAGTGCCTTTGTACCGATGCATGCCATATCCATCAGGCAGACAATTTTATCTCTGTCGCCGTAAACCTCTTTGCGGATATCAAAATACTCGTTCAAAGCTGCTTCAATAGCCTTGTTATATTTGCTTTCATCAATTTTAATTTCATCAAGCTCTGTAGCAAAGGTGGTGTGTCTGCAATGGTCAGACCAATAGGTGTCAATAACTTTCAGCTCAGTCAGGCTTGGGTCTCTGTTTTCATCATTTTTAAAGTAATCTCTTACCCAGCAAAGGTCAGCAACGCTCATTGCAAAGCCCATTGATGCATGGTAAGCTGCAATTTCGTCATCGCTTTTTGCAATGAATCCGCTGATGCGAACGATGTCTGCTGGAACGTCACTCTTCAAATCAAGTGATTCCGGCATATCCATAGACGCGATACGGGATTCAACAGGGTTGATAATATAAGATTTGATTTTTTCAAATTCCTCATCGGTAATATCGCCCTTAACAGCAATTACCTTAGCTGATAATACATCAGGACACTCGCCTGCAGTAAGCAGCTGAATACACTGTGCTGCAGAGTCAGCTCTCTGGTCATACTGACCCGGCAGATATTCTGTTGCAAAATATCTCCAGTCATCAGGAATTACAAGCTCGCTGTACACATTGTCAAGATTCGGCTCAGAAAGGATTGTTTTAACTGCAGCGTTAAATTCCTCCTCGCTTAATCCCTGTGCATCGTAGCGGTTGATTAATCTTAAATCTTCAAGATTGGTAATTCCGACATTGCTCTGCAAGTCTGCTAAAATCTGACCTGCTTCGATATCGTTACCCTTTTTCTTCTCTACAAATACACGAAAAACATTTGCCATTTGTATTCTCCTTGATATTATAAATATTGAAAATTACAATACTCGTAATTATACTTTTACTATTCTAGCACAAAAAGTCTGAAATGCCTATACTAAATTTTAAACTTTTTAAGATTTTTATTAAATAATTTTAACGTATGATAAACACAGGATTTTCTGTGAAAAGGTGTCCCGTTAATTCCTATTCATTTTCGCGCTGTGTTTGATAAAAATTTCACAAATAATTCATACAATCTCTTCAATCTTTTAATTTTTTGTGATATAATATCAACGCGAGTAACTGATTATTTATTTGATAGTACGGCAAAAAGTGCTATAATTCATTTTCAGTGAATATGTATGGAAAGGGGTGACACTATGTTAGAAAATATTGATGACGCAGCATACGAGGTTGAATTTATGAACCTTGTAGTGGATAAGGCTGATAATCTAAAGGTTGTGGACTCAGATAGTCATTTCAGTGAATTTACCGGTGTCCACCCGTCTAAGATAAAGCAGGGTAAGCTGTTCCTTCACGATTTTATCAAGCCTGCTTACCGCGAGCAGATAATGAAAATATTGTGCAGAAAAAATTCACCTTATGTTTATTTTGATGCAGAATTTATAGATAAAGACGGCGATGAGGTTGTCATTTACTGCACCGGGCAGAATTGGGATAACTCTACGCTTTGCCGTCTGACACTGGCTGACGTGTCCAAATCTCAGCAAAAGCAGGAGCAGCTCAAGCAGCAGGCGCAGGAGATGGATCATCTTATAGATATGGTAACCGGCGGTGTCGGCTTGTTTAAGGTTACAAACGATATGCACATTGATGTGCTTTATTTAAACGAGGGTGCCTGCAAGCTGTTCGGCACAGCAAAATCTTCGTACAAAAAGCAGAATTACCGTCTGGATGAGCTGATTCACCAGGAGGATAAAACCATTGTTTTTCAGGCTATCGGCAAGGCAATGGCAACCAATGAGCCTATAGAGATGGAGCTTCGAACGATTGTACATAAGAATGAATACAGATGGTGCAAATTCAATGCGGCAATTCAGAATTATGATACAGCTAAAAATCCGATTTTTCACGCAATGTTTACGGATATCACCAATGTAAAAAAGGCGGAGGAAGAGGCTGACCAAATGTATGAGCAGCTTTCTACCCTGTTCAAAAATCTGCCTACTCCGATTTTCTCCGCCAGTGTGGAAAGTCCGCTGATACTGAATCTTGTAAGCGAAGATTTTATGAAATTCCTTGGATATTCAAGGTCTATGCTGTTTGATGATCACGGCGGCAGGCTTGCTGATTTTATGCTGGAGCGTGAGATAAAATATGTTGAGGCGAACATAAAAAAGCAGATGGAGTCAAGTGACGATATATCCATTCGTTATTCTATCAGAACCCACGGCGGAAAGTATGTTACGGTTGAGGATAACAGAAAAATTATCAATCAGGATGACGGCACAAAATCTATGCTCTGCAGCTTAAAACCGGTTATGAACGAGTTCTGAAGTGCAGAAAAAATGAAATAAAAATTTGCTAAAATAAACGACAAAGAGCGCTTCTTTTGTCGTTTATTTTTTTGTAGAAAAACGTCGGTTTTTAGTAATAATAGACAATTGAGCATCAAAAAATTTGGACATATTGACGATGTTACTTTTGTTGAATAATCAAACAAAATAGTTTATAATTTACTTAATAGTATATTTTTAGTTTACAATTAGTATACAAAAGGTAATAAGGAGAACAAGCTATGAGAAAAACAAGGACAGGAAAGCGAATTGTCAGTATTTTGCTGTCTGTGCTAATCGTATTTACAGGTATAATGCCTGCTGCTGCGGCATTTGCTGCTGACGGTGTAGAGGGATATTATGATATAGAGCTCTTCTATAAGGACAGCGGTACAATCATTCCTTCAACCATGATGAATGATAAGGGTGAAGAGGTTACCTATATTGAGTATATGACAGAGGGTGATGAGCTTGCTTTATCCTATGAGCTTATTGATACCCAGATGCCGAATAACGGTTATGTCAAGTGGTATAGTGAAACCCCGACCTTGGTGGATGTTACACAGGAGGGTGTTGTTAAGGCATTCGACTCCTCAAAGGGTGCAGTAGTCCATTCCTGGATTGATAATGAGGTTAAGACCATTCCGCTTGTGGGAAGTGTAATTGCAACCGTTCTTGAAAAGGCATTATTCAACGATTATGTGAATGTTGACACAATGGATACAGATGCAATTATTGCAATCGTTGAGGCAGCCTTTGGCTCCGATTCACCAATCTCTAAGTGGATCGAATCCTATAAGGGTGAGCTGATAGATTCTCTTCGTTATTATTTGGATAACATTAACTCCAATATCCATGTTCAGCTCTATGATGCTGAGGGTAAGCTGCTGGATGATGACTATGTGCAGATTTGTGTTACCAGAAATGATGAATGGTATGCAAACTTCCTGCCGAATGGTACACATATTACAAATAAATCACAGATTAATACGACGGTTGCCGTAGGCTCAACGGTACAGCTTTATGCAATAACAACGCCTGTAAGATTAAAATATGGCTGCATTTATTCTGTAAAGAGCTCCTCTATTTTTGATCAAGGCAAGGTAGTGGCAACGGTTGACGACAGCGGTCTTGTTACCTTTAAAAACAAGGGTACAGTTACCATTATGGTATCGCCTGATACTGAACAGGTCATTCAGAATATTCTTTCATTTATTAATAAGTTCTATGAAATTAACGGAGAAATGATTGACTCCGATAAGGTTGCTGAAATTCTTATAAAATATGTAGGACTTGATATAAACAGAAATGTTCTTGCAGCAATCCTTGATGCCTGCTTCGCCATTGCCGATATAGCCGGCGGTGCTACCGATCCTGTTAAGCTGACAGCTACGGCTGCAAAGCTTATCGGTAACCTTGTTCTTCAATTTGCATACAATGATACAATCACATTTAATGTTGTGGATGCACAGCCGATTACAGATTTCTCCATTGAAGGTGCAACAACTGTAAAAGAAGGCAGTGAAATTCAGCTTGAAATTACAAATGTTCAGCCTGAGGTTGGTGATACCAGTGATATTACTTGGCGTTCATCAGATCCTTCCATTGCCAGCGTTGATGAGAAAACCGGTATTGTTACAGGCCGTGATGCAGGCGGTTCACTGGGTAGCTTGTCTACAAATAAATGTACAATCTATGCTGTTTCAGCAGCGAATAATATTGAACGCTCCTATACGATAACCGTTTCGGGTAAGACGGGACGATATCTGTCTGACGTAGAAATTGTGGGAGAAAAGTATTTGGAAATGGGGCAGGAAACAGATTATTCCTATACAGTATATCCAAAGAGAGTTGCTGAAAATGATAATCTTTACATAACCTGGGGTATGGTAACAGGTATGGACGAGGACGGAAATATTACCTATTCATGGGCAGACAGTGAAAATCCTGCAACCGACGGACGTGGTTCTCTTGACAATAAGGGTCATTATACAGTTATCGGCGGCGGTAACAGCCAAATTGCTGTAAAAGCCCAAACAGGTTACTATCTGTCAAACGGCAATTTCTATGAAATCTCATCATATACAAGAACCTTTGATGTTGTAAATGGTGTGCCTGTTGAAAATATACAGATAAGTGTTGGAAGTGCAACAGGTATAGCAAGCAGTCTGACAAAGACGGAAAAGGTAGATATAGACGGTGAAGAGTGTACCTATGTAAGTGTAAAAGCCGGCACACAGTATTACGGCGTAGGTGCAATTATAAATGCTTCTGTTTATCCTGAAAATGCATCCAACCAGAATTTAACTTGGGTTATGGATAATGGCAACTATAATACAGAAACAGCCGGTGATACACATAGAATTACAGTCACCAAGAAAGCAGGTCACGAGGAGGCTGATACATTTAATCTTTACGCAGTATCCGCAGACGGAAGTGTAAGGTCAAATGTTATAACTGTTTGTGTATCTAAAAATAATGTTACAAAAAATACGATAGACCAGAAGCCGATTGAAATTACCAACGGACAGCAAATGAATGTAACCCATTCCATTGACTTCAGCGGTTCGGCAGATGGTACATATTCTGCATGCTATAAATGCAATTGGTATTCAACAGATAAAGATGTATTTACTGTTGAAGCCAAAAATAATTCAAATGGTGATGCTGCCATAACGGCAGTTGATGTCGGCACAGCTACCTTATACTGTGTTTCAGCAGACGGCGGTATTATTGATACCTGTCAGGTAACGGTTTATCCTGATAAGTCGTATTTAAAGGAAATTGTTAAGCTTTGTGACAAAACAGTTATAAAGAGAACAAGTGAAAATGCTTCTCTGTATAAAAAGTATATGAACAGGCTTGATCAGGCATACACAATCCTTTACGATATTCCAATGGCATCACAAACCTCCTGTGATACATATGCAAATGAACTGCTGTATGCGTTTTATAAGCTGGGCGGTTTTGTAGGTATTTTAGGTGTGGATATCACAGGCAAAAATAATACAGTATTACCAAGTGAACATATTACTGTAAAAGTAAGCAATACGGGTAATTATACAAATTACAGCTACGATTTTGACTATGTAATTGCACCTAAGAATGCAATGTACAGCTCTGTAAAATGGACCTCCTCCAATTCTTCTGTGACAGTAGATAAGAATGGTATTTGCAAGCCGGCATCAAATAACGCATGTTCTGCAGTAATTACCTGTACAGTTGCCGATTATATGAATACAGAAACATCAAGCAGTGTATTCATTTCCTTTGTAAAAACAGCGACAACCGGTGTGTCACTGAATACAAATGCAATTGACGGCGGTAAGATTGGAGAGACCCAAACCCTTAAAGCCACTGTAACACCTACACCAACATTGGGTGTGGGCGGTGCAAGCAGCACAGCTGTTTACTGGACATCAAGTGATGAAAATATTGCAACAGTTGACCAAGACGGTGTTGTTACCTTTGTTGAGGGCGGTAACTGTATCATTACTGCCACAACCTACGACGGCGGTTATACTGCACAGTGTGCCGTAAATGTCGTTACAAATTATACTGCACTGGAGCTGCTGGTACAGCAGTATAAGGATCTGCAGCTTAACTCTATAAACTATTATCCCGACAGCTGGGAAGTATTTATGACCGCTATGGATAATGCACAGAAAATGCTTGCATACGGCAGAAATTCTCAGGCAGAGGTTAACAGGATGTATTCCGAACTGGAGGAAGCATATAACAGCCTTCAGAAATATAATTATATTCAAAAGATAGAGCTTTATCTTGACGGTGAGCAGACCCAGGAATTTTATCAGTATGACCTTAGTTTGTTATCAGAGGGTATCAGCTATAAGAATGCAGTTTTGGATTTGAATGTAAGACTGTATCCGAATAATGGTTCCTATCAGTCTGTAAAGTGGCAGTCATCCACAACAGATATTTCTGTATCAAATGACGGTATGTGTTCACCAACAGCAAACAAGAGCTGCTATGGTTTAATTACCTGTACGGTAACTGACCATTACGGCACTGAATTTACAGACTCTGTATGGGTATCCTTCTCCTATTATCCTGTAACAGAGCTTCGCCTTTCAGAAACAAACATTTCAGGAAATATTGATACTACCTATCAGCTGAACTGCACAGTTTATCCAACCGGTACAAGCCTGCTTCACGTGGGAGCTGCAAGTATTCAGGATTATTACTGGGAGAGTGATGACGAGAGTATTGCTGCTGTTGACCAAAATGGTTTGGTAACCTTTGTCAGCTCCGGTGCAACAACCATCCGAGCTGTGTCCTATGACGGTGGTATCAGTGCAGAATGTAAGGTGTCTACCAATGGTGACAGAACGGCACTGATGCAGGCACTTGAGAATTATAAGAATGTTGATTATACCGATTATGAATACAGCTACGGTATGGCATTTACAGATGCTTATGCAGAGGCAGAAAGAGCATTGACGGATGTAAGCTATACACAAGCTAAAATTGACAATGCCACAAACACACTTGTAACCGCTTATAATAATATGGTTAATCATCCGTATGTTAAGGCACAGTCAGTTACTGTCGATTACAAGACGTTTAAGGATCCTCTTTTAGCCAGCAAAAGTCAGGTTTCCTCCGGTACTATCGACTCCAACGATGCTTTATCCGTTGATTTGTCAAAGAGCTATGCAGATAACAATTATCGAAATTATGCTGTATTAACAGCAAGTGCTTATCCTGCAAATGCAATGTACAAATCCATCAGCTGGAGCGTGGATAATTCCTATAAGGCAAAAACCTCTATTGACAATAACGAAATTACCATTACGCCGGACAATGGAAATAACGGCGGTGCATGGGCAATAGTAACCGCTAAAATTGTTGATAATTATGACAGAGTTACAACAAGAACGGTTTATGTAGTGCTTAGTGACAAGGTTTGCAAGAGCTTTGCAATAAATGAAGCAAGCAAAACCATTTATGCAACAGCTGCCGCAACACCAATTAATTACACAATTTCAGGCTCACCGGAATTTGCTGATATTATTTGGACTTCAAATAACGAGGATATCGTAAAGGTAGATGCCAGCGGTGCCCTCATCCCTGTAGAAAAGGGTACAGCTACAGTAACAGGAAAGACCCTTGACGGCGGATTCACTTCTAAAATTACAGTTACTGTCTTAACCGATTTTGCATTGCTTGCATCAAAGCAAACAGAATATTATGATCTCATTCAAAGTGTAAAGGACAGCTATACATATACAGAGGACTCATTAAATGCCTTATCTGAAGTGGTTGCTCAGGCACAGACCATGATTGACGAGAATAAAGCCACGCAGGCTGAGGTTAACAGTATGATATCCAAGCTGGATGATATGTATGAAGCCCTTGTGCTTTATGTAGCTGCAACAGATGTAGCTATCTCAGCTGAGGAGGACAGCAGTGTATCTGTTGTGGGTGACGGATATATTCGCTATACAGGCTCCTTGCTGAATAACAAGGAAGTTGTGCTTAAACCTGTCTTTGCTGATGAAACTGCAGTTTATACAGAAATCAGCTGGGAATCCTCTAATCCGAATATGGAAATTGATGAAAATGGTATACTGACAAACAAAACAGCCTCCGCCGGTGTAACAGAGGTAACCTGTACGGTTAAAAATGTATTCGGCGGTGTGTACAGCAATAAGGCATATGTATCCTTTGTCAGATATGCAGCAACAGGTATCAGCTTTGATGACGAGATGGTATTTGGCGCACCTGCACAGACTGTAACGCTTAAACCAAATATTACCAATACAAATAATTCAACGCTTCAGTCAGCAGTTGTTAAGGAGTGCGTATACACTACAAACGATCCGTCAATTGCAACGGTTGATGATAATGGTGTAGTAACCTTTATCACGCAGGGTTCTGCAACAATTACTGCTACAACCAAGGACGGCGGCTACAGTGCTTCTATCGTTGCCTTTACAACTTGGGATACGGCTGCACTGAAGGCGGCTATAGATGAAGCAGAGAAGATTACCTATACCGATTATGCCTACGATTATGGTACTGCATTTAACGAGGCTTTTGAAGCAGCAAAGGCAGTATACGCAAATGTTTATGCATCTCAGGCAGAAATTGACAATGCTTGCACAAGACTTGCAGAGACAATGACTGCACTTGAGGGTCATGCATTTATTAAGCCGGAGCTTAGTGTTGTTTGGGGCGATGAAGTGCTTGAGAATGATGGCATTGTTCAGGTAGATGCCGATACACAGCAGGCAACGGTTGCTCTTAAACTGAATGACGGTGCCATGATTAAGTCATCAGCAATCGCAGTCAGCGAAGAAAATAATGTGACGGTACGTGTAAACGGCAGCAATGCTGTGATTACCAAAAACGGAGAAAAGGGCAGCCTGAAGCTGGATGCACTCGTCGTTGATGATTACGGCAGAGAATATACCTTGTCCTACAACTTAAATGTGATTGACAAGATTATTCCTGCAACCTCTATTGTGTTGACTGCTGACGGTGAGGTAATCGGAAGTACCTTAACCCACAGCTGCGGCGGACGCTATACCAACTTTAAGAGTATGCAGATCGGCTATATCCCAACACCGGGCAACGCCAATGCAATCACAGATGTAACCTATAAATCATCTGCAGAAAATTATATTGAAATCAGCAAGGACGGCGTAATCAGTGTTACAACAATGGGCGCACTGCGTTCTTCAAATACAGCTAAGATTACATGTACGGTTACAAGTGCTGACGGTACAGTGGCCGAAGCATCCTTTGTATTTACAATTACCAGAGCATAAGGAGGTAGAGAGATGTCTAATTCATTTAAAAAAATGGTGTCTCTAATCCTGGCACTGACCTTCACCATGTCATTCCTTTTGGTGGGAATGACAGTGTACGGTGATGATTTGATTGCAATTAATGCTTCTAATTTCAGCGATCCGACCTTTAGAGAAATCATTAGCAGTGATGAGTACGATAAAAACGGCGACGGCTATTTAAGTGCAGAGGAGAGAGATGTAGACTTCATTTCCCTTGTCGGAATGGTTGATACCGAGGCAGGTGAAACCATTAAGGATTTGAAGGGGATAGAATTTTTTACAAATCTTACAATTCTTCGCTGCGGCGGAATCGGGCTTGAAAGTCTTGATGTATCAGCCCTTACGAAGTTAACCTCTTTAACCTGTCAGGGTAATCTGCTTACAGAGCTTGATGTGTCAAACAATATGAAGCTTATTACCCTCAACTGTTCGGATAACAGGATAAGCAATTTACAAATGCCGATAACATCAACCTTAACCTTTTTGCACTGCTATGCAAATAACATTGCCGAGATTGATGTTCACAATCTTACCAATCTGACAGATTTCAGATGTGACCAAAACGAACTGACGGAGCTTGATTTATACTCTAACAGAAAGCTGACAGAGCTGGGATGCTCTATGAATCATTTGACATCCCTTGATTTAAGTGCAACCGCACTTGAGGAAGTTACAGAGTATATGATTGGCGAGCAGACCGTAACTGTACAGGCTGCACTTTCAGGCAGTACGATTGTTGTTCCATTTGCAAATCGCGGCGTAAACACTGCAAACTACAGAGGCTGTTCCCTTGATGATTATGATGACGGAGCAGGCTTTGAGTTCGACCAGTTTGTTGCATATGATGTTGACGAAATAAAGGATGGTATTGATTATGCGTGCTATCCAATGATAGAAAATGCTGCAGATATGACTGTTCATATTGATGTGGTCAGAGATTTTTATCAGGTTAATTTCTATACGGATGATACGCTGACGCAAAGAATCGGCAAATCCATTGTTAAGTCAGGCGGCAGTGTAACAGCACCGGCTGTGACGGATGCACCGCAGTGCAAGACCTTTGCCGGCTGGAGTGACAGCTTTGATAATGTTACAGAGGATAAAGATGTTTACATTATCTTTAAGGATGCACATAACTATGCCGTAACCGCACTTGCCGGCGATAAGGATACGGTAACGGTTTCTTGTAAGGACTGCAAAGCCGGTTATGATGTAAGCTTTATCAGTATTGTGAACACAACACCGTCAGATGAAAGATTTGATGAATATGTTGATATCAATCATGATAAATACATAAATGCGAAAGATTACGAAAAAATCTATAAGCAGTTTGGCAGATAAGAAAGGCTCTGAGGAAAAATCCTCAGAGCTTTTTAAACAAAATTCTGTTATGGGGAGATGATATTTTGCAAACGAAAGAAGATTTAATGTCACTTGGCTTTAATGAAAAGGAAGCAGAAGTTTTAACGCTTTTGGATGATGTTATATTTTCAAAAGAAGATTATGTGAATAATGATCTGTGCTTTGATTTGTCACAGCACGGTATCTGCGAATTGACTGTTACATTAAAAAATGCAGTGCTTAGTACAGAAATCCCCACAGACGATTTGGTATCATTAGAGGGAATTCAGATAATCAAAACCGCAAAGGGCTATTCTTTTGTGTGTAACGCCGGTTATTTTGATTTTCAAAATGACAAGCATATTGCTGTTCCATTAACCATAGAGTTTGACTGCTTAAAAATAATAAGCAAAGCACTAAAAGCAAATTTTTGTATTATCGGCTCGCCTTGGGAGTCTTTGTCCCTTTATGCTTGTAATATTTATGAAAAGGTCAGAGAGCCCTATTTAGATTCGAATGAAAAGGAGAATGCACTTGCACCTCTGCTCAAAGAATTTTATATATTATTTAATGGTTATCTTCAAGCAAATGATGAAATGAAGCTTGATACATTGAAAAGTAAATTGCCAAAGGATAAAAAATTAAATAAGTTTTTTGACAGCATTGAGAAAAGTAACAGTATTGATGCACGAAGCAAGGCAATAAATAAATTGTTTCTATATATGTCCTGCGAAACGTTTGAGGACAGCTGGAGAAGTATTCTGGATTTGCTGAATGATTCACAGTCAGACTATGAAGAGAAAGACAATTCTGAAATTTATAATATGCTTACGGCTGAACACAATGATATTGATGAAGTAATGCATCTGAATGGCTATACAGGCGTTTATCCGTCCTACAAAAAGAACACCAAAATAAAAGGTATTCATTTGCAAAGAAATTATGAAAATTTATATTTTGTCGGTATGGAGTCTGCCACTGTATTCATTGAATGCAAAGACGAGATATTTGAAGAGTGCGGAAATATTGTATTTGAAATATACACAGCTTTAGGTAAACCGAATAAAATCAAAGATAAATACAGCTGTTTATTTTCGAAGAAAGGAAAGGGCTATTATAAGTCAGAGTTTATAACATACGAAATTGATGAATTAAAGGAGCTTCATTTTGATGATGAGGCCAAGCAAATACCGCATATTGTATGCAAGGAAGCGGAACTGAAAAATCTGTCAAAGGCTGAAAAGAAAATACTGGGAACGGCTAAAACAAAGGAAGAGATTCTATTCACAATGTCACTTTGGCTTATGTTTGGCCTGCTGTTTGGTGTGTTTATGACATTGGGTTTTATACTGATTGAATTTTTAGCTGTGTTATGCCTAGGACGGGTATCTGATTTTTCTTGGCTGTTTTTGCAAACACCTTGGTGGAAGATATTTCTGTTCAGCTGGCTGGGCTTTGGCGGCTTGATGGGAATATCAAGTTTAATTGCAGATTGATTATTTCATTCGATACAAATTAATAAATAATAAACCACGAACATTTCAGTTAAACTGCTGTTCGTGGTTTGTTTTGTTATAGCCTATTTATGCCTTATGTGATTACAGCTCTGCGATCAATTCAATTTCACAGAGTACGCCCTTTGGCAAATCCTTGACTGCCACACATGAGCGAGCAGGCTTAGATGTAAAGTATGTTCCGTAGATTTCATTGAATTTTGCAAAGTCGTTAATATCTGCTAAGAAGCAAACAGTTTTTACAACCTTATCCATAGATGTGCCGGCAGCCTCTGTAACAGCTTTAAGGTTTTCACAAACCTGTGTTGTCTGCTCTTCAATGGTTTTTGCCTCAACCTCATTGGTTGCAGGGTTGATTGCAATTTGTCCTGATGTAAACAGCAGTCCGTTTGCCTTTACTGCCTGTGAGTATGGTCCGATTGCATTTGGTGCATTGTTTGTTGATACGTATTCCATAGCTGATCTCCTTTATTAATCGCAGACCTCAAAGCCTGCTTTTTTTAATGCCTGTTTGATTTGAATAATATGCTTGTAATTTCTGGTTTCAACACCGATTTTGAGATAACAGTCTGTGATGTTCATATCCAGGTCCGTGCTGTCATAATTAACAGATACAACATTGGCGCCCTGTTCGGCAATAACCTGGCTTACACCTGACAGCTGACCCGGCTTGTCAGAAAGTGCAATGGTGATGTTGGCGGTTCTGCCGCCCATTTTAAGTCCGCGCTCAATAACGCGTGACAGTATCGTCACATCAATATTTCCGCCTGATACAAGACAGCAAACCTTTTTGCCGTCAATATCAGGAATTTTGCCATTCATTACAGCGGCAACAGGTACTGCACCTGCACCTTCACTTATCAGCTTTTGCTGCTCCATAAGGGTGAGTATTGCCAGTGCAATTTCATCGTCTGTAACGGTATATATTCCGTCCACATATTTTTTAGTGAGCTCAAAGGTTAAATCACCCGGGGTTTTAACAGCAATACCATCAGCAATGGTCTGCACCTTTGAAAGTGTTTCAATATCATTATCAAGAATAGATTTTTCCATAGACGGTGCGCCTGCAGCCTGAACACCGTATACCTTACAATTTGGATTGATTTGCTTGATTGTATACGCAACGCCGGCAATCAGTCCGCCGCCGCCGATAGGCACAACAACTGCATCAACATCCGGCAGCTGGTCAAGTATTTCAAGACCAATCGTGCCTTGTCCTGCAATTACATCTGGGTCGTTGAACGGGTGAATGAAGGTGTAACCCTTTTCGTCTCTCAGCTCAATTGCCTTATTGTATGCATCATCATAAACACCTTTTACCATACATACATCAGCACCGTACTTTTTGGTCGCCTCCACCTTGCTTATCGGTGCGCCGTCCGGCAGGCAAATCAGAGACTTTATGCCGTTTTTCGTTGCAGCTAAAGCAACACCCTGTGCATGGTTTCCGGCAGAGCAGGCAATAACACCCTTTGCCTTTTCCTCATCACTGAGCTGACTGATTTTGAAATAGGAGCCTCTTATTTTAAATGAGCCGGTTATCTGTAAATTTTCTGTTTTCAAATAAATATCTGCATTAGGGCAAATGTTTTTTGCCAGTATCATATCTGTTTCTCTGACAACCTCGCTAAGCACCCGCTTTGCAGAATATACCTTGTCTAATGTTAACATTTTATCGCCTCTTTTGATTTTGTGACTATTTTAGTACGGTTTGATGAATTTGTCAATTACCAAGTGAAGCTGCAATCTACATAGCTGATAACACCGTCACTGTCAGCATATATTTTTAAAATTTGATTTTGGGTGTTTTTGTAGAAGAACTGATATTGTACACTGTCAATACCATTATCGCCGTTTCCGATTGTGTTTGTAATGGTATTGTACTTGTTTATTTCACAGTCAAAAATAACAAACAGCTGATCCACAAGTGCGTCAGCATTGTCAGCAGCCTTTGACATAAGTGCTTCGCTTTCCTCATTTGCATACACAACTTGAGGGTCTCTGTTATATTTGTAGGTGAATTTTCCGTATTCAATATCTCCCTCAATGGAAGCCTCTTTTTTACTGCCCAGTGTTTTAAGAACAACAGATTTTAAATGCTTGCCCTTTTCCTTGTCAGCATGCGGTGCCTTGGTCGTGCTTTCAACAGGGTCAGTAACCTCGGTTGAAGGCGGCATAGTAAGAGGCTCTTTGTCTTGCTTTGCACAGGCAGCAAAGGATAAACAGAGTGTGAGTATCAAAAATGCTGTAATTATTTTTTTCATAGCTTTACCTCAATTTCTTTATCAATTGTCATTGTATTTGGTGTGACCTGACAGTCCATGGCAATAATTTCAACGCCTTGTTTGTAAGCAATTTTTAGCTGCTCTGCAAATTTTTCGTCCTTTTCGATATTCGCCTCAAAGCTGCTGCAGCCCTTCATTTGAATGACGAAAAGTGCTATGGCTCTATAGCCCTGCTTCCTTGCATTGATAAGCTCGCCAAGATGCTTGCGCCCGCGCTCTGTGGGGGCATCCGGGAATTTTGCCGTGCCATCTGTTTCCAAGGTTACACCTTTCACCTCAACAAATACTTTTTCCTCTTCGTTTTCCAAATAGAAATCCAGGCGTGAATTTCCAAAGACCGCTTCGGGTTTAATTCGAGTTGGGGAAGGAATAAGACCGCCTTTGCAAAGCCATTCAGACACAGCCTTGTTTGGCGCCTGCGAATCCATATTCACTAAGGTATCTCCCTTGTAAACAGCAATCAAATCATATTGTGTTTTCCTGAGGGGATTATCACTTTTCTCTAAAAAAACGGTTGCCCCGGGTATCAGCAATTCCCTGCATCTTCCGGTGTTTTTTACATGAACGGTATGTTCCTTGCCGTCAATTTTTACAACAGCTATAAATCTGTTCGGTCGGCTGACAAAGCGTCCCTCTGCTATTTTTTTATACTCCATAAGGCTAGGTTAAAACAAATTGTCTTAGCTGTCAAGTATAAATATTTTTATATACTGAAAAATTGATTTGCCGATTGCGTTTGATGCCACAAATTTTATATAAATTCATATTCTTAGTTTCCTATTGACTTTAAGATTATAATATTATAAAATTATAATGATATCCAATAAGGAGGATAAGACTATGAAAACAGTAAAGAAATTAATGGCAGTATTGCTGTCAGCAGTATTTGTTGTATTATGCTTTGCCGGCTGTTCATCCAGCGAAACGGCAGACGAGATTACCGCAAGCACAATGCTTATTGCCTATACCGGTGATAATAAACCATTTATTTATGAGGAAAATGGTGAGGCTAAGGGCTTTGATGTTGAGCTGTTTGAAACGATTTTTAAAGATATAAAGAATGAGTATAAGGATTATAAATTCGTAAAGGTTGACGAAGATTATAAAATCGGCGAGGATGTTTACTGCGTAGATGCTGACGGTGAGGATTGTATCGCATATGTTAAGGTTGGCGGTGTACAGAAAAATGTTGGCTCAGTGAATGAGGATTACACCTTTACTGAGGATGTAATTAATGATAGAGTAATAACGGTTACCACAGAGGGTACAGGTATTACAAGCTATACACAGCTGGACGGCAAGACCGTTGGTGTAATCACAGGTGTTGCTAAAAATGCACTTGATAAGCATTCTGTAATTGCACAGAACTGCAAGGCAGTAAACGAGTATGTTGCTGATAAGGTTGAGACTGCTGTTGCTGATTTACAGGCAGGCAAAATTGAAGCACTTGTAGTTGATGAATTTGCATTTAACGTGCTTGCAGATGCAGGAAGTCTGGTTAAGCTGGACGGCGAGCTTGATAATATAAGCTATGTATATGAATTCAAAAAATGGGATTGGTATAACGATGCAGTGAATGAGGCTATCTATGAGCTGAAGAGTCCTGATTATAATGATGCGGACGAATTTACTCCAATCGTTGAAAAGTATTTTGGTTACAATGCATCAAGCTTTGAATACAATCCGGTATAATAAATCAATATAATATAAAAGGTTATGTGACAAACTGGTTTTGCGGCTGCAGAATCAGTTTGTTTTTTTGCCTGAAATATATTTTTTGACAAGGATATACATATAATGTTATAATTAATATATTAAATTTAAGGAGAGAAAAAATGAAAAAGATAATTGCTTTTTTCGTTGTGCTTGTGCTTTTGGTAACTGCCGGTGCTGTGCCGGTATCTGCTAAGGACAAGTCAGTACTCACAGTTTCCACACAGGATCAGTCATATGAAATATCCGACAAGCTGTATGGCTTATTTATTGAGGATATCAGCTATGCCTGTGACGGAGGACTGGTTTCAAATCTTGTTAACAATGATTCCTTTGAATATGAGTTTAATAAGACAACCGGCTGGACTGCAGATGGTGTGGAGCTTACTGCAGATGAAAATTCCACACCTATGAGCAAAACAAACCCTACCTATGCTACAATTCGCGTTAACGGTAAGGGCAGTGTCAGCAATCTTGGCTTTACCGAGATGTATGATTATAAAAGCTATGACCGTAATGAGACAAAGGCAAAAACTGCAGATATGGGCTTTAAAAAGGATTGCAGTTATGATTTTTCCTGCTATTTAAGAAATGTAGATTTTAACGGAACTGTATCGGTATATCTGGATTCAAAGAGCAATAAGTCAAATATTCTTGAGCTGGATACATCTACACTGGGTACAGAATGGCTGGAGTATCGTGCAGTGCTGGAATCTTCTGCAACAGAGGATGGCGGACTGACGGTTGAATTTAACGGTAATGGTACAATTTTGATGGACTTCGTTACACTTGTACCGCAGGACAGCTATGGATATGGCACGGAGCAGTGGAAATATACTACTCTTCGTTCCGATCTTTATACATCACTTGCACAGTTAAATCCCGGCTTTATCAGATTCCCGGGCGGCTGCCTCGCTGAGGGTGACAGTCTTGCAAATTTGTATGACTGGAAAGAAACAATAGGTCCTCTTGAAGAGAGAACACAGTTCTATAATCTGTGGCGTGATGATGTTGGCAGAGATTACATTAATACCATGGCAATGGGTTATCACGAGTATTTCCAGCTTTGTGCTGATTTGGATGCCGAGGCACTTCCTATACTGAATGTAGGCTTAACCTGTCAGGGCAGAGCCGGCTATGACGACCACGTTATTGCGCTGGAGAAAGCCTCTATGAGTGACAGCGAGTGGGAAACCTATTTAACGGAAACAAGAAATCTGAATCCGAAAACACAGAAGCAGGAGAGAGAGGATTTTACTGCTTACATCGAGGGATTGAATATTAATTCTCAGGAGGACTGGGAAGCGTATTTAGATACAATCGCCCTTCGTCCCGGTACAAGCGAATGGGATGCATATGTTCAGGATATTCTTGATTTAATCGAATATGCCAACGGTGATGCTAATAAAACCTATTGGGGCGCTCTTCGTGCAGCTAACGGAAGCACAGAGCCTTTTAACCTGAAATATATCGGCCTTGGAAATGAAAACTGGGGTACAATTTACGAACGTAATTTCAAGGAATTATATAAGGCTGTTAAAAAGGCTTATCCGGATATCACAGTCATTTCATCAAGCGGAACATGGCTTGACGGTGAAGCGTATGATTATAACTGGAGCTGGATTAACAAGGACTTCAGAGATACTGTAGTGGATGAGCACTATTATACAAATAATGGTTATTTGTTTGAGCATAATGACAGATACGATAATTTTGACAGAAGCGGTGCGCACGTGTTTGTCGGCGAATATGCTGCTACACCTTCAAAAATCGGAACCATTCAGACAAAATCAAATATTTACGGTGCAGTTGAAGAAGCAAGTTATCTTACAGGTATCGAGCGTAACGGTGACGTGGTTGAAATGGCGTCCTATGCACCAACCTTTGCCAAGGTAAATGCACAGTGCTGGAATGTAAATCTGATTTGGTTTGATTCACAGGAGCTTGTGCTTACACCGAATTATTATGTACAGATGCTTTATGCCAACAATTACGGCAATACATATTCAAAATCCGTATTTGGTAACGGCACAACAATCGAAAACGGAATATATGAATCTGTAACAGTTGATAAGGACAGTGAGGTATTATATATCAAGCTGGTTAATACCACAGGCAAGGCAACCGATGTTGCGGTTAAGCTGGATGGCTATGATGCAAACAAGGCTTCTGTTCAGTCTATAGAGGGCAGCTATAAATCTGCCTGCAACGAAATCGGCAAAAATACAACGGCTCCTACAGAATATGATGTCGATGTTAAGGACGGCAGTATCAATGTTGAAATGGGCAAGTATGATGTAACCATTCTTCGTGTTGCTTACGGTAAGAATGACGGTGCAAGCCTCTATACTCTGCCGGAGTTTATCAGCACAATGACAGCCGATGTCACAAAATATGTTCCTTCTGCTGTTAAGATAGGTGTACCCTGCGGTATTATCGGCGGAATTATAATTATTGCTGCAGCAGGTGCAGTGGTAATGCTTGTAAAGAAAAAAGCAAAGAAGAGAAATAAATAATGAATATAACCTTTTATTCGAATGTAACTACACCTGAGGAGAGCTGTGCACAAATTCCTCAGCTGAAAGAGCATACTGTCAGATTTATAAAATTAAAGGATAAGAGCAAGCTTCTTGCGGCAAAGGATACAGAGGTACTGCTGGTTGATGCTATGGGTGTTGTGGATAGAGAAATAATATCTGCACTGCCCGGGCTGAAGCTGATTATGAGTGAGGGCGTAGGCTATCAGGGTATTGATGTTGAATATGCGAAAAGCTGCGGTATACCTGTTTGCAATAATAAGGGTGTGAACGATACTGCGGTTGCAGAGGATACACTGCTGCTGATTCTCGGATGTCTGAAATCTATTATTACAGGCAATCAGTGTGTTTACGACGGCAGGCAGATTGAAGTAAAAAAAGCCTCCTTTGGCAGAATACGAGAGCTGGGCGAATGTACAGTCGGATTGGTTGGCTTTGGAGACATTGCACGTATGACGGCTAAATTTTTAAATGCCTTTGGTGCCAGAGTGCTGTATACAAACCGCACAAGATATGAGGCACTGGAGCAGGAATATAATGTGGAGTATGCGGATTTGGATATACTGTTAAAGCAGGCTGATTTTGTTTCGCTTCATCTGGCGGTTACTGAAGATACTGCAGGAATTGTTGATGAGCAATTTCTGTCAAAAATGAGGAATGATGCATTTTTGATTAATACTGCCCGTGGAGATTTGGTGAACAATCAGGCATTGCTGGATGCTTTGCTGAATAATGAAATTGCAGGTGCAGGTCTTGATGTAATTGCTCCTGAACCGATTATGGCAGACAATATTCTTTTGGATGAGCGAATTAAGGATAAGCTTGTAATTACACCGCACATAGCCGGTATAACCCATTTGACTGTTAAAAAGATTTATCAGAATATTTGGGAAAATATTTCAAGATGTATGAGTAACGAACCATTTAAGAATAGGGTGAACTAAATGAAAAAGTTTTTATCATTCGCGTTGTCATTGCTGTTGATTGTATCTCAGTTTGCAGGCTGTTCAAAGTCGGCAGAATATACATTTTCGCCGAAGAATCAGGGCGATTTAACCATAGTCAGCTTTAATGTTGCTGCACCTTGGGGCAATCTTCTTGACGGTACAGGCAGCGGTGCAAGGGCAAAACGCTTTGCCGCATATATGAATGCTGTTAAGCCTGACTCAATAGGAACGCAGGAGATGAACAGCAGCTGGATGCGTAAGCTGGCTGCATTAATGCCCGATTATGACAGCTATGGAGTAGTCCGCGGCGGAGATGATAATGAAAAAAAGAGTGAGATGAACTCTATTTTCTGGCTGAAGGATAAGTACGATTGTATAGAAAAGAACACATTTTGGCTGTCAGCAACCCCCGATGAGGAAAGCAGATATGACGGTGCAGGCTGTAATCGCGTTTGCTCCTATGTTATTTTGAAAAACAAGGACACCGGCAAGGAATATATTCATATGAATACGCATCTGGATAATGCCAGTGAGGAGGCAAGAATGTTCGGTGCGCAGGTAATTGTTGATAAAATCAATGCCTTTAAGGATATGTATGACGATATGCTGATTGTGCTTAGCGGTGATTTTAATGAGACTATGGCAGATGATGCCTGCAAGCTGATAGACAGTGTGATGAATACAGAATATCTGTCACAAAACACCTATCACCAATGGGGCGAAATCAGCCAAGGCGAACCGATAGATTATATCTTTGTGGGGGGAGCCGGTAAGGATAATATTGCCGATACGATGATTCTTGATGACATTTCCAATGGTTATGTAAGTGACCACTATGGCGTATGTGAAACCATAGATATGTAGTATAGTAACAGATTTAATGCCACTGACTGGTATACAGTCGGTGGCATTGTTTGTAGTATTTGCTTTTACATACAGAATTTATGGTCTCCGATTACTTTTACAACAGGCCTTGAATGCATAAAGGCATCACTTGTTTTGCTGGCATTAAAATAATATATTGCACCGCCTGAGGGGTCCCATCCGTTTATTGCATCCTGCGCTGCTCGCTTTGCTGAGTCGGCAACAGGCTGGTACCAGTTTGAGTCGTTTACGCAGGAAAATGCACCCTGCTGATAAATAACACCGCTTAGCGAATCCGGAAAGCTTGGATGCTTCACTCGGTTCAGTATAACTGCACCTACAGCTACCTGACCCTCATAGCTTTCACCGCGGGCTTCGGCACTGATTACCTTTGCAAGAAGCTCTACGTCAGAGTTTGAATAGCTGGTAGAGTTGCTGGAGGAACCGCCGCTCAAGCCAAGATACAGCAGGGTTTGACTGCCGCATATACCGTCTGCCGTAATACCGCAGTTACGCTGAAACTGTGTTACAGCCGTTTTGGTAGCGTTGCCGTATATTCCGTCTACAGAACCCTTATAATAGCCAAGGGAGGACAGCTTTCGCTGAATGGACTTTACCTCTTCTCCGCTTGATCCCAGCTTGGATACAATATAGGCACTTTCCTGATTATGATTTGAATATATCATATAGCCTATGCCGCCTGCGGCACAGCCCACGATAATAATTACGAGTGCAAGAAGCACGGATAAAAAATTTCTTATTGCTTTATAAACAGTCATAGTATTTACATAGCCTTTCTGCTGCAATGATTTTATAATATTACACATGCCTGCTGCAGCAACAGGTGGTAATACGCTTTATGAATGATACTGTTGTTTGTATTCTCAGAATACAGCATTGATAATAAATGATAAGGCAAAGCCTGCAAGGGTAAACAGTACGGAATTTATAATAACTCGCAGCAGCTGTTTTTTGCTGACCTTAATCTTTGGCGGCTTTTGCGTAATGGTTGCCAGTGCTTCAGCCTCCTTTTTCAGTTTTTTTCTGTCTGCAGATTGATATTCAGGCTTCACAAAAAATATAATTTTTTCAAAGTATGGGTTTTCTGTATTTGTCACTTCCAATATTTGCTTATTTACACCCTTAATCATTATGGATTGTCCTTTCAAATTTTTATACAATTAGTGTAGGAATTCATACTTAAAAATATACCAAAATGATTTTGTCGATTTTTGTTAATTATTTCAAAAAAATATACTTGACAAGATTTTTCAATAACAAAAAGTATATAGAACCTCCCACAAGAAATTGTGGAAAACTGTGTGGAAAATGTTAAAAAGTATGCATAAAATCCTTATATTTAGTGGAATACAAGCTGTTGAAAACTTAAATTTAATATAAAAATTTGAGTTTTCAATAGTTTACACATAGTTTTCAACATTTTCAAATGTTACCGTTTTGACATACTTTTTTGTGTAAATTGCTATTTTTTACTTTCACTCTTGACAAAAAAATGTTATACTTTCTGTAGGTACTCAGAGTATTATAAAATACGAATAAAAAGCAGATTGTCTATTTTTTATTTTGCTCTGATTGGATTGCCTAAGGTGAAGACTATGGAAATTTATACAGATAATAAGGATATCATTTTAAAAAATGTTAAGTGTCTTGATTTGGATTTGACGCTGGACTGCGGTCAGGCCTTTCGCTGGGTAAAAAATAAGGACGGCAGCTGGAGCGGTGTGGTAAAGGATACATACCTTAATATAGCCAAGCAGGGTGATACGGTTGTACTCAAAGATACCTCAATGGAAAGCTTCGATAAAATCTGGCTTCACTATTTTGATTTTGATAAGGATTATGTTTCTATTTGCGATACGCTGAAACAGGACAAGCTGATTGCACCTACAGTTGATGAATATTATGGTATAAGAATTCTGAATCAGGACAGCTGGGAGGCATTGTGTTCCTTTGTCATCAGTCAGCAGAATAATATAAAACGAATTAAGGGTATTATTGACAGATTGTGCAGAGCGTATGGCAATCCTGTAAAGGATGGTTTTTATTCTTTTCCGAGTGCTGAAAGATTGAGCCGACTGTCTGTTGCAGATTTTGAAGCCCTTGGCACCGGCTACAGAGCGAAATATCTTGAACGGCTTTCAAAGGACGTGGCAAGTGGTAAAATTGATTTTGAAAAAATTAAACAGCTTCCTCTTGCCTCCGCACGGAAGGAACTGCTGAATATTTATGGTGTAGGCATTAAGGTTGCCAATTGTGCATTGCTATTTGGCTTTGAATTTTATGATGCATTTCCTGTTGATGTTTGGATGAAACGGGTTATGGAGTATTATCCTGACGGCCTGCCGGAATGCTTTAACGGAATTGGCGGTATTGCCCAGCAATATCTTTTTCACTGGGCGCGAAATAATTTATAAAAAGGAAATTTGATATGCAGAAAATATTTGTTGATTTTGTTCCGGAAGGTGTTGTAACGCTGGATGAGGAGCAGTCCCGCCATATAGCAAAATCACTGCGTATGAGGGTAGGCGATATGATAACGCTCTGCAGTGGTGACGGAAATGATTATGGCTGTATAATTGATACGATTGACGGCAAAAATGTAGTGCTGTCTGTTTGTTACAAGCAGGCGTGCAACAGTGAGCCCGGTGTTCGGGTTTCCCTTTTTCAGGGTGTGCCTAAGGGTGATAAGATGGAGGACATTATACAAAAATGCACGGAGCTGGGTATATCGGAAATTACCCCTGTTCTGACCCATCGCTCGGTCAGCCGACCTGACGAAAAATCTGCGAAAAAAAAGCAGATGCGGTATCAGAAGATTGCGCTTGAAGCTGCGCAGCAAAGCGGCAGAGGAATTGTTCCGCAGGTTGCAGTGATGACAGATTTGAAAAAGGCAGTATCCGAAGATACTGCTGAACTTAAAATTCTTTTTTATGAGGGCGGCGGCGAAAGCCTTAAATCCATCATCACACCGGAGATTGAATCCGTATCCATATATATTGGTCCTGAAGGCGGATTTGAGGAAGGAGAGGTTGAGCTGATAAAAAGCAGCGGCGGCAGGGTTGCTACACTCGGTCCAAGAATTCTGCGTACGCAGACTGCACCTGTGGCGGCATTAACGGCGATTATGCTATTGAGCGGAAATATGGAATAACACAAAATAAAAATCCCCGGCAAACCGTTATCTGTTTGCCGAGGATTTTTTGCTGTATTCATTTGGTACAAAGAGAAAAATTATTTTTGATAGAAATTCGTGTTAGGCTGAGGTATCTCATTGATAAGAACCTTCTTATTCTTCTTTATTTTTAGAGTAGTCAGAACAATTCCGATTATGCCCACAGCTGCAACAATGAAAAAGAAGATGACGTAAGCATTGTCATTATTTCTCTGATTTGCATTATAGTCGTCAAGCTGGTCGGCGGTGTCAAATGCATATTCAAGCATTAAGCCTGAATCAGTAACAGAATGATTAAGCACAGAATTATATTGATGAACAGCATTGGAATAAAGCTCGCTTAATTGTGCCGCATAGCTGGACGAGCTTGGTGCAATTTTTGCACAGGTATGAATGGACATATCACCGACAGCCTTTTCATCGTCTGAGGTATATGCCTTCAGTGCAGTATAAATACTGTCTTTTGGCTTGCACCTGAGGGAAGCAAAATATTCATTACCTGAAGGTGCTTGAAAGCTGACAAGATAAAAGATATAGTCACGCTCCTTATTTTCGTCATCATCACCATAAGTGGCGTATTTATCTAAAATCAGCAGGTCGGAAAATTCTATGATTTTATTCGTATCATTAAAGCCTGAAATTGTGCCGCTTGCTTCTGTTTCTTCAATCGTTGTTACCGTATATTCCTCTTGATTAATGGTTAAAAAGGATATGCTGATGAACAACCCGAAGGCTGTCAGCAAAATAAAAAAGACTTGGAGAATACGAAGGTGTGCTTTAGATTTCAGCATAATTACAACCCCTTTCAGTCAAAGAGTAAAGACGGCTATCTTTTGATATATCTTATATCATTGCCAAGTAAATGCAGTGGTGCAAATTCACCGATTATTCTTGAGGTAACACGCTGGTCATACTTTTCCTCCAGCTCCTCAGAAGAAAAATTGGTTGATATAATTGTAGGCAGCTTGGCAAGAATACGGGAGTTAATAATATTATAGAGAGCTGCTGTTGTGTAGTTATTTCTGAATTCAGTGCCGAGATCATCTATAATCAGCAAATCACAGTTCAGTACAGCTCGTTCATAATATCTCAGATTATCCGTTCTTCCGAAATTTTCATTTTGTAAATCATTAAATATATTTTGTGCTGTGCCGTATACCACGCTGCAGCCAAGATTGATAACAACGTTGGCAATAGCCAGTGACAAGTGGGTTTTACCCAGTCCTGTGCCGCCGTAAAAAATAATGCTTTTTGAATGGGGCGTAAACTGGGTTGCATATTTAACACAGGCTGCCTTGATTTTTTCTGCACGGGGCTGGTCGGGATAGTATTCGGTATTAAAGGTATCAAAGGTGCAGTCCTCAATAGGTGCAATTTTTGACAGATTTTGTCTTTCAATATCCTTTAACAGCTCGTTATGGCACTTGCATCTCCTGCTGCCGATAAAGCCGGTGTCCTTGCAGGCATCGCAGTGATATTCAACAGACAGTGCATTTTCGTCATAACCATTCTTCCGTAACAGCTCTTTTTTCTGCTCCTGCAGGGCTAAGCTTTCGTTCATAAGGTTTTCAATGTCAGCCTGCTTGTCCTGACTGTATAAGAATACCTTTGATATGTTAAGTCCGATTTGCGACAGCTTGGTTTGAATTTTTTCAAGCTCAGGTATTTTTTCACTGATTTCGTCAAATCTGTACTGTGCCTTCAGTGTTGCTTCTTCTTTTCTTCTTTCCAGTATTTCTGTTGCCTTCGTATAAACATCCTGTGAATATGACATACTGCACCTCCTTATATATCTGTGTTATCTATTGAGAATTTGTTGTATTCGTCAAGATTGTATGTAGGCTTTGACTTTATTTTGTCATCCTTTTTATCTGTCTTGTTTTTTGCAAAAGCCTCCTGCTCCGCCTGAACCTGTGACGGAGAGGTGATACCATTCTTCTTCCACTTTTTTAATATGGTATTCATATATGCCAGCTTTGGCTCGGGAATGTTTTCTTTCATAATATCGGATGCCAGTGTTATCATAGTGATGTTAAAATCGTTGAACCATCCGGCGATCATCTCCCTCTGCTTGGCAGTTGGGCGCTTGTGTCGAATTCCTGTGATTGCAGTAATTTCGCTCCATAATCTGTCGCTTTTTGCAATTTCCTGAAGCTTGGCCTCAGCATCTGCCACGCTTGAAATACCTTCCTCCGCCCAGTTTTTTGCCATAGCATTTACATAGGCGATGCCGATTGATTTACCGCGTGCCTTCTCGCTTCGGTAAAATTCCAGTATCATCATTACAACCTCAACACGCAGGCCGTAATAGTTTATCATATTTACAAGCATTTCCTGCTCGGCATGGCTGATTGTCCTGCCTAATATCACCTGTGACTCACTCAGCAAAACAGCAATGTCCCCGTTGTCACGCTGTGCATCGGCGATGTCCTTAGGGGTCAGCCTTGGAGCAGAAAGGGTTTCCTTAATAATTCTGACTTCTGTTTCAGCAGGCTTGTCCTCACTGCTTTTGGTTTGCTCCGATACGCGTGATACAGGCTCTTGGCTGTCAGTATACAGCACACCCTCATCCATCCAGAATTCCATTAAATCGTCAATATCTCCGGCGGTTTGCCCAAGTGCCTTAGCAATATCGGCAGAGGAGGACTGTCCGTTGTTTCGCAAAATAAACAGTATTGCCTTTAGCTGATATTCACTTGCCAGCTTTAGATATTTATCAACTATATCACTTGGCACATTGAACATTCCGTTTGTCCATATGCTGCCAAATGGCGCAACACGATAATTCATAATTTGATTTGCTCCTCTAATAATTAATTGCTGATTTGATAATATTCGATGTTCTGCGACATACTATATTTATATAGATATATATAAATGATTGTAACAAAAATAATGAATTATGTAAACAGTAAAAATAAATTTTACAAAAGGACTTGACAAAAATGGAAATGATGGTTATAATTACTCTTGCATTTGCGGATGTAGCTCACCCGGTAGAGCGCAACCTTGCCAAGGTTGAGGTAGCGAGTTCGAGCCTCGTCATCCGCTCCACAGCTGTATCAGGTTTCTGATGCAGCTTTTTTATTTTTAATATTTCAATTTTTACTGTGTATAATTGTTTGATAAAAAGAGGGCTTGGCAGAAATTCTGCCAAGCCCTTCTTGCTATAAGTAAGCTATATAAATCCGTTTTTAATTATTTGCTTTCGCTTTAAGCTCCTGCTTTTTAATACCCTTATTAACAATCATAAACATAATGATACTCATTATTACACAAGCAAAGTCTGCACTGGCCTGCGCCCAGATAATTCCGTTCAAACCAACCAGCTTGTTTAATATAAACAGCAGCGGAATGTAAATCAGTCCCTGACGTCCGATGGAAAGTATGAGACTTTGGACACCCTTGCCCATTCCCTGGAAGGAGAAATTGAGGACAAACATTATACCGATAATCGGTCCCGGACTCATTAAAGCAATCAGCATTTTTACACCAAGCTCAACAACCTGTGCATCATCAATAAACATACTGATTACATTTTCTTTAAATACAACATAGAACAGGGTCATAACCGTTCCGATAACCACATTGCAAGCCATACTGAAGCGCAGACATTTTTTCATTCTGGTATAGTTTCTCGCACCGTAGCAATAGCCAATTAACGGCTGAACACCTTGACCCAAGCCAATCTGCAGCATCACAACAAGCATATTTGCTTTCATTGCAACACCCATTGCAGCAACAGCATTGTCACCATAGGAAACGAGAACGATGTTAACAATGATGTTAGAAAGGCTCATAAGCAGGTTGTTAAGACTTGCAGGCAGACCAACATTAATAACACCCTTTGCAATACCATTTCTAACAGTATAGCGTTTCGGAGTGATGCTCAGAATACTCTTGCCTCTTAAAAAGTAAATGAGGAAGAATAAAACGGAGCAAACATTACCGATTACCGTGGCAATAGCTGCGCCTGCAACACCCATATTTAAACCAAAGGGAAGTGTGAGTCCAAATAATTTATCACCGCTGTCAAGAATGAATATCGGGTCAAGCACAATATTTACCAGCTGTCCTAATACCATACCGAACATAGAGGTTTTTGCAGCACCCTCACCGCGTACAAGGTTACCTACGGTGATTGCAGTTACAACAAATGGTGAGCCGATGGCAACCCATTTAAGATAGTCAATTGCAAAATCAATTGTATTGTCACTTGCACCTACTAAATACAGCAGAGGCTTTCTTGCAATCATAAAAATGACACCGATCAGTATGCCCATCAGGATGCCTGTGTATATGCAAAAGCTGCTGATTTTCTTAACTCTGTCCTGCTTGCCCTCGCCCAGTGAACGGCTGATAAAGGCACATCCGCCAACACCGAAAAGGTTACCGACTGCAATAAACAGCAAAAACAGCGGCATAGATACAGATACAGCAGCAACCTGATTGCTGTCGCCTGTCTGACCAACAAAAAATGTATCAGCCAAATTGTATACAATATTAATAAGCATACCAAGCATACTCGGCACAGCCATTGTGGCTACTGCCTTTGGTACTTTATAGCTTTCAAAAACCTGTGTATTATCCTTCATTCTAAACAATCACCTCAATACAAATATTTTAAATAGATTCGGAAATTTTAACAAAATCCTCCATTGTAAGCTTTTCTGCCCGGATATTCTGCGCAATGCCAAGGCTGTCGAAAACTGCAGCCACCTCTGCCTTCGAAACACCCATTGTGTTGGAAATACTGTTTAATGCAGTTTTTCTTCTTTGTGAAAATGCACATCTTACTGTAGCAAAGAATTTCTTTTTATCCTTGATTGCAAAGGGCTGCTGACGTCTGACACGGAGCTTGATAACAACACTGTCAACCTTAGGACTTGGCATAAAGCTGTCCCGCAGTACTTCGAATAATATTTCACTTTCTGCATAATAGTTAACTGCAACGGTAACCGCACCTGCGCCTCGTGTTCCAACCTGCGCACAAAGCCGTTCACCTGCTTCCTTCTGCACCATAACAACAATTTCATCAATAGGAAGCTCGCTTTCAAGCAGCATCATAATAATCGGAGAGGTTATATAGTACGGCAGATTTGCACATACTTTAACTGTGTCGCAGTCACTGAATTTTTCGCTGATAAGCTGTTTCAAATCAAGCTCCATAACATCAGCATTAACAATCTCAAGATTATCGCAGTCGGCAAGGGTTTCGCCAAGCACAGGCAGTAATCTTTTGTCAAGCTCAATGCTCACAACCTTATCGGCAACACGGCAAAGCTCCTTTGTCAAAACACCTAAGCCCGGACCGATTTCAATAACGCCCGTCTTGTCTCCTGCACATAGACTATCTGCCATAGCAGGGCATACGTCCGGATTAATCAGAAAGTTCTGCCCCAGTGCCTTTGAAAAGGTAAATCCGTGCTTAGCAAGTATTCTTTTTACAGTGTTAATATCATATAAATTCATAGTCAAATACCTATTAATATTTTAATAGCCCTTTTTGCATTTGACTATTCTAACACATTCATAAATAGTTTACAACCTTTAACTTGACTTTTTGTATATTAATGCTATAATAACCGTTAGTCGGCTAAGATTAGTCGGCTAAATTAACGATTAAGGAATGTGTTATGGGATTTAAAAAGCATAATTCACCACCACCTAAGGGGATGATTGGTCCCAGGATTATGTGCCTGTCAAGGCTGATGCGCCAAAAATTCAATGAGGCGGCAGCGGAGCAGGGCTTGTTTTCAGGTCAGCAGGAGATTATTTTTTTGCTGGTAGAAAACGAGGGTATCACATTAAGCAAGCTGGCTGAAAGACTTGAGGTTTCAACGGCAACAGCCAGTGTGTCCGTAAAAAGAATGGAAAAGGCAGGATTTATTATCAAAAGGCAGGATGAAAAGGATGCCAGAATTACCCGTCTTTATCCAACGGAAAAAGCAAAAAAGGCACCTGATAAAATCAGGGAAAGAATGGATGCGCTTGAATCAACGTTAAATAAAGGTTTAACGCAGGAAGAATCCGAAAGGATGACAGATATGCTGGATGCAGCAATCTGCAGTATGCTTGAAAGGAGTGAGGATCAATGATAAAAAAGCTTGCAAAATATATGAAAGGCTTATGGGGGCTTGCAATCATAAGTGCCTCAGGTATGATTATTGAGGCAATATGTGAGCTTGCAATGCCGTCAATCGCAAACATTATTTATACCAATGTATCCGATGCAGAGGCGGGGAATAGCGACCTCAAGGCTTTTGTGTTAAAAATCGGACTTGCGATGTTTGCACTTGCAATAGTAGGTCTTTGCGGAGGTCTTGCAACAATGAAGGCATCATCCTCTGCAAGCCAGAAATTTTCGTATCGTTTAAGAAAGGATTTGTACGCAAAAATCAGCGAATTTTCTTTCAAAAATATTGATACCTTTTCAACCGCTTCATTAACCACAAGAATGACAAATGACGTAACCATGCTGCAGAATACGGTTATGATGTCACTGAGAATGCTTGTTCGTGCACCGTCACTGCTGATTGTTTCGGCAATATTTGCAGTTTCAATCAATGCACGTCTTTCCCTTATTCTGCTGATTATGCTGCCGGTAATTCTTATTATCGTTGTTCTTGTGCTTAAATTCGGTTTTCCTATGTTCCAGAAAATGCAGAAGAAAATTGATGCTGTAAACCGAGTTGTGCAGGAAAATCTTATTGGAATCAGAGTTGTTAAGGCTTTTGTAAGAGAAGAAAAGGAAAAGGAAAAATTCCACAAAGCATCGGATGACCTTGCAAAGCAGGGCTCTAAGGCAGCCGGATTAATTGTAACCCTTATGCCGGTTATGATGCTTTTGATGAATGTAGTCATCGTATACATTTATTATAAGGGTGCCAACGATGCAGCAGCAGGCAGGATGGATGTCGGTGAAATCTCTGTTCTTTCCTCCTATATCATTCAGGTGTTAATGAACATTATGATGGTGTCTATGTTCCTGCTTCAGTTAACCAGAGCAAAGGCGTGCGGTGACCGTGTTGTTGAGGTTTTAGATACAGAGATTGACATTGTTAACCCTGAGGATCCATTTATTCCTGAAAATCCAAAGGGTAAAATAGAATTTAAGAATGTTAATTTTGGTTACCATAAAAAGGAATATGTTCTTGAAAATATCAATTTTATGGCGGAACCCGGAAGTATTATAGGTATTATCGGCTCTACCGGATGCGGTAAATCCTCTCTTGTTAACCTTATTCCCCGTCTTTACGATGTAAACGACGGTGAAATTTTAATTGATGATGTTGATGTAAGACGCTACGACCTGACGGCACTGCGTGAATTAACAGGCGTTGTGCTTCAGAAAAATGTTCTTTTCAGCGGTACAATCAAGGAAAATATCCGTTGGGGCAAGCCTGATGCAACAGATGAGGAAATTGTTGAAGCGTGCAAGGCTGCACAGGCACACGATTTCATTATGGCACAGCCAAACGGCTATGACACAGACCTTTCACAGGGCGGTTTAAATCTGTCAGGCGGTCAGAAGCAGAGACTTTGTATTGCACGAGCAATGATTAAAAATCCTAAGATTTTAATTCTTGATGACTCAACCAGTGCTGTTGATACTGCAACAGAAGCGAAAATAAGAGAGAGCTTCTATACAAAACTCAAGGATACAACAGTTATCATTATAGCCCAAAGAATTTCTTCGGTTCAGGATGCAGACAAAATAATCGTTCTTGACGAAGGCAGAATTGATGCAGTGGGAGATAATGATTATCTGCTTGCGGAAAATGAAATCTATCAGGAAATTTACAAAACACAGCAAAAGGGGGTGCTTGAATAATGCCACCAATGGGACCTCCGGGCAGAGGACGTGCAGTTCAAAAGCCCAAAAATACAAAAAAGACTTTATCCCGAATTTTAAAATATATTGGAAAAAACAAGTTCCTTTTAATTGTTGTCGTATTAATGCTTATACTCAGCACCTTGTGTTCAACAGGTGCATCCTACTGGCTCAAGCCGATTTTGAATGGCGTTGAGACCGCAATCAAGGCAGGCAATTTTGCAACAGAAGGTGTACGTCTGCTTTTTACAAACCTTGCTATTGTATCCCTGTTCTATATTGGTGCTTCATTGTTCTCATTCATTCAGTCAAGAATAATGGTATCGGTTGCATATAAAACAACAAATATTATCAGAAAAGATTTATTTGACCATTTGCAGACCCTTCCGCTCAAGTATTTCGATTCAAAAACCCACGGTGAAATTATGAGCCGATTTACAAATGATGTTGATAACATTCAAATGATGCTTGAGCAGACAATCGTGCAGTTCATTTCATCTATATTTACATTTGTAAGTATTGTTACTATGATGATTGTTCTTAGATGGCAGCTCTTTATTGTCGCATTTGTATTTCTTGTGATTATGATTTTAAACTCAATCAATATCGCAAGACATACCAAGAAATACTTTACTGCACAGCAGGCAGCCCTCGGTAATATGAACGGTAATATTGAAGAAACCATTGAGGGTATGAAAATCGTTAAGGTGTTTAACCACGAGGAACAGGCGATTGAGGGCTTTGACGAGCTGAATGAAAAATATCGTCAGGTTGCCACAAACGCAAACTTCTATTCAGGTATAATGGGACCATGCTCAACAGGTATCAACAATGCACTCTATGCCACCATTGCACTTACCGGCGGCTTGCTTGTTCTGTTCAGCTCCCTTGATGTGGGTACATTTTTCACCTTCCTTAGCTACACCAAGCAGTTCAGACAGCCGATTGATCAGATTATGAACCAGATGAACAACATCTTTTCTGCGCTTGCAGGTGCTGAGCGTGTATTTGAGGTTGTGGATATGGAAAGCGAAATTGATGAAGGTACGGTAACACTCAGCGAAGAGAAAACCGAAAACGGCAAAAAATGGTTCTGGATTGACGGAAATGAGAAAATTCAGGTTGAAGGCAATGTTGTGTTCAGCGATGTGGATTTCAGCTATGTGCCTGAAAAACAGGTATTAAAGGATATTAACCTTTATGCAAATGCAGGACAGAAGATTGCGTTTGTAGGCTCAACAGGTGCAGGAAAGACGACAATCACAAACCTGATTAATCGTTTTTACGATATACAAAATGGTGTGATTACCTACGACGGAATTGACATCAAACGTATAAAGAAGGCTGATTTGAGAAGAAGTCTTGCCATCGTTTTACAGGATACCCATATGTTTACCGGCACAATTATGGATAATATCCGTTACGGCAGACTGGATGCCACAGATGAAGAATGTATCGAGGCGGCAAAGCTGGCGTCTGCACATTCCTTTATAAAAAGACTGCCGGATGGATATGATACCGTAATTACCGGTGACGGCGGTAATTTGTCCCAGGGTCAGCGTCAGCTCCTTGCCATTGCGCGAGCAGCCGTTGCAGACCCGCCTGTAATGATTCTTGATGAGGCTACAAGCTCAATTGATACACGAACAGAGCTTCATATAGAGCATGGTATGGACAGATTGATGATTGGCAGAACAGTATTTGTTATTGCACACAGACTTTCAACGGTCCGCAATTCCAATGCCATTATGGTGCTTGAACACGGAGAAATTATTGAGCGCGGAAATCACGATGATTTAATCGGAATGAAGGGCAGATATTACGAGCTCTGTACAGGAAAAGCCAAGTTAAGCTGATAAATTCAGATTGTATTTTGTGGCTGAAATGGTGTTTTTTATAGCTTGACCACAATCTGTTGTGGCCTGTTGAATTCGTAAAAAAATATGTAAAAAAACACTTTACAAATTGTTTTGCAGGTGATATAATCTATTTAAAATATTATGTTTATACAAATAGAATTTTGAGGTGTTAATATTATGAAAAAGATGTTATCAGTTTTACTCGCAGCTATTATGACTGTTTCTGTTTGTGCTGTTTCTGTTATTCCTGCAATGGCAGCTCCAAGCCCAACAGCTACTACAGCAACAAATAAGAGACCTTCACTTGAGGTTAACGGTGTTGCAAATAATAAGGACATCAGCTATACTCCTGATAAGGATGATGCAAGCTCAATCACATTCACTTATGATGGTGAAGGCACTATCACAGGTTGGGAAAACAATCTTGATGATTTAGGTTATGTTGAAGGTACAGACTACATCGCTACAGAGAATGAAGACGGCACTTATGTTATTGATTTCTTAAACACAGAGGCTCTTGAAGCATTTGAGAACGGTGATGTTATAGTTAATGCACTTGTTGATTTTGATGAGACAGATGCTGAACCAACAAAGAAGAATGAGACAACAAAGAAGAATGATTCTTCAAAGGCTCCGGCAACCGGTATTGCTACATCAGTAATCGCTGGCAGTGTTGCTGTTGCAGGTGCAGGTATTGCAGTTCTTTCAGCTACTAAAAAGAGAGACGCTGAATAATTAATATTTTAACAAAAGCCTGTTTGCCTTTATTGGTAAACAGGTCTTTTTAGTATTAAGGTGATTATTTTGTCAGATATTAACGAAAATTCAGATAATAATATGAACGATGCTCTTAATGACAGCAAAAACGATAATAAGAAAAAAAGAACCATTAAGCTGATTATTATTTTTCTTATTGTATTTGTCGTTTTATTTTGCGGTGTCTATTTTGGTATTAATTTATACAATGCATATTTAATACAGAAGCCTGTTGAAATCAGTACGACAGCTTCAACTACTGCAGCTAAGGCAGAGGATAACAGGATAAAAAATCCAATTGATTTTACTTCGCTGAAGGCAATGAATGAGGATATCTATGCGTATATAAAAATTGATGATACCAATATTGATTATCCCATTGTGCAGAGTGCAGCTGACGATTCGTTTTATTTAAAGCATAAGGCTGAGGATAAAAGCTGGTCAGCCAGCGGTGCGATTTATACAGAATCTGTTAACAGTAAAAATTTTAATGATAAAATAACTGTTATTTATGGTCACAATGGTTATGGTGATAATTTCTTCACACCTCTTCACAAGTTTGAAAAGGAAGAGTTTTTCAATAATCATCCGTATTTTTATATTTACACGCAGGATAAAAAGCTGACCTATCAGGTGATTTCTGCTTTTAAATATGATGATCGTCATATTATGAATTCCTTTAATTTTGCAAATACGCAGGAGCTTGAGGAATTTCAGGGTAATATATTAAATCCAACCTCTGCGCTGAAAAATGTTAGAACAGAGCTTGACACAGCAGTAGATATTAACAGCAAAATTGTTGTGCTTTCAACTTGTATCAACAATCAAAAAAGCAGCAGATATCTTGTATGCGGGGTATTAGTAAAAAATGAGCAAACCTATTGATCCTAATTTGGACGGCGATTCACAATTTGATATTTTAAACAGTCTTGACGAGCCTGAGGTTGATAGTGCTGCAGAAGAAAAAATTGACTTGATGTTATCTGAGAAGAATTATTCAAAAAGGTCAAGCAGGCATCACAGCCATTCTTCAGGAACACATCATCACTCCAGTCACAGCTCCGGCAGCGGACATCATTCCAGTCATAGCTCCGGCCACAGCCGAAAAAAGAAAATGCCGATTGCTGCAAAGCTTGCAATTGCATTTTTAGTTATCATTTTGGTTCTTGTGCTGGCTGTTGCAGGCACCTTTATGTTCCTTCAAAATAAGGGTAAAAGCGATATGACCAATGTAACCACACAGACAAACTATGACGAAGTCATTGAACACAATGGTCATAAGTATGTTTATAATGAGGATGTTGTGTCAATTGCATTTATCGGTGTTGACAAGCGTGATATTAACGAAGAGTCAACCATTGGTACAGCCGGACAGGCAGATGCAGATGTTATATTGACGGTTGACACCTCTACCGGCAGAGCAAAGGCAATTGCAATTCCCCGTGATACTATGGTGGATGTTGACCTCTACAGCGAAAACGGCGTCTTTCTCAGAAGTGAAGAGATGCAGCTTTGTCTCAGCTTTGCATATGGAGACGGAAAAGCAACCTCTGCAGAGAATGTAACTACATCCATTTCACGTATTTTATATGACGTTCCTGTCAATAAGTATTTTGCGATGGATTTGAATGGTATTGCTCCAATCAATGATGCCATTGGCGGTGTTACCGTAACATCACTCTACGATTTTCCGAAGGAAGGAATTTATACCGGTGATGTGGTGAAACTGACCGGCGAAGTGACAGAGCAGTATGTCAGACATAGAGAGATAGATACAGTTGATGCATCTCTCAACAGAACAGCAAGGCAAGTGCAGTATATTAAAGCATTTGCTTCCCAGCTGGTTCCAGCTGTAATCAGTGATTTCAGTATTATCAGTAATTTGTATAATACGGCTTCTAAATACAGCACTACGAATATGTCATTATCAAATGTTACTTATCTTGCATCTCTGCTTGTATCAAAGGGTATAAGAGATTTTGAGACGGAAACCCTGCAGGGTGAGATGAAAACCAGTGATAAGGTTGATTATGAAGGATTTGTTTATGCCGAGTTTTACCCGGATGAGGATGCTCTTCTTGAGACAGTCCTTGACACATTTTATACACAGGTTGATTAATTTTTTAGGAGAAATTTATATATGAACAAAGAAACGAAAAAGATGCTCCAGTCTTATGCAGCAAAAATAAGAATGGGCATTATTGAGAGTACCTATGGAGCAAAAGCGGGTCATCCGGGCGGAAGCCTGTCATCAGCTGATTTATTTGCTTATCTCTATTTTAAAGAGATGAATATTGACCCTGAAAATCCAAAGGCTGAAAACCGCGACAGATTTGTTTTGTCAAAGGGTCACTGTGCGCCCGGCTTGTACAGTGCGCTTGCATACAAGGGATATTTCCCTGTAGAAGATTTGCCTACCCTCCGTCATATTGATTCCTATCTGCAGGGTCATCCTAATATGAACACAGTACCGGGTATTGATATGTCAACCGGCTCACTGGGTCAGGGTATCAGTACTGCAGTTGGTATGGCAAAGGGTGCGAAATATATCGGCAATAATGATATAAATATATATACACTTCTTGGCGATGGTGAGATTGAAGAGGGTCAGGTTTGGGAAGCACTTATGTTTGCTAACCAGTATGACCTTGATAACCTTTGCGTAATCATTGACTGCAACGGACTTCAGATTGACGGCACTACCGATGAGGTTATGAGTGCAGAGCCGATTGATAAAAAATTAGAGGCATTCGGCTTTGAGCAAATTACAATTAACGGAAATGATTTCGATGAGCTTGAAACTGCATTTGAAGCGTTCCATAAGTCTGAAAAGCCTTTTGCTATCATTATGAAAACCATTAAGGGCAAGGATGTATCTTATATGGAAAATGAATGCGGCTGGCACGGAAAAGCACCAAATGAAGAAGAATATAATATTGCAATGGCTGAGCTTAGAGCGAAGCTTGCAGAGATAGAGGAGGCGTAAATATGGCTGATATTAAAAAGATTGCCACACGTGACAGCTATGGTAATGCACTGAAAGAGCTGGCACAGGAGGGCGCAGAAAAATTAGTTGTACTTGACGCTGACTTATCAGCAGCAACAAAAACAGGAATTTTCAAAAAGGAATATCCTGACAGACATATCAACTGCGGTATCGCTGAGGCAAATATGATGTGCGTTGCAGCAGGTATGAGTACCATGGGTCTTGTTCCTTTTGCTTCAAGCTTTGCTATGTTTGCTGCAGGCAGAGCCTTTGAGCAGGTTAGAAATACAATTGGTTACCCGCATCTAAATGTAAAAATCGGTGCTACACACGCAGGTATATCTGTTGGTGAGGATGGCGCATCCCATCAGTGCTGTGAGGATTTTGCTTTGATGAGAGCAATCCCGGGTATGGTTGTTATTTGTCCTGCAGATGATGTGGAAGCTAAGCAGGCAGTTAAAGCAGCATATCATTATGAGGGTCCTGTTTATCTTAGATTCGGCAGACTTGCTGTTCCTGTATTCCACGATGATGATTATAAATTTGAAATCGGCAAGGGCGAGGTTGTTTCAGAGGGCAGCGATGTTACCATTATTGCCAATGGTTTAATGGTTGCTGAGGCTATCGAGGCAGGCAAGGCTCTGGCAGAAAAGGGCATCAGCGCAGAAATCATCAATATTGCAACAATTAAGCCTCTTGATGAGGAGCTGGTTATCGCTTCTGCAAAGAAAACAGGTAAGGTTATTACCGTTGAGGAGCATAATATTATTGGCGGTCTTGGCGAAGCTGTATGTGCTTGCCTGAGCGAAAAATGCCCAACACCTGTTAAGCGTATCGGTGTGAACGATGAGTTTGGCCATTCCGGTCCTGCACTTGATTTGTTAAAGCAGTTCGGACTCAGTGCTGAAAATATCGTTAAGGTTGCAGAGGAATTTGTAAAGTAAACTATATAATATAATGATAAAAACAGCGTTTAGGATTATTGCCCTAAACGCTGTTTTGTGTTTTATTTTAATGCCTGATACATATCGTATATGTTTTCTTCGGTTAATGCAATGGGATTTCTTGTCATAAGCATAGACATACTTTTTTTAGTCAGCTCTTTGATTTGCTCTTCTGTTGTGTAGCCGATTTCCGATAAAGCCGTGCGCATACCCATACGCTTTTTCATAGCCATAATTTCGTCTGCCATTTCATCCGGTGAATGAAATCCACAATCCTTTGCAAGAGCAGTAATTCTGCCATCCTCATCTGCATATTTTGCATTAAACTTTATAAAGTAATCCAGGGTAAATGCGCAGGCTTCTCCGTGAGGGACGCCGTAAATATTTGTCAGTGGGAAGGAGCAGGCGTGAGAGCCTGTGGTTCTTGGGTGTGAAAATGCTACACCTGCAACGATGGATGCCTCTGCCATTTTCTCTCTTGCTTCTAAATCCTCGGGATTGTTGTAAGCCTTTTCCAGCCATTCAAAAACCAATCTTGCACTGTAGATTGAGCAAGCGGTGCAAACAGGCTGATGGATTGTTGCCCAGTAGCTTTCAACAGCATGGGCAAGCACATCCAGTCCCGTTGAGGCAGTAATCTGCGGCGGTACTGAAACTGTAAGCTCAGGGTCAATGACCGCAATCTTCGGATACATTACAGGGTCGTTCATCGGATTTTTTAGATTCAAGTCAAGGTCAGTTAAAACGGCAATGTTTGTTACCTCGCTGGCTGTACCTGACGTTGTTGTAACTGCGATCATCGGTATTGCTTCATTGGCGTCAATTGCTTTTCCGCCGGTGTGATATGCGCGGATTGTGTCATCCCCTTTGGCAATCGCACAGGCAGCCTTGCAGCAATCCATTGGTGAGCCGCCGCCAAGAGCAACCGCAAAATCTGCACCAAGCTGGCGCATTAACGCCACACAGTTATCAACATTTTCCGTGGTCGGATTGGGTCGGATATCACTGTATACCCCTTTTATTAATCCGCCGCTCAGATTCACAAATTCATCAGCGAGTCCGTTTTTTGCAAAGCTTTTTGAGCAAACAAGAATACCGTTCTTACCATTTATATCTTCAATGCATTTTTTAATTTCTTTTCTTTTACCATTGCCAAAAACCAATTTTACCGGCAAATTAAATTCCCATTCCATAGCAGTCCTCCAAATCTTTTCTTATATAGTAACACTTTTTATCCCTGTATTCAACTGTTTAAGAATCATAAAATTGCCGTAAATTGTGCCTTGCAACCGTTGGTTGCAGAAAAAGCAACAGGATGTAAACTATGATTTATAGTATTTTTCTTCCCTGTATTGTATACTTATGGCTGTAAGGAGGCAGACCGAGCCTTAAAATTATACTGCATACAAAGGAGAGATTTATTATGAGTATGAATAAAACGGTTATAAAGAATGAACACTTTGGCATAGCAAGAAAGATTGTATCCAATATGACGTCTGAAAGCTGGGAGACAATTCCTCACGCAGCGGTAACATATGAACCGGAGGTAACCGAGTTCCTGAAGGTTATTAAGGAGATTAATCAAGACGCTTCCAAGGAGACAAAGCTGACTTTAAATACAGTTATGCTCAGAGTTATTGTGGAGGGTCTGAAGGCTTGTCCGATTTTAAATTCACATATTCATTTTAACAGAAAGCTCGTCAGAGGAAATGTGCAGACCTTTGAGGAGATTGATATATCTATGCCTATGATTTTAAAGACAGGCGAGATGATGACAATTAATATGCATAATATGCACAACAAATCTATGTCACAAATCAGAGATGCCATTGCTGACAGTGCAAGACGTGCAAATAACTCCGATATGAATGAGGTTATGTTTGAGGTTTCGTTGGATAATACCCTGACCGGCTTAAAGCAGGGAAAAATTGTACAGACGATTAATAGACTGGTTGGCTCTAAAACAGGTAAGCACAAGGTAAAAACACTGAATGGCAAAGCAAAAAAGGAGTATTATTCTATTCCTGAAAAGGACAGACTGACTAAGCACGATATTGAACAGGGTACGATCACAGTATCTAATCTCGGCTCAATCTGCCGTGACTGGAATGGTGTTTGTACTTTGCTGGAAATTATACCGCCTCAGGTGTGTGCGATTGGCATTGGCTCTTTACAGCTTGTGCCGATTGCAGAGGCCGACGGCACAGTAAGAACAGGAACAAAGCTTCCGTTGACCATTGCCTTTGACCACAGGGCACTGGATATGGGCGATATTACGCCTTTTATCAATAAGCTAAACGAAATATTCAGCAACCCTGAAATGATTAAGGAATGGGTGTAAACAGCTGATATAGAAAGGCTTGCAGGAATTTCTAAATCCTGCAAGCCTTTTTTATCGTATAAAAGGGAGAAACCCACAGACAAATAAATGCCCGTGGGTTCCCCATCAATAAATACAAAAGGTTAAAAAACCTATTGCTAGCTAATTGTTACTGTGTTCGAAGTGTTGTCTAATTTCTGCGTTGAAAGAAGACTCTTCTTCGCATAATGAACACAGGTTGCTCTGTACTGATAGCCCTTTGCTACTGTAATAGATTTTGACAAGTAGCAAGCCGGAAGATCAGCATATATATCCTTGTATGTTTTATAGTTACTCCAGGAAGAGCTGCTATTAGCTCTACGCTGAATGACTACCTTTGTGAAGCCGCTTTTTACTACTTCTGTGTTTCCTATTGTTTTGCCTATAATATTTATTGTAGTTCCGCTTTTAGAAATACCTATAGCATAAAGATTGATTAATCCTGAAGCTCGCTGAACAGTATTATCATTACCATTGCCTTGATTTAAAATTTCTTCCATTTGCTCGTCAGTAAAGTTTGCATCTACCCAATCGGGTTCTTCTTCATTCGCAAATGCAGTTGTAGGAACAAGCATTATACAGATTAGGCAAAGACAGAATATTGCTTTAAAAAATTGCTTAATTTTCATTTTCGATTACCTCAGTTTTAATGGTAGTTATTATGCTTTTTGCTGTGTCAAAGTCACAGTTTATATTTATGCTATATTCACAATTTTGATATGTATAATAGAGGCAAGATTCGTTATCATTATTCAAAACAATTGTTTTTATACCATCAATTTCGCTTTCGTAGATATTTTCAAATTCATTATCTGCTTTTGATTTTCCATTTATAAAATTAATATCGGTGTAATATAGTACAGAAATATATCCATTTAAATCACTGTTAGTATCTCTAAAATCTATATACAGACTTTTAATAGGGTCGTTAGTTACATAAGAGTTACCAATTGTCCACTTGCCATCTAAGATTGCACTTGGAACAGTTAAGGAAGCAATATCATTTTCATTTAAAAGATTATTTAACTCGTCCAGCTTTCCGGAATTCGTATTCTGTAAATCTATATCAAAATATTCCCCGTTATATTTAACGGTTTCAGGTGAAGCATTCATATTTATATATTTTGCGCCAACGGGAATCGTGATACTTAATATAACGATAAAAATGGCTGCAATTAATAATGCTTTGCTGATTTTGATTCGTTTCTTTGTTTTGTTTTTTATCGGTTCTTTGTCAAACTTACCATTCAGAGCGTCCAGACATAGTTCAATTAAATCTACATCCATTTCATCAGGATCTTTTTCCAACTCTTCATCAATCATATCCTGAAGCTCTTTGGTAGTGAATGTCATAGACCTTGAATTTAATATGTCAATAAATGTTTTGTTATCCATCCTATCTTATCGCCTCATATATATAGTTGCAGTTAGGTGCAAAAGGTAACACATTTTTTTCAAATTTTTTTAAATTTTTTTTAAATGAAGTATTTTATCTTGTCTTTTGCAATGCTTTTTACCTTTTTCTTGAGCCTGTAGTGCTTTTGTTTTATAGCCGGCTCCGTGGTGCCAAGCTCCTTGGCAATATCCTTGAGCTTCATATTCTTTTCATAAATCAAGTCTATCAACTGTCGTTCACTATCTGTCAGTTCATCAAGAGTTTCCTTTTTCAGCTGCTCGATATCCTTATCGTTTATGGCCTCGTCAAGAAAATCGACAGTGTAAATCAAAGTGTGCAGACCACTTTCTTCAGCAGCAAGAATTTTTTTCGTGTTTCTTGAAATCTCAATATATTTCAGCTTGAGAATATTACTGAATGTCGCCATAAGCCATGCCTTCGGCTTCCGTGGCTTTTTATTACTTGCATAGGCCCTGCATAGTGCAAGATATGTATCTGCAATAACCTCTTCAATTTCTGAGCGGTTATTTGAAAGCTTGTAATTGCATATTTGTCTGAACTGCGGTTCGCATTCATTCCAAAGCTCTTCACAGATTTGTGTTTGTTCTTCATTGAGTTTTTCCAGGGACATAAACTATTTTTCCTTATTTTCGTTTTTCATTAGTGATTCTTTTAAGACAAATAAAGTATCCATAATAATAGCCTTTTGCTTATTGTCGCATCCATCCAATATGTCATCTATAATATTGCTTGATGCAGCAGAATTATTGCTTAGGCTATTGCACAATAGCTTGTCCGCGGTGCAGTCGAGCGCATTTGCAATCGCTATCAGAACAGGCAGGCTGACCTTCGTGTTTGAGTTTTCTATATTGCTCATATGAGGAACAGAAATATTGCATCTTTCTGCGAGCTTTTCCTGAGTCAGCTTTTTATTTAATCTCTCATTTCGAATTCGCTGCCCGATATTTTGATAATCAATATGCATAATATATACTCTCTACTCCCTCAACAGTTATTTAAATTGTATGCTAAATTTATGCATCTGTTAATAATCTGTATAAATATAGTATTTATTATAAATAATATTTTCCAATAATATTACATTATATGATATATATATTTATTATTATAGTGCTTTTGACCCTTATCGACATAAAGCGTCAAATATTGATATGTAAATGTATAAATTAAGCAAAAAGAAAAAGCAGAGGTGCAATAACACCTCTGCTAAATTTATGCTATATTCAGTTTATTTCTTGTCAGCGATAGCAGCCTGAGCAGCAGCCAATCTTGCGATAGGAACTCTGAATGGAGAGCATGATACATAGTCAAGACCAATCTTGTGGCAGAACTCAACAGATGATGGGTCACCACCGTGCTCACCGCAGATACCGCAGTGAAGCTCTGGACGAGTAGCCTTACCATTCTTAACAGCCAATTCCATAAGCTGGCCAACACCTGTCTGGTCAAGCTTAGCAAATGGATCGTTTTCGAAAATCTTTGCATCATAGTATGCATCAAGGAATTTACCAGCATCATCACGGCTGAAGCCGAATGTCATCTGAGTAAGGTCATTTGTACCGAAGCAGAAGAACTCAGCCTCTGTAGCAATCTGGTCAGCTGTTAATGCAGCACGAGGAATCTCAATCATAGTACCAACTTCGTACTTCATCTCAACGCCTGCAGCAGCAATCTCAGCATCAGCTGTTGCAACAACCATATCCTTAACATACTTTAATTCCTTAGTATCACAAGCAAGAGGAATCATAATCTCTGGGCATACATTCCAGTCAGCATGAGCCTTCTGAACATTGATAGCTGCACGGATAACAGCCTTTGTCTGCATCTTAGCAA
>JAMPGU010000016.1 GCA_023663865.1 Clostridium sp.
CAGAAGTATTTTGAAAAATTTAAAATACGGAACAATCACCATTGTTGTGCAGGACGGTATACCCATTCAGCTTGACACAACCGAAAAGAAAAGGTTTAAATAATTATATATTGACTGACTGAAAAAATCAGAGGTCGCACTGAACTGCTTTTATAAGCAGTGGTGCGGTCTTTTTTGTTTGTGTGGAGTACTGAATGAAAACGGAAATTATAAATACAGATATTCTGATTATCGGTGGAGGAACTGCAGGCTGTTATGCTGCCTTGACAATTGCCGAGCAATCACCGAATACAAAAATTATCATTGCAGAAAAGGCGAATATAAAACGCAGCGGCTGCCTTGCAGCAGGTGTGAATGCCCTGAATGCTTATATTACAAAGGATCACACACCCGACTTCTATGTTGATTATGCAGTTAAGGATGCTCACGGTATCGCAAGAGAGGATTTGCTCCTTTCTATTAGCGAAAACCTCAATGAGGTTACTGCTAAAATGGAAGGCCTCGGTCTTGTTATTTTAAAGGATGGAAACGGTGAGTATGTCAGCCGTGGTAATCGTAATCTTAAAATCAATGGTGAGAATTTTAAACCGATTTTGGCTCACGCTGTTGAGAAACTGCCGAATGTTACAGTAATCAATAATCTTAATATGATTGATTACATAACGAATAACGGCAGGGTTACAGGTGCTTACGGCAACAGTATAAAAGAGAAAAAGCTGTATTTCATATCTTCAAAGGCAACTATTATATGCACAGGCGGTGCAGCAGGACTCTATAAGCCAAATCATCCTGATTTTTCACGGCATAAGATGTGGTACTGTCCGTTCAACACAGGTGCAGGCTATGCAATGGGTATTCGTGCAGGGGCAGAAATGACAACCTTTGAAATGCGATTTATTGCACTTAGGTGCAAGGATACGATTGCACCCACAGGCACACTTGCGCAGGGTGTGGGTGCAAAGCAGGTGAATGCACTCGGTGAGATATATGAGGATAAATATGGTCTGACTACCTCACAAAGAGTGTGGGGAACGGTTGCAGAAAATAAAGCAGGCAGAGGTCCTTGTTATCTGAAAACAGACGGCATAACAAAGGAACAGGCTCAGGATTTGGAAAAGGCATATCTGAATATGGCTCCGTCGCAAACATTGAAATGGGTTGCACAGGGTAAAAGTGCTGATGAACAAAATGTTGAAATTGAGGGCACAGAGCCATACATAGTCGGTGGTCACACTGCAAGTGGGTATTGGATAAATAACGATAGAAAAACCACCCTTGACGGACTTTATGCAGCAGGTGATGTTGCAGGGGGCTGTCCGCAGAAATATGTAACAGGTGCACTTGCCGAGGGCAAAATAGCAGCACTTTCTGCTGTTCAATCAATAATCGGCACAGAAAATGAAATCATATCCGATTTATTCATAAAGGCAGTGAATGAAAAGGTAGAGCATTATTTGTCAAATGAATCTGAATTAACTGCTGAATATCTTGAATTTCAGATGCAGGACATTATGGATAAATATGCAGGCGGTATCAGCACACATTATGCTTTTACTGAAGAATCGTTAGACACAGCAGAGGAGAAAATCAAGGAGCTTATCAATCTTTCAAAAAATGTAAGCTGCAGGGATATGCAGGATTTAACACATTTCTTTGAGGTGCGTGAACGGCTCACAGTCTGCCTTTCTGTGATTGCACATCTTCGTGCAAGGAAGGAAACTCGCTGGCACTGCTTTGCAGAAAATGAAAGCTATCCAAAGCAGGATGATAAAAATTATCTCAAATACATAAATTCAAGGCTGGTTGACGGTGAAATCAAAATCATTGAAAGACCACTTGCAGACAGGAGGGGTAAATATGAGTATCAGAATTAACCCTCAAAAATGTGTCGGCTGCCGAATGTGCAGTGAGGTTTGCCCGGGCAGCCTGATTGAAATTAAAAATAAGAAGGCAGATGTAAAATATCCAAAGGATTGCTGGGGCTGTGTTTCCTGTGTTAAGGAATGTAAGACAGGTGCAATTGAATTTTTTCTCGGTGAGGATATGGGCGGTAATGATACCTATATGCAGGTTGAAAAAGACGGCAGATACCTGAATTGGAATTTTTATAATGCAGATGGCTTGGTGAGGACGATAACGGTTGATTCAACAAGCTCGAATAATTACTAAAGGAGGACATTTATGAGCAAATTATCTCATCTTGATGAGCTGGAAGCAGAGGCAATATACATTATGCGTGAAGTTGCCGCAGAGTGCGAAAATCCTGTAATGCTGTACTCAATTGGTAAGGACTCATCTGTAATGCTTCACCTTGCAATGAAGGCGTTTTATCCTGCAAAGCCTCCGTTTCCGTTTTTGCACGTAAATACTACGTGGAAATTTAAGGAAATGATTGAGTTTCGTGATAAAACAGCAAAAGAGCTTGGTATAGAAATGCTTGAATATATCAATGAGGACGGTGTAAAGCAGGGGATAAATCCCTTTGATCACGGCTCAGCCTATACGGATATTATGAAAACGCAGGCATTAAAGCAGGCACTTGACAAATATGGTTTTACTGCTGCCTTTGGTGGTGGAAGAAGGGATGAGGAAAAGAGCCGTGCGAAGGAGCGCATTTTCTCTTTCAGGAATGCATCACACGCATGGGACCCGAAAAATCAGCGTCCTGAAATGTGGAAGCTGTATAATACCGAAATCAACAAGGGCGAAAGCATAAGAGTGTTCCCGATATCCAACTGGACCGAAACGGATATATGGCAGTACATAAAAAGAGAGAATATTCCGATTGTTCCGCTTTATTATGCAGCAGAGCGACCTGTGGTTGAGCGTGACGGCAATCTGATAATGGTTGATGATGAGCGAATGAGATTAGAGCCGGGTGAACAGCCACAGATGAAAACGGTGCGTTTTAGGACCCTTGGCTGTTATCCGCTTTCAGGCGGTGTGGAATCAACTGCCACCACAATTGATGAAATTATTGATGAAACACTTTCAGCAGTAGAAAGTGAACGCACAAGCCGTGTTATTGACAAGGACGGCGGTGCAGCAAGTATGGAAAAAAGAAAAAGGGAGGGCTATTTCTAATGAATGATTTACTTAAATTCATAACCTGCGGCAGTGTTGACGACGGAAAGTCCACCCTCATCGGTCATATTCTTTATGACGCTAAACTCCTTTTTGCCGATCAGGAGGAGGCACTCGTGCTTGATTCCAAGGTTGGCTCACGAGAGGGTGCAATAGACTATTCACTGCTCCTTGACGGACTTATGGCAGAGCGTGAGCAGGGCATCACGATTGATGTTGCGTACCGTTACTTTACGACTGACAACCGTTCATTCATTGTGGCTGATACCCCGGGTCATGAGGAGTACACCCGTAATATGGCAGTGGGTGCATCCTTTGCTGATTTGGCAATCATCCTGATTGATGCAACCCAGGGCGTGCTTGTGCAGACAAAGCGCCACGCAAGAATTTGCAAGCTGATGGGTATCAATCATTTTGTTTTTGCAGTGAATAAAATGGATCTTGCTGATTACAGCAAAGAAACCTTTGCAGATATTGAAAAGCAGATTGCTAAACTGACTGAGGAGCTGAAGCTTGATAATGTTAAAATCATTCCTGTTTCTGCAACGGCTGGTGACAATGTAACCATTAAGTCAGACAAAATGCCGTGGTATGAGGGCGAGCCGATTTTAACCTATCTTGAAAATGTTGACATAAAAAGTGCTGATGTTGAAAAGGGATTTTATATGCCTGTTCAGCGTGTGTGCAGACCGAACCATACTTTCAGAGGTTTTCAGGGTCAGATTGAAGCAGGCAGTATTTCTGTCGGTGATGAAATAACTGTTTTGCCGAGTAAGGAGAATGCAACGGTTAAAAGCATTTTTGTTGGAGATAAAGAGGCGGATAGTGCTTTAACAGGGCAGCCTGTAACAATCAGCCTTGATAAGGAAATTGATGTTTCCCGTGGCTGTGTGCTGATTAAGGATAATGAAATCGGCAACGCAAAAGCCTTTAATGCAACGCTCCTTTGGATGGATGACTCTGTTTTGAGCGAGGGCAGGGAATATTTTATTAAACTTGGCACAAAGAAAATTGCAGGCAAGGTTAAGAAAATAATTTATAAAACCGATATTAACAGCGGTCAGCAGATAGAGGTTGATTCTATTTCAAAAAATGAAATTGCACTTTGTGAAATTCTGCTTGATGAGGAAATTGCAGTTGATTTGTTTAGTCACCATAAAGCACTCGGTGAGCTGATTTTGATTGACAGAATTTCAAATATGACATCAGCCTGCGGTGTTGTTGATGAGATTATGGATACCGATGAGGAAAACGGTGTTGTTATTGCCGGCAATGGAATTAAGGCAAAAACATTTTTGTTTGACGAATTTTTCTATAACGAAAAGAGCCTTGCAGTAGATAATTATTCAGCCGAAAGCAAAAGATTGGCAATCGGCGATTCCATTAAGCTTAAGGGTGAGAGCTTTGACTATCCTGCTTATTTTGACATTCTTGCCCTTGATTCTTCGGCTGCTGTTGAAATAAGGAACGGTGCTATAGCAGATGTTAAGCCGCTTGGGGATTATCAGTATATCGGCTTGCCTGTAGTCAACGGCAAGGGCTTTTCAATAGACATTCATTCAAAGGATGATTTGGACAGATTTTTTGATGATTTGAAAAAGATTGAAAAGCAGAAACTCTATGAAAAATGGATGAAATTTGAAACCTACAGAAGAGTAATATTCACAAGCAATTACTGGGGAATTTAAGCCGAAAACGGCAGAAAGGAAAGCGTATGGATTTTAAACGAATATCAAAGGCGAGAAAAAAGTATGAGGATAAAAAAGAGGAACAGCGCCTTGAAATGAATACTATGCTTCTCCACAGTGTAAGGCAGGAGGAAGAATTTAAGGGTGCAACCTCTGTTCCGATTTTTCAGACAAGTGCTTATGCGCATAAAACGGCTGAGGAGCTTGAGGATATTTTTAATAACAGAAAGCCGGGTTTTGCTTATTCAAGAATAGGCAATCCTACTGTTGATAATTTTGAAAAGCGTATGGCAAGGCTTGAGGGCGGAATATCTGCAATAGCCTGTTCATCAGGCTCTGCAGCAGTGTCCTGCGCTCTGCTGAATATTCTTAAAAGCGGTGATGAAATCATTGTTCCCACAGGTCTTTACGGAGGCACGCTTGATTTGTTCCGTGATTTAGCTCCCTTTGGAATTAAAGCCGTGTTTGTGGATGATTTCACAGCAGATAATATTTCAGCCTATATCAACGAAAACACCAAGGCAATTTTTGCAGAGCTGATTGGCAATCCAAAGCTGAATGTGGTTGATGTTAAAGAGCTTTCTGACTTGGCACATAAGAATGATATCCCTCTTATTATTGACAGCACAACTGCAACGCCTGTTCTTATTAAGCCTATAAAATTCGGTGCAGATATTGTTATCCATTCCTCATCGAAATATATCAATTCAAACGGCAGTGCTATCAGTGGTGTTATTATTGACAGCGGTAATTTTAAATGGAATAACGGCAGGTTTGATGTAATGGGTGATTACCTGAAATACGGCAAGGGTGCTTTCACTGCAAGACTTCGCAATTCTGTTTGGCGTGACATTGGTGCGTGCCTTGCTCCGATGAATGCTTATCTGAATATTAATGGTATTGAAACCCTTGGTATTCGTATGGAGAGAATTTGCAAGAATGCACAGCTTTTGGCAGAGCATTTAAAAACACTTCGATATGTTAAAGAGGTCAATTATCCAGGCTTAAAGGACAGTCCGTATTATCCTGTTATAAACAAGCAGTTTAATCACGGCTTTGCTGGCGGTATACTGACTATCCGTGTGGAGTCCAAGGAAAAGGCATTTACGGTTATCAATAACCTGAAATATGCCCTCAATGTTTCAAATATCGGTGACACAAAAACACTTGTGGTGCATCCTGCATCAACAATTTTTGCCCATTCCTCAGAGGAGGAAAAGGCAGCAGCAGGCGTGTATGATGATTTAATTCGTATCAGTGTTGGTATTGAGGATATAGAGGATATTATTGCAGATTTTGAAAATGCATTTCATACAGCAGATATGCTTGATTTGATTTACGCAGGCTCGTATATATAAGGGGGATTTGTTATGGCAGTGGATTATGCAGCATTAAAAGCAGGCGGCTTTATGCGACAGAAACAAAAAAATACATTTTCTTTAAGGCTTCGTGTCGTGGGTGGTACCGTTACCAGTGAGCAGTTAAAAACAATTCAGCAGGTTGCCGATAAATATGGTGACGGCTATGTGCATTTAACCTCTCGTCAGGGTGTAGAGATACCGTTTATCAAGCTTGAGGATATAGAGCAGGTTAAGGCAGAGCTTGCCGAGGGCGGAGTAGTGCCCGGTGTATGCGGACCGAGAGTAAGAACAGTAACTGCCTGTCAGGGTGGCAAATGCTGCCCCAGTGGCTGTATTGATGCACTTGAAATCGCAACAGATTTGGATGCAAGATATTTCGGCAGAACATTGCCTCATAAATTCAAATTCGGTGTAACAGGCTGTCAGAACAACTGCCTTAAGGCTGAAGAAAATGACTTCGGTGTTAAGGGCGGTATGATTATTAACTGGGATAAGGATGCCTGCATTTTCTGCGGTGTATGTGAAAAGGCATGCAGAAGCGGTGCTATTACAATCACAGACGGCGAAATTACTGTTGATAATGACAAATGCAACAACTGTGGCAGATGCGTTACTGCCTGTCCAACCGAAAGCTGGCAGGGCAAAAGCGGTTATATTGTATCCTTTGGCGGAACATTCGGTAACAGTATTCAGAAGGGTACAGAGCTTTTGCCGATTATTGAGGATAAGGAAACGCTCTATCGTGTGGCAGATGCTGCCATTGATTTTTTTGATAATAATGCGAACCCAAGCGAACGCTTTGCAAAAACGTTGGAGCGTGTCGGCTGGGATAAATTAGAGGAAAAGGTAAAGGAGGCTTATAATGGCTAATTTAAGTGATTTTGATATTACAGATACAGTTGATATTACGGATGTTGTCTGCCCTGTAACCTTTGTTAAGGCAAAGGTTGCTTTGGAGGAGCTTGACGACGGTGATATTTTAGCTGTTCATATGAATGACGGCGAGCCTGTCCAAAATGTTCCACGCAGTATTAAGGAAGAAGGGCATAAAATAATAAAGCTGTTATCTAATAATGACGGCACTTATGATTTAATTGTTCAAAAGGTGGAATAGTAAATGATTTTAAAACTCGACAGCTCAAATTTTGAAAGCTATGTAAATGAAAACAGCTTACCTGTGCTTGCTGATTTTTACAGTGACGGCTGTATTCCATGCAGAAGAATGTCACCGCTTATCAGCAGGGCAGAAGAAGAGTATACCGAAAGGCTGGATTTTGCAAAGGTTAATATCGGTGCAAATCCTGATCTTGTTGCAAAATACAGTGTTGAGGCTGCACCTACCTTGATTATATTTAAAAATGGTGAGGAAATAAGCCGATTAAGAGGTGCGGCTGATGAAACTGCATTTAAAGAATTTATTGATAATGCATTACTGAAAGGAGAAGAATTATGACAATTACAGTAGCAGGAAAGAAAAAGGAATACGCCGAGGGCTTAACTGTAAAGCAGTTGATTGAAGCAGAGGATGTTGAAAATCCGCTTTATGTAACGGTTACAATCAATGATGATTTTGTAAAATCCGATGAGCTTGAAACAAGGGTAATCAATGACGGTGACGAAATTGAATTTCTTTACTTTATGGGAGGCGGTTGTTAATGGCATTTACCAACGAACAGCTTGAGCGTTACTCTCGCCATATTATTTTAAAAGAGGTTGGCGTAAAAGGACAAAAGAAACTTTTAAATGCAAAGGTGCTTATCATAGGCGCAGGCGGTCTTGGTGCTCCTGCGGCAATGTATCTTGCGGCAGCAGGTGTGGGCACAATCGGTATTGCCGATGCAGATGAGGTTGATTTGTCAAATCTTCAGCGTCAGGTTATACATACAACAAATGACCTCGGCAAGCCGAAGGTAGAGTCTGCCAAGGAAACGATGCAGGCAATCAATCCAGATGTGAATGTAATTACATATCACGATTTTATTGCATCGGATAATATTATGGATATCATCAAGGACTATGATTTTATCCTTGACGGCACAGATAATTTCCCTGCAAAGTTTTTGATTAACGATGCCTGTGTTATGGCGAAAAAGCCATTTTCACATGCAGGAATTATCCGTTTTCAGGGTCAGCTTATGACTTATGTTCCCGGTGAAGGTCCTTGCTACAGATGTGTGTTTAAAAACCCACCTCCAAAGGATGCAGTACCAACCTGCAAGCAAGCGGGTGTTATCGGTGCAATGGCTGGTGTTATCGGCTGTTTGCAGGCTATGGAAGCAGTTAAGTATATCACAGGTGCAGGGGATTTGCTTATAGGTTATCTTCTGACTTATGATGCACTGAAAATGGAGTTCAGAAAAATTAAACTGCCAAAGGATGATAACTGTGGTGTATGCAGTGAAAATCCAACTATTACCGAGCTTATCGACTATGAGCAGGCAGAGTGCACAGGAGTGTAAATTATGATAGTTTTATCTAAATCGGATTATGAAAAAATACTTGCCCATGCACAGAAATGGCTGCCCAGTGAGGCTTGCGGTCTGCTTGGCGGAGAGATAAATGATAATGGTGACAAGATTGTTAAAAAGGTTTATCTTTTGACGAATGTTGATAACAGCAATGAGCATTTTTCAATGGACCTGAAGGAACAGCTTGCAGCCGTTAAGGATATGCGTGCAAACGGCTTTGTTCCGCTAGGCAACTGGCACAGTCATCCTGAAAGTCCGTCAAGACCGAGTGATGAGGATAAAAGACTTGCCTATGACAAAACAGCAAGCTATATGATTTTATCCTTAATGGATAAAAATGCCCCTGTCCTCAAATCCTTTAAAATAGACGGAGATTTTTCTGAACAGGAGCAATTAGAGTATGTATGATTTGGTAATAATCGGCGGCGGTGCAGCAGGTCTGACTGCCGCTATTTATGCTGCAAGGGCAGGACTAAACTTTGTTGTTTTGGAGCAGGACGGCTGGGGCGGTGGACAGATAACCTCTGCCCATCAGGTTGAAAATTATCCCGGTGTGCCGAATATTAACGGTGCTGAGCTCGGCGAACTGATTAAGGAGCAAGCTGTTTCTTTAGGTGCAAAAATTGAGCTTGGTATTGTTGAAAATATCAAGGATAACGGCGACTATAAAGAAATTACTTTACACAGCGGTGATGTTGTTCAGTCAAGGACAGTTATTGCCGCTACAGGTGCTAATCCACGAAAGCTGAATGTAACCGGCGAGCAGGCATTACTCGGCAGAGGTGTGTCCTATTGTGCAGTCTGCGACGGTGCATTTTTTGCCGACAAGGAGGTTTTTGTTATCGGCGGCGGTGATACTGCTGTTGAGGATGCAATTTATCTTTCGTCAATCTGCAAAAGTGTAACGCTTGTTCATCGCAGGGATACCTTCCGTGCATCGCAGACAAGAGTGGATGCTTTGCTCAAGTTACCGAATGTTACGGTTCGTTATAAAGAAATTCTAAGTGCAATTACAGGCGGACAGAGGGTTGACGGTGTTGAGCTGAAAAGTGCTGACGGCTGTACGCATTATAATGCAGATGGTGTGTTTATCGCAGTCGGCTCAGTTCCTGCCACAGCCTATCTGAAAAATCTGCCACTGACACTTGACAATGATTATGTTGTGGCAAACGAGAATTGCAAAACAGCTGTTGACGGACTTTTTGTTGCGGGAGATATTCGCAAAAAGCAACTGCGACAGGTCGTTACTGCTGTTGCAGACGGCGCAAATGCTGCCGCAAGTGCAATAGAGTATTTAAAGGAAAAGCTATGTTAAATCAATTTTCAAGAACAGAATTATTATTCGGAAAAGAGGCTATGGACATTCTTGCCCATAGCCATGTTGCTGTATTCGGAATTGGTGGTGTAGGCGGCTATACGGTTGAAGCCTTGGCCAGGAGCGGTGTAGGTGCAGTGGATTTGATAGATGATGATAAAATCTGCCTTACAAATATCAATCGTCAGATTTATGCAACCCGTAAAACAGTCGGCAAGTATAAGGTTGATGTGGCAGAGGAGCGTATGCTCGAAATCAATCCCGATGTCAAGGTAATAAAGCACAAAACCTTTTACACACCCGAAACGGCAGAGCAGTTCAATTTTGCAGATTATGATTACATTGTTGATGCCATTGATACTGTCACAGGCAAAATTGCTCTGGTTGAAAATGCACAGAAAGCAGGCGTGCCTGTCATAAGCTCAATGGGCGCAGGCAATAAACTTGATCCTACTGCATTTGAGGTTGCAGATATTTATGAAACATCCGTCTGTCCGCTTGCAAAGGTAATGCGAAGAGAACTGAAAAAAAGAGGTATTCCAAAACTCAAGGTTGTCTATTCCAAAGAGCCTGCCATTACACCGATTGAGGATACAGAAAACAGCTGTAAATATCACTGTATCTGCCCACCTGATACAAAAAGAAAATGTACCATTCGCCGACAAGTCCCGGGCAGCAACGCCTTTGTTCCCTCAGTCGTCGGACTCATCATTGCAGGTGAAGTTGTTAAAGATCTGACCGGATATAGTACATAATTTTTAATAAATGATTTTATATATTGTTTGTCACCATATTATGAGGTAGGGTTACTGCATTTGATGCAGTGTATCCCTACCTCTTTTAGTTAGCAGAAAATAGGGGGTTATGCTCTTGTGAATACATAATAATTTGTGTCAAAGCCACCAAATCGATAATCGCCGCTTTTCCACTCAATGATTAGATATTCCATATTGTCAAGTGTTTTGATTTCATACTTGCAGGCTGACCAATTCCATTTTCGAAGAACAAAGTCTTTTGTCCAACACAGTTTGTCATGTCCTTCAAAAACTTCATCCTCATATACACATCTGCATTCTCCATCGGCAAAGAATTCTATTTCCTTAAAATAAAGGTTATTTATATTTTCCTTTTGCTGTGGGAAATCCGAAATGCTTCTTAAGAAAGAATGTGCATGCCATTTACCCATAACTTTTTTGTCATTCACAAAAGGCTTGTCAATATCATCCTTTCTCGCAATCATTTCCGGCGTGTACTCCTTTGTATCAACTTGTCTTAACGCAAGAATTGTCGGCTGTCCGCCACGCATCGCTTCAAACTCACGGAGTTCTATGAGCATATAAAGGCCGTCAGCCTTTTTGACTAACTCATAAGCATTGTTAATTGGATTTGTTTTGTAGCCGTCAACAATGAAATATCCCTTAGTCCAGCTAAAAACCCAATATTTTTCACCATTTGGCAAAAAATATATATGTTTTACATCCTCACCGTAAAAAGATTTAATAGGAAATACGCCTTTTTCAAAGTCCTCACGAACAGCAAAATTGCCGATAATCTCCCATTTACCAATAATCTGAGCATCGTTTTCAAATGGCAAAACAGGATCTTCACTGATAGTTTCATCGCCAAGCTTTACAATACTGCAAGAAATCTCATTTTCGCAAAAATCAAACTGTGATACTCTTTGGTAATCCGCATTCTTGATATAAGAATCAAGCTTTTCGCATAAAGACATTTTTTCTGCAAAAGGATTTAATTTTACTTTTGCTTTGTTATTCTCAATAACAACATTTAATTCATTCATAATTTTCTTAGCCTCCCTTAGAAATTTTTCCGTTTGCTTAAGCTCGTCAGCTTTTTGTGCAAACATTTCATCTATTTCTTTCTTAGATGCAGAAAAAGAAATGATTTTTTTAATTTCGTGCAAAGTGAAGCCTGCTTTTTTTAATGCAGTAATGCGGTCAAAAATCGCTTTTTGGGAAGGAGAATAGTATCTGTACCCCGTGAATATATCAATCCTTTCAGGTATAAGAAGCTTCTCCTTGTCATAATGGCGAAGTATTGAAATTTTTGTACCGCAATATTCTGCAAATTTACCAATCTTCATTTTGTCACCTCCGTGTAAAAGGTACCTTACATAAGCTAGAACTTTTGATTTTCGTTCATCGCTTGCTTAGATTATAAGCCTAAAGATAGGTTTAGAGTCAATAGAAAATTGAAATTTATTTTTTGTCTGTTGCAGTAGTTGATTTCTCAAATTTTTTCAGTGAGGGATTTTTGAGAGATAAATGCAAATTTTATAATTTGAAACTATTGACTTTAAATACGATTTATTATAAAATGCTTATGTTCATCGGAGGGTTTATATTCTTTAAGAATTTTAAGCTGGATAAGATGTCGGGTGAAATTCCCGGTCTTATCCGGCTTTTTGTTTTATCGGAGGATTTATGAAATATAGATTAACTGACGGCAGCGTGTTTAAAAAGTTATTAAATTTTGCAATACCTATTTTTATGGCAAATTTATTACAAGCAATGTACGGTACTGTTGACTTGATGATTGTTGGTAGATTTGCAAACTCAGCAGAAGTTTCAGCAGTATCAACCGGTAGTATGACAATGCAAACAATAACAGGGATAATCACCGGTTTAACAATGGGTTGCACTGTTTTACTTGGTCATAATATCGGAAGGAAAGATGAAAAAGCATCATCAAGAACAATAGGTTCCGCACTTTGTCTGTTTGTGGCTGTTGGAATTGTTTTATCTGTTATAATGGTTTGTATTGCAAATCCGATTGCCAAAGTAATGAATGCACCGATTGAAGCACTATCACAGACAGCAGAATATATTAAAATTTGTGGTGGAGGAATCGTTTGCATAGTTTTATTTAATGCAATAAGCAGTATGTTTCGTGGAATTGGTGATTCTAAGACTCCGCTTGTATTAATGAGTGTTGCTTGTGCCGGTAATATTTTTGGCGATTTGCTACTGGTTGGTGCTTTCAAAATGGAAAGCAAGGGTGCTGCCATTGCAACAATTTCGGCACAAGGGCTTAGTGTTGTTTGTGCATATTTTATGATACGCAAAAAAGGTTTTGGTTTTACTGTTGATAAAGAAAATTTAAAACCTGCTAAACTTGAAACAAGACATATCTTGCAATATGGATTACCCATTGCAGCACAAGAGGCACTAACAGGTGTGTCATTTATGGTAATACTTGCAATATTAAATGGATTTGGTCTTGTTGCTTCGGCTGGTGTTGGAGTGGCAGAAAAAATATGTGCGTTAATGTTTATTGTGCCGGGTGCAATTATGTCTGCGATATCAGCATTTTCTGCTCAAAACATTGGTGCAGGTAAACCTAAAAGAGCAAAGCAAGCAATGTGCTTTGGTATGATATTTTCGTTTGGCGTTGGAATTATAATGTTTGCTGTTAGTTTCTTTCAAGGAGAATGGCTTGCAAGTTTCTTTACTGCAGACAAGGCAGTAATGTCAGCGTGTGCAGATTATTTGAAATCATACTCTGTTGACTGTGTTATAGTTGGCTTTAATTTTAGTATGATGGGTTATCTAAATGGCAAAGGTAAAACAACATTTGTTGCTGCTCAAGGAATACTTAGCACATTTTTGGTTCGTATACCGGTGTCATATCTTATGAGTAAAATAGAAGGTGTATCGCTGTTTCAAGTTGGTTTTGCCACACCTCTTGCAACTGTATTTGCTATTGTTATAACAGCGTGCTATATATTTTTTATTGAAAAGAAAAATAAATCGACTTTGCAGTTCAGTTGAATGTAGAAGAATTAAATTATATATTGTTTGTCATCAATTATGGGGCAGGGGTAGTTTGAATTTTAAACCGCTCCTGTCTTTTTAACTATAGATAAAAAACTTTTTCGAATTTCGTTTAAAGTATGTTATAATAAACTTATGAAGGATGAAATTATCCGTCACGATACCCGTGAGGTATTTGACGAAGAGCGCGTAAATCGTATACAGAGCATATCGGGGGGATAAAATTGAGAGAGACTAAAATCATTAATAATCACTGGTTGTTCAGCAAAACTGCCGAGAGCGTGCCAGCTTCATTGCCGGTGGATTGGGAAAAGCTGAATCTGCCATATACATGGAACGGCAAAGATGGTCAGGACGGCGGTAACGATTATTACAGAGGAAAATGCTGTTTTGCCAAAGATTTACATCAAAATGATTTTCCTGCTGGGGAAGAATTTTACCTGCAGTTTGATGGTGTTAATGCATCGGCTGAGGTGTTTTTTAACGGCAAAAGCATAGCAAAGCATGACGGAGGCTATTCAACCTTCCGAGCAAGAATAGATGAAATAAAAGCTGAAAACTTGCTTGTGGTTGCTGTTGACAACAGTGTGAATGACAGCGTTTATCCGCAGCAGGCTGATTTTACCTTTTACGGCGGTATTTACAGAGATGTATCCATAATCGGTGTAAGCAAAAATCATTTCGATTTGGATTATTATGGTGCACCCGGTATTATGGTAACGCCTGAGGTTAAGGGTGATAAAGCAGAAGTTCGCGTAAAAACATTTGTTAAGGGTGACGACGAGGTTAAGGTTACTGTTGATGGCAGGGTATTAACAGGCAATGATGTTACCTTTGAAATTGAAAATCCCCATTTGTGGAACGGAACAAAAGACCCTTATCTTTATACTGCAAAGGCAGAGCTTATGGTTGAGGGTAGTGCTGTTGATGAAATTTCAACTCGCTTCGGTATACGCAGCTTTGAAATCAATCCCCAAAACGGCTTTATTCTTAATGGTGTTGAGTACCCGTTGAGAGGTGTTTCCCGTCATCAGGACAGACCTGAAATCGGTAACGCACTCCTTTTTGAGCATCACAAAGAGGATATTGATTTAATCTGTGAAATGGGTGCAAATACTGTTCGCCTTGCCCATTATCAGCATTCTCAAGTGTTTTATGATTTGTGTGATGAAAAGGGCTTGATTGTATGGGCTGAAATTCCGTATATTTCAAGGCATATGCCAAATGGCGTTGAAAACACAAAATCGCAGATGAAAGAGCTTGTGTGCCAGAATTATAATCATCCGTGCATTGTGGTATGGGGACTTTCGAATGAAATTACCATGGGTGGCGCATCCGATAAAAGCCTGATTGAAAATCATATAATATTAAATGATTTAGTTCATTCTCTGGATAAAACAAGACCTACAACCCTTGCGGCAATCACAATGTGCAGTCCCGATGAGGAGTATGTGCATATTCCCGATGTATTGTCCTATAACCATTATTTCGGCTGGTACGGCGGCAATGCATCTATGTATGGTCCTTGGTTTGACAGCTTCCATAAAAAGTATCCGAATAAGGCAATCGGTATCAGTGAGTATGGCTGTGAAGCACTTGACTGGCATACATCCGACCCGCAGCAGGGGGATTATACCGAGGAATATCAGGCATATTATCACGAGGAGCTTATTAAGCAGATTATGGACAGAAAGTATCTTTGGGCAACCCACGTGTGGAATATGTTTGATTTTGCTGCCGATGCACGCAGTGAAGGCGGAGAAAACGGAATGAATCACAAGGGGCTTGTTACCTTTGACAGAAGGTACAAAAAGGATTCTTTTTATGCTTACAAAGCATGGCTGTCCGATGAGCCCTTTGTGCATATCTGCTCCAAACGATATGTGGACAGGGTGGAAGACGTTACAAGGATTACTGTTTATACAAATCAGAATGAGGTTGAGCTGTTTGCAAATGGTGAAAGTATAGGCAGGCAAACAAAAGGGAAATATCCGTTTTTCTATTTTGATGTAAAAAATGAGGGCGAAACGACAATTACAGCAAAAGCAGGAAAATATGAGGATTCTGCCACAATACGAAAGGTGGATACCTTTAATGAAAAGTACAGAATGGCAGAAGAGGGAGATGTCATAAACTGGTTTGAAATTACAATGCCATCAGGCTATCTTTCAATCAACGATACCTTAGGAGATATTATGGCAACCTTCCGTGGTAAGCTGGTACTGCTCAGCGTAGTTCCGACGCTGGTTAAATTTTTGAAGAACAGTGGTAAAGCGAATAAGAAGGATAAGAATAAATCCTCGGGTATGTCTGTTGCAGGCTTTAAGATTAATAAAACAATGATTGATATAGCCAAAGGCTTTGCATTAAAGCGTGCCTTTTCCATGCTGGGTGTTAAATTCACCAAGGAACAAATTTTAGGCTTAAATAAGAGACTGAATAAAATTAAAAAGATTTCCTAATATTATATATTTTTTGAAGCGGAAAGCTGATGAATTTCAGCCTTCTGCTTCTTTTGTTTTATCTATTAAAAATAAAGATAGTATAGGTGTTAAATATTGACAAAAGGGGATAACTATTTTATAATTAATTAACAGAGTTAATCAATTATTTTAGGGGGACTGGCTTTGGAGTTTCGCGGTATATCAAACGGTGCAGAGCTTTGCTGTAACGGTAGAACTGTTTTTAAAGCAAAAATCGGTGATTATATCTGTACGCTGGGCAAGGGGTCGAATGACTATACGATGTGGCACGGCTCTTTTAAAATCAAAGATAAGCTTGATTATAAAAAGGATATTGCTGTCAAGTCCGTTGAGATTGAGGATGACAGGGCTGTCATCAAAGGTGATGACATACAGTTTGTTGTAACAGCAGAGAATGATAACCGCATTAAGGTTGAGCCCTTGGTAAGCGGTGATTATAATCGCTTATGGATTAAGCTCCCTGCAAAAAATACGGAAGCTGTTTACGGCTGCGGAGAGAACTTTACGGAATTTAACCTCAGAGGTAAAAAGGTTAATGTTTGGGTTGCGGAGCATATTAACGGACTGCAGACTGCAAAAAAAATTGTCAAGCAGGTGTTCGGTATAAAGAACACCACGAAAAAGCAGAAGTTTTCAAGCTACGAAACCTATTATGCTGAGCCGACCTTTTTAAGCTCTGAAAAATATTATTTTCACAGCGAAACAACGGCAAGGGCTGAATTTGACTTCACCGGCAAGGATTTTCATATTATAAAAACGGACAGTATTGCTCCGTTTTATATCGGCTTTGGTGATGATTTTGAGTGTGTACTAAGTGATTTGACACATCTTCTTGGCAGACAGCCTGCACTGCCTGACTGGGTTTATGATGGTGCAATCCTGGGTATTCAGGGCGGAACCGATGTTATGATGAAAAAGGTTGATGCCTGCCTTGCTTATAATACAGATGTTTGCGGTGTGTGGATACAGGACTGGGAAGGCCGCCGTGTTACTGCTGTTGGTAAGCAGCTGCAATGGAACTGGCAGTGGGATCGGGAGTTGTATCCTGAGCTTGATAAAAAAATAAAAGAGCTTAATGCAAAGGGCATTAAGGTGCTTGGTTATATCAATCCCTTTCTTGCGGTGGAAAAGCCACTGTATAAGGAGGCTCACGACAAGGGCTATTGTGTTAAGGACAAAGACGGCAAGGATTATTATGTGAAAATCACAACCTTCCCTGCGGCAATGGTGGACTTTACAAATCCCGATGCTTGTATATGGATTAAGAATATAATTAAGAAAAATATGATTGATTTCGGATTTTCGGGCTGGATGGCTGATTTTGGTGAATATCTGCCCACGGACTGTGTGCTTTACAGCGGTGAAGATCCCGAGCTGATTCATAATACCTGGCCTGCACGGTGGGCACAGCTTAACCGTGAAGCAGTGGAAGAATGCGGAAAGCTTGGTGAAATTATGTTTTTCACCAGAGCGGGCTATACCGACACAAAAAAATATGCAACTATGATGTGGAACGGTGATAATCACGTGGATTATTCCATTGATTTTGGTTTGCCCAGTGTTATTCCTGCGGCATTATCTCTGACCTGCTGCGGTTATGGATTGTCCCATTCTGACATAGGCGGATACACGACCTTTTTAAATCTGAAACGTTCGGATGAGCTGTTTATGCGCTGGTGCGAAATGAATGCATTTACACCTGTTCTTCGCGGACACGAGGGTCTTAATCCTGATGCAAATGCACAGTTCGATTACAGCGAAATCACATTAAGGCATCACGCAAGAATGAGCAGAATTCACAGGGCGCTGAAGCCGTATATAAAGGATTGTGTTAAGTATAATGCCGATACGGGTGTAGGTGTTATAAGACCGCTGTTCTTTTATTATGATGAAAAAAGAGCCTATAACGAGGCTTACGAGTTCCTGCTTGGCAGGGATATACTGGTTGCTCCCGTGCTGAAGGAAAATGCCGAGAGCAGAGAGGTTTATCTGCCGGAGGATGAATGGGTACACCTCTGGAGCGGCAGGGAATACAGCGGCGGAATGCATACCGTGAAAGCCCCCTTGGGCGCACCGCCTGTATTTATCAGAAAAAAGGCAAAGGCTTTTGACAGCCTGATTGCTTTAAATAAAATATAATTATTTTTTGGGAGGACACTATGAAATATTTTTTAGACAGTGCAAAAATTGATGAAATCAGAGAGGCTTATGACACCTTCGGCATTGACGGTGTTACTACTAACCCAAATCACATTATGAATTCAGGCAAGCCCTTTTATACAGTAATCGGTGAGCTTGCAGAGTTTGTAAAGGAGAAAGGCATTGAGGGCTGGGAAAAGTTCCCGATTTCCGTTGAGATTAATCCGCACCTTGACAATGCAGATGAAATGGTTGAGATGGGCAGTAAAATTGCCGCAATGAGTCCTAATTTTGTTATTAAAATTCCTTGCACAGAGGCAGGCATTACAGCCGCAAGACGTCTTGAGCAAAAGGGCGTAAGAACAAACCTTACCCTTGTTTTTTCACCGTCACAGGCACTTATTGCTGCAAAAAATAATTCTCTTTTCGTTTCACCTTTCATTGGCTGGAAGGAGAACAGCGGTGAGGATTGTACACAGTATATTCAGGATATTGTTACCATTTATGAAAACTATGGCTTTCTCGGTAAAACACAGATTATCTGTGCTGCAGTAAGAAACGGCAAGCAGTTTGTTGACTGTGCGGTTGCAGGTGCAGATATCGTAACTGCAGGTCTGCAGGTGTTTAAGGACAGCTTTTATCATCCCTTTACAGATTACGGTCTTGATAAGTTCCAGTCTGCTTGGGATAAAACGATAACAGAATGATAGGAGTTTAGTGGAGATTTAGCAATGAAAATTGGATTTATCGGACTCGGCATAATGGGCGAGTCTATGTGTGAAAATATTGTAAAAAAGCATAACGATACGGTTTACGTCAATGACCTGAACAGAGCGCAGGTTGCAAAGCTGGCTGAAATCGGTGCAGTCCCTTGTGAAAATAATATAGAGGTTGCAGAGAATGCAGATGTAATTATAACAATGGTACCCAAGTCAGAGCATGTTAAGGCTGTTTATACTGAGCTTTTGCCAAAGCTTGGCGAAGGTATGATTTGTATTGATATGAGTACAATTGACCCATCGGTTTCCGTTGAGGTTTCTGAAATGGTAAAGAAAACAGGGGCGCAGTTTGCAGATGCACCTGTTGTAAAATCAAAGCCTGCAGCCATCAATGCCACACTGGGAATCCTGGTTGGCTGTGATGAGGTGCTTTACCCTGAAATTAAGCCTATCCTTTCCTATATGGGCTGCAATATCATCCGTATGGGCGAAAACGGCAAGGGTCTTGTTATGAAAATATGCCACAACGCCCTTTGCGCCCAAATACAAAATGGTGTTAACGAAACGATGCTTCTTGCACAGAAAATGGGTGTCAGCGTGGATGACTACTACACTGCAATTTCTTATGGCGGAGCCCAGTGCTTTTATCTGGATGCCCAGTGGCAGAATATAAAAAATGAAAACTGGACCACAGCCTTTTCTCTCGAAAATGAGCATAAGGACCTTGGCATCTGTCAGCGTCTGAGTAAGGAAGCTGATTTTGAAATGCCTGTTATGGAAATGGTTAAGAAAATATATGATAAGGGTGTAGAGTCGGGAATCGGCAAGGAGGACTGGCGTGCAACCTATAAAATCGTGCGAGGCGATTATGATGCTTGAACATTTAAATAAGGTTAATGATGTTAAAATATATTCCGTATTTGATAAGGAATTTGAGGATTACGGTACAGTAATAGACGGTTTTGATTTTTCTGACTGGATTAAGTATATGAAAGACAAAACGGAAGTTCCGGCTGAAAATAATATCTATGTTCTGTCAGATGTCAATATGGAGCAGGGTCAGCTTTTTGATGATATTCAAAATATATTTTACGGCGGTATGCCCATTCAGGTTGGCTACTGCAATGGAAAAAACAGCACATATAACGGCTTTGAATATCATAAATGCTCGGAAATCAATGTGGCTGTGACTGACCTTATGCTTGTTCTTGGAATGAAAAAACAGATAAATAACAACAAGTTTTATGTAGGGGACGAAAAGGTGTTTTTTGTTCCTGCAGGCACTGCCATTGAAATGTATCAGACAACCCTGCACCTCAGTCCGTGCAAGGTCAGTGATGATGGCTTCAAGGCAGTTGTCGTGCTTTTGAAGGGAACAAATACCCCTATTGAAAAGGCACTTGTGCCAAATAATGCAGAAAGCATCCTGCTTCTGCAGAAAAACAAATGGGTCCTTGCACACAAAGACCGTGAACCGCTGATGAAGCAGGGTGCCTTTGCAGGCTTAATCGGCGAAAATAAAGAGCTTAAATATTAGGTGAAATTATGAACTATGAATTTGAATATGCCTATGTTCCTATAGGCGTACCAACCTTTCATCTTGAATCGGCACAAAAGGAGTTTGAAAGCTCTGCTGATATGCTGAAGGGTCTTGACAGCAGCGTGAAAATCCCTGACGAGATGCTGCTTTCCATTGACAAGCTGAATGCTTTTCTTGACAGTATTAAGCCTGATTTGCTGATTGTGCAGAACATAACCTTTGCAAACAGTGCTTATATAAGTGAAATTATCAAACGCTTTGACTGCCCGGTGCTTTTGTGGACCTTGCGTGAGCCTGTAATTGACGGCGGCAGATTAAGACTCAATTCGCTGACAGGTGCATTTTCTGCAGGCAATACATTAAAAAATTACGGCAGAAACTTTGAATACATTTTCGGTGCACCGAATGAGACTGTCGTTTTAAGAAAAATAGATGCAGTTATCAAGGCTGCAAGGCTGAAAAAGGCTATGCGCTCCCTGAATTTTCTGCAGATTGGTCACACTCCTCAGGGCTTCGGCTTTGGCAGAGGCAATGACCTTGAAATGCTGAAAGCCTTTGGCGTGACCCTCAATTCTATTGAAGCGAGGGAGCTGATTGACATTGCAAAGAGCTATAGTGATGAGGATATTGCAGAATACCTTTCCGATGCCAAGGGCAGAATTAAGGGCCTTGAAAATACACCGGACAAAAACAGAAATGACTTTGCAAGGCTTTATAAGGCTTATGCTGAATACTGCAAGGATAATCATATCGGTGCAGTGTCCTCACGCTGCTGGCCTGATTTCTTCACCGCCTTCGGTACACCTGTCTGTGCCGCTCTGGCAATGCTCAACGATATGGGTATTCCTGCCGCCTGTGAGGCGGATACTTATGGCGGACTGTCCATGTATATGGGTCAGTTTCTGACAGACAAGCCGGTGTTTTTCGGTGACCCTGTTTCTATGGATGAAGAAGAAAATACCATTACCTTCTGGCACTGCGGAACGGCTGCCTGCTCTCTTGCGAGAGAGGATACAGGTGCCTGTGCCGATGTGCACTGTAACAGAAAAATAGGACCTACCCTTGACTTTGGATGCAAAGCAAATGACAGTGCAACCATTTTCAGAGTGGGCAGAACGGCTGACGGTAGGTTCAGAATGTTTATTTCAAATGGCGAAATTCTTGATAAGCCAAAGCAGTTTAACGGAACCTCACTTGTTGTAAAGACGAAAAACAATGCAGCTGATATTATAAACCAAGCGGTTACAGACGGCTGGGAGCCGCACTTTGCAGTTATCTACGGAGATGTCTGCGAGGAGCTGAGAGTACTTGCAGGCATGCTTGATATTGAGGTATTCTGTTACTGATGATAAATAAAATTGTTTTTCTTATAATTGTTTTCTTATCCAATATTATCCAGTGTATTACAGGCTTTGCCGGCACAGTGCTTGCTATGCCGTTTTCGGTAATGACCGTGGGGTACGACACGGCGAAGCCGATACTCAATGTGTTGGGTATAGCTGCATCTGTCTATATTGTGGCTAAGGATTATAAATATGTTAATAAAAAGGAATTTGTAAAAATCACGGCAGTAATGCTTGCAGGCATTGCAGCAGGCTTTTATCTTAACAGACTGATTGGTACTGACGGTGCAGTTTTGTATAAAATTTTAGGCAGTGTTGTGATTGCCTTTGCAGTGATAAATGCCTATCGGTTTTACACAAAAAAAGAGGATAAAAAATATCCTGTGGTTATATCGGCGGTGCTGCTGGTAATATCAGGTGTCGTTCACGGAATGTTTGTTTGCGGCGGTCCGCTTCTTGTTACATATCTCGGTGGCATTATAAAGGATAAGCGTGAATTCCGTGCGACAATTTCATCGGTGTGGATCGTGCTTAATACAATTATTATGCTGGGTGATATCAGGTCAGGTTATTTCAGCGGTGAGCTGATTGTTATGCTGATAGCAGCATTAGCAGTATTGGCGGCAGCCCTTGTTGTCGGAAATCTGATTTATAAGAAAATGAGCAGGAGTGTTTTTTTACAGCTTACGTATGCTCTGATGCTGATAAGCGGAGTATCACTGCTTGTAAAGTGAGGTAGATATGGAGCAGAACGGTTTAAATTTAAAGGAAATTAAATCGAGAAATATCAGCAGTATTTTATATCTGCTTAACACCAATCATGCAATGAGCAGAAAGGATATTGCTGCTGCACTTGGTCTTACACCTGCGGCTGTAACCAAGCTTTGCAATCAGCTTATAAATGACGGACTGATTGAGGAAAAGGGCGAGGATACGAGCGGCAGTGCAAGGGCGGGCAGAAGGAAAATTATGCTGTCCCTGAGGCTTGCTGATTATTATGCCCTTTGTATCAATGCCGAGCTTGATAAAATCACGGTTTCCGTTGCAGGGCTTGACGGCAAAAGGTATGAAAGTGAAAGCTTTTACGATATAAAAAATGTTGGCAAATTGCTTTCTATTTCAGAAAGACTGTTTGAAAAAACAGCAAAAAGCAAAAAAAGATTTTTATGCACGTCAATTTGTGTGATTGGCTCTGTCGAAAAAAGTGAAACAGGTTTGTGGGACAATAAATATGTTATAAAAAAGCTTGAAGAAAAAATAGGACTTCCTGTTGTGATGGATAATAATGTTCGTGCCTTTGCTGTGGCAGAGCTTATTTACGGACACAGAATTTATGAGGAGTCAGTGCTGTTTCTTAAATGGGGACCCGGTATAGGCTCGGCGATTGCCGCAAACGGAGAGCTTCTTTCCGGCAGTGATGCAGGCATTGCCGAAATCGGTCACTATATTATTAACCGTAATGGCAGGCGCTGCAGATGCAATCGTTACGGCTGTCTTGAAACAGAGGTTTCCTCCATGGCAATTACAGAGGAGCTTAACAATAGGCTCTCCTTTGATGAGATTATAAAAGGCTATGATCGTGACGGAGATATCAGCAATCTGATTGATCACAAAATTGATTTGGTGTCAATCGCATTAACAAATACAGCTACCATTTTGAATGCCTGCAAAATCATACTTTTTGGTATGGTGTTTGAAAATAACAGCATTGCCCATAAACTTTCACGGCAATGCAGAAGATACAACAGCAATTTTAATTCTGATACAATTGAGCTTTCAGAGCTTAATGATAAAATCACCTTTATCGGTCCTGCGGCACTTGCTGCAAAGCATTTCTTTTTTGAAAGAAATTCCGATAATGACAATTGTTTCGCTTAATTTTGAGGGGGTAAAATTATGAGTGAACAAATGAGTACGCATGGAATTAAGTTTAAGGATAAGCTTGGCTACGCCATGGGTGATATGGGCGGACTTATGACCTTTGGCTTGGTTTCGGCATTCCTGAATATGTTTTATACAGACGTTCTTGGTATCTCGGCAGCAAAAATCACTGTGCTGATGATTGTTGCACGTGTGTGGGATGCGATTAATGACCCATTGTGGGGATCGTTTATTGATTCAAGAAAGCCTACAAAATTCGGCAGATTCAGACCATATATTCTGTGGGCATCCTTTCCTATGGCAGTTGCAGGCTTTCTTATGTTTACAAAAATTCCCGGGCTGTCCGATAATCAGTATCTGATTTATGCGTACATTACATATATTATTTACGGTATGCTTTATACGGGTGTGAATATTCCTTACGGCTCACTGGCATCTGTTATCACCGATGATGAAATTGAACGCTCATCCCTTTCTATGTGGAGGTCAATCGGAGCAGGTATCGGCGGACTGCCTGCACAGATTTTATTGCCGCTTGTTGTTTATTCAACGGTTATTAATGCTGACGGTACATCTGCGAAGGTGCTTGATGCAACAAAGCTTTCCTTTGCAGTCGGTATCCTTTGTTTGGTTTCAATTCTTGTTTTTATAGGCCACTTTAAACTCACGAAGGAGAGAGTTCAGCTGCCGCCTACACAAAAGCAGGAGAACTATAGTATGTTCAGAACAATGGGTGTGCTTATTAAAAATAAGCCGTTTATTGTGCTTTGTGTGGTTTCAATGCTGCTTATCTGCTTCCAGATGTATACACAGACTGTGTATAATTATCTCTTCAAAAACTATTTTGAAAAGCCGGGCTTGTACAGCATCGTGACAATATGCACATATCTTCCTATGGCAATGTTCCTGCCGTTTATGGGCAGGCTTATCAAAAAATTCGGCAAAAAGGAAATTTGCGCTTTTGGTCTTGCCTTTGCTGCTGTAATAAATGTAATTATGTATCTTATGCGTTTTACACCGCTTGTTGATAATCCATATGTATTCCTTGCCCTTGTATTCCTTTCGGGTGCGGGCCAGACCTTCCTGGTGTTAGAGGTATGGGCACTTGTCATGGATGTAATTGATTATCAGGAATTTCTTTCAGGCAGGCGTGAAGAGGGTACATCCTACAGCTTTTATTCCTTTGCAAGAAAGCTGGGACAGACGATTGCAGGTGCAGGTGCATCGGCAATACTCGGTATCATCGGCTATGACGGAAAGCTTGCATCACAGCCGCCTGAGGTGCTGACAAAGCTTTATGACTCCGCAACCATTGTGCCGGCAATAATGCTTGTAATTATGTTTGTATTGCTTGCATTTTGTTATAAGCTGTCAAAGAAACAGCTTAAACTGCTGCATGATAAACTTGATAATATGAGAAATAATTAATGCTTTAAAATAAAAAGACTGTCACATCTGATGCTTTGGATGTGGCAGTCTTTTGCTGTATATTAAATTCATTTCTTACTCTATGATAAGTTTTCTGTTATCGCCCTTGCACAATTGTATATCGGGAATGATTTGCTGTTTTCCGTTATTTTTATAAGAAACCTTAACGCTGCCCTCTGTGCATTTGACATTGAATTTCAGCCTGATACAATCGTTCTTTTGATATTTGAAGCTCAGCCCGTCATCGTCAAAAAACTCTGACTCAAAAGCACCTGCCTTGACCGGGTAAACCGTAAAGGTCAGCTTTTCATCCGTATCAAATCCGTATTCCCCTTCGTCAGTGGGAATAACACTGCCGCTGCGAATGAAATAGGGCATTTTTGAATGGGCAGGAATTGTCAGCTCTAGCTCTTGTCCGCCCGAATAAAGCGTATCGTCAAGATACCAGTCATCACCCTTTGGCAGATATACAGCTGTCTTTTCTTCTCCTTCATCAAAAATAAAGGTGACGAGTATATCCTGTCCGAACATAAAGGAATTGCTGTTTGTTTTTATGTTCTCATCATCGTAATATAAAAACAGCGGTGCGTTAATCGGGATTTCCTTTTCAACTGCATTATAGGCGCAGTTGTACAAATACGGCTTTAACTGCTTCCTCTGGGAGAATATTTGCTTAACATCATCAATGATGTCGGGATAGCTCCAAGGCATCGTTGCCGAGCCGTCTGCATTCCAGGAATGAATGGTAAATCTCGGCTCAAATATGCCGTGCTGAATCCATCGGAGAAGCAGTTCCCTTGACGGCATATCACCCGAAAAGCCACCCAAATCATGACCGTAGAAATAAAGGCCGGAAAGTGACATTGTAAGTCCGATATAATGGCAGTATCGCAAATCACTGAATGCCGTGCGGTTATCACCCGACCAGGTTTGTGCCAGCCGTCGAATACCTATGCCGCCGCTCCTTGTAGAAAGGAACGGACGCAGGTCAGGCCTTTTTTCAATCTGAGCCTGATAGGAGGACTCCACCATTAAGTAGGTGAGGATACTGCGTATACGCTCGGCATAAACACTGCCGTTTTCAAATCCGCAGGCAACAGCATCTGTATCCTTGATGTCAAACTCGTTATTATCATTCCAGGTTGCAGTAATGCCATTGTCAAGCAGCTTTTCACATACCTGTGCTTTCCAGAAATCAAAAGCATTTTTGTTTGTGAAATCGAGGTAACTGCCATTACCGTCCCAAAAGCGTGTTATAAACGGTGTGCCGTCAGGATTTTTAACAAACAGACCCTGCTGTGCAATGTCCTTATACATCGGGTGGTCGCATAAAAAGGCAGGCTTGATGTTCGGTATGATCTCTATGCCATTGTCTGAAAAGTGCTGGATGAATTTTTTTGGATTCGGAAATTTGTCTGTGTTCCAGTTAAAAACATATCTTTGCGCACCAATTGAGGTGTAGCCTGAAGAAAGATAAAAGCCTGAACAGCTGAGCCCCAGTTTTTTGACTTTATCAAGAAAAGCGTTCATCTGCTTTTCGGAATCAGGTGCATCTGTATATGCCATAGTGCTTGCACAGTAATCAAAGCTCCATTTCGGCGGGAATGCCTGCTTGCCGCACAGCCTTGAAAAATGCTGCAGGATGGACAGCTTTGTTCCGAAAAATACATAGTAAACCAAGCAGTCATCCTTTGTTCTGAAATATTTGTACGGCTCGTAATAATTGTTTATTTCTTTGCCAAGGTCGATATAGGCAGTGTCGCTGGTGTCATAGAATATACCATAGCAGCCTGCATGGTTTTCGCAGATATAAAACGGAATGTGCTTATAAAGCGGATCACTTGAGCGGGCATCATAACCCATACAGTCCGTTGTTTCAATACGGAAGGCTCTGCCTGCTTTGTCAAGATCACCACCCTTGTCACCTAAGCCGAATACCTTTTCGCCATCAGCTCTTGAAATGTAATGATAGCTGTCCTTGCCGAATTCATTTTCAAAATTATAAGCAAGTGGTGCTCTGTCACGAAAAAGCAATTGATTATTCTGTGTATAGCTTAAAAGAAAATTGCTGAGGTTCAGTTCAATTTTTATGTTATTTTCAAGAATAAATTCCTCACCATTTTGATGTGCAATAACCTCAGGGGCGTACATCTCGAAGCCGTCCGTATCCAGTCTTGCCCTGCCGTTTCGGGAATGGCTGCCTGTGGGATTTATGCTGAAGGTAGGCAGCATGGTGTCCTTGTCTTTATAAACAGCAACGCGTATACAGCTTTTATCTATAAAATCAATCTGCGCATGGATGTCATCACAGCAGTATAATCTGCAGTGCTTATCCGCTGTTTTTAGCCTGAATTTATGGTCGAATTTCATTAAATAAATCCTCCGCTTGTAAACGTGTTCTTAATAAGCTCGGCAGTTTTCCAGCCTGCCAGCTTGGTTTCCTCATTGAATACCATTACCTTTTTGCCGCCGCTTTCCCATTTTGGCAGTGCATTGCAGTTTGGGTCACCGCTTTTTGCAAAGGCGCATAGGGATTTGTGCATTTGGTTTGCAATTTCATAATCGGTTTTATTGAATGGACGCCAGCTGAAATCAAGTGTTTTGAAGGCATAAAGCAAATCGCAGGCATGCCATGCACCACGGTCATCACCGGGCAGCTTGCGTGCAAACAGATAGGTGTAGCACTTGCTGGTGTTTTTGGCAGCGGCTCTGACCCATTTTTTGGTAATGCCTTTGAGAACAATCGGAATCATATCCGTAATGGTAACACCTAAAACATAAGGAATGTCAGGCAGCTGATTCATTTTAAAGCTGTCCTCACAAAGCAGCTTGCCGTCATAAACAGGGAAGGTGTACGGCATTGTGAGTATGGAGCTTTGGCAAGCCTCATACCATGCATAATAAAGTGTTTTGGAATCCGCTTCTTTCAGCTCCCAAATGGTATTAAGTCCGGCATTTTTTATGATGGTTTCCCAAAAATCACGGGTCTTTTCAGGCTTTAAGGGCTTTAACAGTCCTCTCTGCATGGCAGCACCGCTCATCATATATGCACCTGAAAACCAGCCTGCGCACATCGGATTTGAAATTTGAATGTCAACGCTCATTGCACCTGCACTCTGACCGGAAAGTGTGATTTTATCCGGATTTCCGCCAAAGGCAGAAATGTTTTCCTTAACCCATTTGATTGCAGTGTACTGATCATACAGTCCGTAATTGCCGCATATGCCCTCATCATTCTTCAAATCAGGGTGTGAGCAGAAGCCATAAGGACCAAGGCGGTAATTCATTGAAACAAGAATAATACCGTTTTTTGCAAACTCAGCACCGTTTAGATGCCCTTCATCTGTGCTTCCGCCTGTAAAGCTTCCGCCGTGAATATAAATAAGAACAGGGCAGTCCTTTGCATTTTCGGGCGCCCATATATTGAGATACTGGCAGTCCTCACTGTAGGTGAAGGAGAGTCCTCTGCGAAATTCCTTGTGATAAAATTTATTGCAGACAGCATCCTCCTCAAAAGCACGCCTTTGGAAGGAACAGTCTTTAAAGTAGGTAGCGTCATATACACCCTCCCACTCTGTGACCTGCTTTGGGTATTCCCACCTTTTTGCATCGGCATATTTTATGGAACGGAACTCAGTGTAATGCTCCGTCCTTATGCCGACAATCTTACCGCATTTTGTATTTAAAGTAATCGTGTTCATAATGATTGTCCTTAACTTAAAATAAATTATCTATATTAATTATACCAGTGGGGAAAATATTTGTAAAGTACGCAGTATTGATGTGCGTATCATTTTGTGATATTATATCGCTGTAAAAAACGTATACCTATTTAAATGTAAAAACAACTTAAAGAAATATAGTTTTGAGCATTTGTATCTGCTGAAAAAGGAGAAAGAATGTAATATGAAAAAGCAAATGGATATGGTTAATGGCTCCTTGGGAGATAAAATTATCAAATATGCAATACCCCTTGCCGTAACAGGTATTTTGCAGCAGCTTTTTAATGTGGCTGATATCGCGGTGGTAGGGCGGTTTTCAGGCAAAGAGGCGATGGCGGCAGTAGGAAGTAATGCTCCCGTTATCGGCTTGCTCATCAATCTTTTTGTCGGAATTTCCTTGGGAAGCAATGTAATTATTGCAAGAGCAATCGGTCAAAAGGATAATTCAAAGGTATCAAAAGCTGTGCACACATCCGTAATTGTGGCTCTGCTCGGAGGACTTTTTCTTGCGGTATTAGGAGAACTTTTGGCACCAAGCATTGTAAATATGCTGGATGTTCCGAATGAAGTGTATCCGCTGTCTATCAAATATCTGAGAATTTATTTGCTGGGTATGCCTGTAATTCTGCTTTATAATTTTGAATCCGCAATTTACAGAAGCTGTGGTAATACAAAAACACCGCTGATTGCATTGATTGTTTCAGGTTTACTTAATGTGGGGCTGAATCTGTTCTTTGTACTTGTGCTTGGTATGGATGTAGATGGTGTAGCAACAGCAACTGTGCTTTCTAATTTTGTAAGCTCACTCATCTTATTAGTTTCACTTGTAAAAACCGATTTGCCGATTAAAATCAGTATAAAAAAGCTGCGGATACATAAGGCTGTATTTGGACAAATTTTGAAAATCGGAATACCTGCCGGTGTCCAGGGTATGGTGTTTTCATTTGCCAATATCATTATTCAGTCTGCGGTCAACAGCCTCGGCACAACAATTATGGCAGCCTCCTCAGCTGCATTTAATCTGGAGGTTTTTGTCTATTACATAATGAACTCCTTTGGTCAGGCTTGTACTACCTTTGTGGGTCAAAACTATGGAGCAGGCAGGAACGACCGCTGCCGAAAGACACTGCGCCTTTCTCTGCTTCAAAGCCTGATAAGTACGGTTGCAGTCGGTGGATTTGTTTTGCTGTTCAGTCATCCGCTGCTTAGCATCTTCAATACAGATGCGGATGTTATCTCTGCAGGACAAATACGCTTGAAGTATATTCTATTTGCATATTTGTTCAGCATTCTGCAGGAGGGATTGTCGGGTTATTTGCGTGGCTTTGGTGTTTCATTTATTCCTGCTGCCTGCTCCGTTGTCGGAATTTGCGGTGTACGGCTTGTTTGGGTGTTTACCATATTTCAGCAGTCGCCATCCTTTGCAAGAATTATGCAGGTGTACCCGCTCAGCCTCGGCGTAACAGCGTTTGTTATTTTGGCTGTAATGCTTATTGTAAAACCGTCAAAGAGATATATTATCAAACAAAAAGCATAAATATAAAAACAAAATCATCAGCTAATGCTTATACCGCTATACACTATAAAATATTTAAATCATCCACAATTCATAAAAAAATTATAAATTGTGGATGATTTTTATTGAAAATGTTGAAAAATATGGTACAATGGTATTGTTAATATTTTATCAAAGGGGCTACCTATTATGAAGAAAGCATTAAAAAAGACTGTGGCGGTATTGCTTGCCGTACTTATGGTATTACTCAATCTGCCGCTTTCAGCTCTTGCATTGAACGGCGCTGCCATTACAATTTCTTCTAATTCAACCTCAGCTGACGGCATTGATATTGATGACGATGTTGAATTTGATTATTATGTTGAAATTAATGGACAGCCATTTAACGGCGAGGCTGTCGGCAGTAATGCAAAGCATTACAGTATCGTTGACGGTATACTGACATTGCCTTACAATGTGAGTGCAAGCATTACCGGTGTTGAGGACGGAAGTACCTACAGTGTAAAGCGTCTGGAATACGATAATTTAAAGTATGCGCTGATGGACGAAACCCAGGCACAGACAGGTGATATTGCCTCTAAGGAATATTACGTAACGGTTAATGACGGTGAACGTGAAAGAATTACTGCTGAAGAATTTAATGCTGCAACAGATAATGGCGCGAATCTTGAAATCGTTAAATACTATGACGACAAAGGTAATGTTTATAACGATGCAGTTGAGATTAACGGCTACACGGTAACAAGGCATCAGGGTACATCTGTATCCTACACCCTTGATGAATTTTCAGGCTGGGCAGCCGAAGAGGTTTTGGAAACCTATGATTTTTCTATTCATAACATAACCTGTACACACAGCTGTAGTATAACAAAAGTTTTATGGCAAAATGTTACCACGTGGCCGTGGTCAAGTTCACTTACTGGCTCAATGTCAGATCATGATGATATAGTGAAAACGCAGTCTTCAAGTACTTTTTCCAACCCAACAAGCCTTAGCTCATCTATTTCCTCCTGCCTTAATGCTATTCAGCAGGATGAAATGAGAGTTTATTATGATTACAGCAATGCTCTTGCAGAGGAAACAGGTAAAAATATTATTTTCCTTACAAATGCATTAACTAAGACACACCCTGATACGCAGGTTGAAAATTCAAATGGTGCCAGCACAACAGAAACGTATGAGGATATCACAAGCTACGCAAAAGCAGTTGTTGAGGTAACGCAGGAAAAAACTGTATATGAAAGTGTTGATGTAGATGCAAACAAAGAGGTTTGCTTTGACGCTGAATTTAAGGCAGCACCTACAGGCACCTTTGTTGTTGATTACATTATATACAGCGGAACTTACCCTGAATCCTATGACGGTGCCGCATTTGAAATTAAGGATGCCCTTGGCAATCCGTTAACTGAGGGAGAGGATTATACCCTTGAGGTTTCAAATGCAAGTGTGAATGTTCTTATTGCTGATATCGGATATACGGTTTACAAATTCTCAGGTCTCAAGATGGGCTACTATACAATCCAGCAGACACTGGGCGCATCCGGATATATAGTTGATAAAAATGAATATGCTTTCGCGGTTGGACGAGATGGTGCTGTAACCGGTGATCACTTTGCCACCTCCTCGTTTGATTCAAAATATACAGCTTTAACGAATAACACGTACAGCTTGATTACAACCTTTAAGGTATTCAAAAACAACAGCTTTTCAATTGAATTCAGCAAGGTTGACCAAAATGGGGACGTAGTTCCTAACGCTAAATTCCTTATGATTGAAAGAGACGCCTTTCTTGACCTTGTTGTAACCTTGATGAAATCAGGTGTTGACACAGTCGGCAATCTAAATTGGAATGATGTTTTAGAACAGCTTCAAAATACGGATTGGGAAAATATTGATATCGGCACCATTCTTGGAATTATACTTTCACTTGTAAATCTTGACGAGGTAACGCTGGGTGAAATTACACTTCCTGCAATATTATCAACGACCTCAAATTCAGATGGTGTTGTTTCCTTCAGTAATTCCTCCAATATTCTTAATATTCTCGGTACTCTTACAAATAACGGAATTACAGGCGAACAGCTTGCAAGCATAATAGAAACATATTTCGGCAGCATTATTCCTGAGGAATATATGCAGTATCTTGATATTCTTGCATCCATCACTAGCGTAATTCACGTGCATTCAGGTGTTCCTGCAGGCTCATATATTATGGTTGAAAGTGAAGCTCCTGCCGGATATGAAAGAAATGCACTTGTTTACACTGTCATTGTGGCTGCTGACGGCACTGCCGTTGCAAGTGCAGGTGTTATAATTCCTGTGTTGGTTGACTCTATCAATTCAAGATTTGGTATTGACCTTACAGATATACTGATTAATGAAGAGGAGTTTGAAAAATATAAGGACACATTGGGAGGTGCATTTGATACCTTCACGAAATATTCAACTGCGGTTATAGATGGTGTTGTTGCTTTCCTTGCAGGTGTAATCGGTGAGGATAATGCCACCTCTGAACAGCTTATGGCAATCAGACAAAAAATTGTTGATTATAATGATCAGTATGATGACCTTGCCGCTGCAATCGGTCAGACTATCAGCGATATCAACAGTATGATTACAGATGAGCTTACTACCGAATGGAGATATTACGATACAAGACTTTATGTGGATGCTGACATCGTTATAATAGATTGTCAGGGCAATCCTCTTGATATTGATTTTAAGATTACGGATTCTGACGGAAATGAAATTGCACCGAATGATGACAAGACAGTAACCCTTCCGTTTGGTGAATACACCATTACAACGACAGAAAATTACCAGCTTGTTGATGAAGCATCCGTAAGCACAATAACAGTTGATGATGCTTCGGCAGAATACAGCTTTATTTTGGAATATCATATTCCATCTGAAGCCATTGTCAGCACGGTTGATCCTGATTGTGAAAATGCAGGATCAGTTACCACAACAGTTAAATGCTCTGTTTGTGATACGCTGATTTCTGAAAATATTACAGAAACTGATGCACTCAATCATACAGTAGTCATTGACGATGCAGTCGCACCAACTTGTGAAGAAACAGGTTTAACAGAGGGTAGTCATTGCTCAGTATGTAACAAGGTGCTTGTAGAACAAGAAGTACTGGATGCACTCAACCACACAGTAGTTATTGATGAAGCAGTCGCACCAACTTGCGAAGACACAGGCTTGACAGAAGGTAGTCATTGCTCTGTATGTAATAAAGTGCTTGTAGCACAAGAAGTACTGGAAGCGCTCGACCATACAGTAGTGATTGATGAAGCAGTCGCACCGACTTGCGAAGAGACTGGCTTGACAGAGGGAAGTCACTGCTCCGTATGTAACAAGGTGTTTGTTGCCCAAGAAACGATTGATGCACTCGATCATGATTTTGATTACGATAACGGAACAATAACAAAGCCTTCCACTTGTGTAGAGCAAGGCGAGATTGTGTTCACTTGTAAAAATGATCCGACACATACAAAGGTTCAGCTGCTCGATTTGGCAGAGCATGAAAGCGTAGCAACTGTTACAGCTCCGACATGTACAACAAAAGGTTATACAACATATACCTGCTCAATATGCGGTGAGACATTCGTAGGTGATTATGTAGACGCTCTCGACCATACAGTAGTCGTTGACGAAGCAGTAGCACCAACTTGCGAAGATACAGGCTTGACAGAGGGTGGTCATTGTTCCGTATGTAACAAGGTGCTTGTAGCACAGGAGATTGTAGATGCACTCAATCATACAGTAGTGATTGATGAAGCTGTAGCACCTACTTGTGAAGAAACAGGCTTGACAGAGGGCAGCCACTGCTCTGTATGTAACAAGGTGCTCGTTGTACAGAAAACTGTAGACGCACTTGACCATACAGTGGTAATAGACGAAGCAGTAGCACCAACTTGTGAAAATACAGGCTTGACAGAGGGCAGCCACTGTTCTGTATGTAATAAGGTGCTTGTAGCACAGAAAACTGTAGATGCACTCAATCATACAGTAGTGACTGATGAAGCAGTAGCACCAACTTGTGAAGACACAGGCTTGACAGAGGGCAGCCACTGTTCTGTATGTAATAAGGTGCTTGTAGCACAGAAAACTGTAGATGCACTCAATCATACAGTAGTGACTGATGAAGCAGTAGCACCAACTTGTGAAGACACAGGCTTGACAGAGGGCAGCCACTGTTCCGTATGTAATAAAGTACTCGTTGCACAGGAGACTGTTGACGCACTCGACCACACAGTAGTTATTGACGAAGCAGTCGCACCAACCTGCGAAGAGACTGGATTGACAGAGGGTAGTCACTGTTCCGTATGTAATAAAGTACTTGTTGCACAGGAGACTGTTGATGCACTCAATCATACAGTAGTGACTGATGAAGCAGTAGCGCCGACTTGCGAAGAGACTGGATTGACAGAGGGAAGCCATTGCTCCGTATGTAATAAGGTACTCGTTGCACAGAAAACGGTTGATGCACTCGACCACACAGTAGTGACTGACGAAGCAGTTGCACCAACTTGCGAAGACACAGGCTTGACAGAAGGTAGTCATTGTTCAGTATGTAATAAGGTGCTTGTAGCACAAGAAGTACTGGAAGCACTCGACCATACAGTGGTAATAGACAAAGCAGTAGCACCAACTTGTGAAGAGACTGGTTTAACAGAGGGAAGCCACTGTTCCGTATGTAATAAAGTACTCGTTGCACAGGAAACAGTTGATGCACTCGACCATACAGTAGTAATAGACGAAGCAGTCGCACCAACTTGTGAAGAGACTGGCTTGACAGAGGGTAGTCATTGCTCTGTATGTAATAAGGTGCTTGTTGCACAAGAAATTATTGATAGGCTTCCAGCTCCGGAAGTAACCGAGACAGCACCTACAACGACGAATGAAGCAACAACCCAGGCAACTACAGAGAAAACGGACAATGTAATTAAGAATACATCTAAGATAAGTCCTGCAACAGGAATAACAACCACAGCAGGTTCAATATCCATTACATTGGCAGCGTCTTTATTCGTTGCACTGGCAGCTTATGTAATTATTACAGAGAAAAAACGAAAGAGTATTTAAGCGTTAACAAAATTTTATATCAATTAAAAACATTCCTGCAGGTCCCAGTGGCTTACAGGAATGTTTTTTTGTTGAGACTTTAAAATGAAATGAGAAATACTTGATGTGTCTTGCTATACCGATTTTGGAATAGATGATGTCAGTAATTGCACTGTGATGCATAAAAGAAGAAATCACATTTTAATCCTCTATGTTGATTTCAGATTTGCTATAAAAATGTTGACAAGGAAACATTATTATGCTATATTATTTCTATGGAAACAATATGAGGAGGCAAATAATATGCGAAAAGATTTAATCCCTTTATTTAAAGAGTATGGCGATAAGCAGGAGATATTATCAAAATTATGTGAGAGTGAAGCACTGAGAAAATACAACAACTCGGAGCTTCATATAATTGCTGCAATCGGAGATTTGGAAAATCCGAATGTTACTGCAATTGCCGCTTATATGGGTATGACTAAGGGCGGTATAAGCAAGAATATAAAGAAGCTTATTGACGCAGGGCTAATAACCACCTATCAGGCAAAGAGCAATAACAGAAAAATTTTTTATAATCTTACAGTTGAGGGCAGAAAGATTTATGATAAGCATAATACTGCACATAAAAATTGGATAGAGCGAGACAACGCTTTTTTTTCACAGTTTTCAGATGATGAAATAAACGGTGTGGCAGATTTCCTTTGCAGGTTTATTAATCATCTTGATGAAGAAATAGAGAAAAGGTCGTGATAAAATGAAGCAGAAAATAGAAAGTAAAGAAATTTTTGAATCACTCCCTATACCGAAGGCACTGAGAGCAATGGCAGTGCCAACTGTTGTAAGTCAGATTATTGTACTGATTTATAATCTTGCAGATACTTTTTTTGTAGGGCAGACAAATAATCCGTATATGGTTGCAGCCACCTCCTTGATTCTTCCTGTTTTCAATATAACGCTTTCGCTGGCAGGGCTGACGGGTGTCGGAGGAGGCTCCTTAATCTCAAGACTGCTTGGTGAAAACAGAGAGGACGAAGCAAAAAAGGTCAGCAGCTTCAGCATCTATTTATCAGTAGTTATTACTGCACTTTTCTCGCTTTTTATGGCAGTTTTTATGGAACCAATCTTGAATTTGCTGGGAGCAGGAGAGAATACATATTTGTTTGCTAAGCAATATGCGTTTTGTGTTATTGTTCTTGGCGGTGTTCCGACTGTGCTATCCAATGTTCTGTCAAATCTTTTAAGAAGTGTAGGCGTATCGAAGCAGGCCGGCTTTGGCATAACAATGGGCGGTTTGATAAATATTGTGTTAGATCCTCTCTTTATGTTTGTTATTCTTCCCAAAGGTAATGAGATTTTAGGCGTTGGTATTGCAACCTGCCTTTCAAACTGTATAGCTTGTATTTACTTTTTCTGTGTGATATTTAAAATCAGGAAAAAATCGGTTATCAGTTTCAATGTTAAACTCGGTATGCCTGAGAGAAAAAGTATTTCTTCTATCTTTAATGTGGGTATTCCGTCAGCCATCGCGACCTTATTGTTTGATTTGGACTATATTGTTATAGATAAGCTGATGGTTGCATACGGTGATATATCTCTAGCGGCAATAGGAATTGTATTAAAAGCAGAAAGGCTGCCGCTGAATGTAGGTATAGGCTTATGCCAGGGTATGATGCCGATTGTTGCATACAATTATTCTGCTAAGAATTATAAGCGAATGAATGATACAGTAAACCATTCAATGAAGGTTGGCTTGATTACGGCAGCAATAAGCATTATATTGTATGAAATATCTGCAATGTATATAATGAAGCTGTTTATTACAGATGCAGGAACAGTGTCCCTTGGAACAGACTTTTTAAGAATAAGAATTCTTGCAACACCGCTGATGTTTTTAAGCTTTTTCACTGTCTATTTATTCCAAGCCTTTGGTAAAGGAAATAAAGCACTGTTTCTCGGAATCATGAGATGGGCAGTATTTAACATACCTATGCTGTTTATTCTTAATAAAATTATCGGTATGTATGGCATCGTATGGTCACAGATTACGGCAGATATTTTAACCGTTGCTTTGTCCTTGTATGTTTATAAAAGATACAAGAAGAGTATTGAATTGATAGCATAGTGTAGTGAATTGCAGCAAGACAAGAGAAATATAGTGCGTGAATTTGCTTAACGGGCATAGATATGCTATAATAATTCAAAATCTGTATGGATGTGATTTTATGGAAATTAGAGTATTACGCTATTTTTTAACGGTTGTTCGTGAAGAAAATATTACAAAGGCGGCTGAGGTTTTACATATCACACAGCCTACCCTGAGCCGTCAGCTTTCACAGCTTGAGGAAGGAATCGGCGTTAAGCTTTTTGACAGAGGCACAAGAAGAATTACATTAACCGATGAAGGACTGCTCCTTCGCAGAAGAGCAGAGGAAATACTTTCTCTCGTTGACAAAACGGAGCAAGAGCTATTAGAGCAGGATGAACAGATTGAAGGTAAAATCACAATCGGCTGCGGAGAGATAGAGGCTGTTCAGGTTTTGCCAAAGCTTTTTTCAGCCTTCAATGAAAAATATCCGAATGTTACATTTGATATTTTTACAGCAACGGCTGATTTGGTTAAGGAGCAAATGGACAAAGGTTTGGTGGATATAGGCTTGCTGCTGGAGCCGATTGATATTGATAAATATGAGTTTATCCGTTTGCCGATTCAGGAAAAATGGGTTGTTCTGATGAATGCAGATGATAAGCTGACTGAAAAGGACGCACTTACAGCCAAGGATTTATCAAAGCTGCCTCTTGTTCTGCCTCGGCGAATGCGTGTGCAAAATGAGCTTGCAAGCTGGTTTGGCGATTACTATGATGCTTTAAATGTAAGGTTTACCAGCAACCTGAAAACAAACGGAGCCATTATGGTTCATGCAGGTTTGGCCTATTCAATCGTTATTGAGGGGTCTGTTAAATTCTGGGATAAAAGTCAGATTACTTATCGGCCGTTATCACCGGCTTTGACCGCAACAAGCGTAATTGCGTGGAAAAGGCATCAACCTTTCAGTCCTGCAGCTGCAAAATTTATTGAACATACAAAATGCTTTTTAGGCATAGAAAGCCATAAAAACTAAGTATTTGATATATTGAATTTTATAGATATAATAAAAGTGTAGGAAATATTATCCTGCACTTTTTCTTTTGGAGAGATCTATATGGATGGTATAAACGCGATTACAGACAAAATAGAAAATTCAAATCTAACCGGTGAGGAGAAGATAAGATTTTTAAAACTACAGCGCTGTAAATTGCTTGAGGAAATACACAAAAAGCAGCAGTTGCTTGACCAGATTGATTATTTAATTATTCAAATTAATAAGGAGATATAATTATGAGTAAAAGGGTTACTGTTCTTTTAACAAGTCTGCGCAAAAACAGCAATTCAGAAACGCTTGCCAAGTCCTTTGCAAAGGGTGCTGAGGATGCAGGAAATGATGTTGAATTTATTTCACTTGCAGGAAAGAACATTGCATTTTGCACCGGTTGTCTTGCCTGTCAGAAAATGGGAAGTTGCGTAATAAAAGACGATGCAAATAAAATTACAGAAAAGGTTTTAAATGCAGATGTGGTTGTATTTGCCACACCGATTTATTACTATGAAATGGCGGGTCAAATGAAAACATTAATTGACAGAATGAATTCAATATATCCAAAGGATTATAAGTTCAGGAATATTTATATGCTTTCAACAGCAGCTGAGGATGAGGATTATGTTCCTGAAAAAGCGTTAAATGGTTTGCAGGGTTGGATTGACTGCTTTGAAAAAGCAGTACTGAAAGGCTCGGTGTTCTGCGGTGGTGTAGATGCACCGATGGATATTGCAGATAATGCCAAATTAGATGAAGCCTATAAAATGGGGAATAACATTTAATTTTAAATTCAATAATTATATGAGGTTTAGGTTATGATAAATAAATTGAATTATAAAGTTTTAAAACAGATTGCTATGCTGAGTTGCTGTTTTACTTTATCTCTTCTTTTGGTTTCGTGCTCAAACAGTGTTTCTAAAGAAAACACCGCTCAAAGCAATTACCAGAGCACACAGGAAAGCACTGAAAATCAAACAGCAGAGCAAACAGAAAATACTAGGACTACCGATTTACAAAGTGAGGAAACAACTATGCCGACAGGTGATTACAAGGTAAATATAACAGCAAACGGCACTACACTCACAGCCGTTATGTATGACAACTCATCATCAAGAGCACTCAAAGAAATGCTTGAAAACGGAGCAATAACCATTGATATGTCCGACTATTCAAACTTTGAAAAGGTCGGCTCACTGGGTACAGCTCTTCCAACAAATGATGAACAGATTATAACAGAGCCGGGTGATATAATTCTTTATCAGGGCATTAATCTTGTGATTTATTATGATACAAACAACTGGAATTTCACAAGACTTGGTAAAATTGATAATGCAACAAAAAGCGGACTTCTTGAGGTGCTTGGTTCAGGAAATGTAACAGTTACATTATCGTTGGCAGAATAATTTATTTAAGGAGATTTTGATATGAAAATTGTAGTTATTACAGGCAGTGCTCATAAAAACGGAACAACTGCTATTCTTGCAGATGAATTTATCCGAGGTGCCAAAGAAGCAGGTCACGAGGTATTTCGTTTTGATTCGGCATTTAAGAATGTTCACCCGTGTATTGCTTGCGAAAAATGTCATAATACAGATAAAGGTTGCGTGTTTCAGGATGATATGAGAGAGATAAATCCTTATCTTTTAGAAGCGAATGGCATAGTGTTTATATCGCCAATTTATTATTATGATGTAAATGCTCAGATAAAAGCAGTAATTGACCGATTTTATGCAAATGATGCAGCACTTCATGGTAATAAAAAAACAGCACTTATGGTTACAATGGCGGATAATACAGAAAAGACTGCTCTTGGAGCGGTTGAATCATTTAAAGGTACAGCCGATTTCCTCGAATGGGAGATAGCAGGAACAGTTATCGGTGTTGACTGTGGAGATGTTGATGCTCTCAATAAGACCGACTATCCACAGCAGGCATATAATCTTGGTAAATCTTTTTAGAAAAATGTAATTTATAATTGAGAAGGGTTGATTATTATGAAAAAGCAAACAGCAGGCAGAGATAATTTAGGAGCACTTGCACCGAAATTTGCACAGTTAAATGATGATGTTTTATTCGGTGAGGTATGGTCGCGTGAGGATAAGCTCTCACCCCGTGACAGAAGTATGATAACCATAGCAGCCTTAATGGCACAGGGCTTATATCCGCAGTTAAAATCACATATTCAAATCGGAAAGGCTCACGGAATTACAAAGGAAGAAGCTGTTGAAATTGTAACACAGCTTGCATTTTACACAGGCTGGCCTAAAGCTTGGAGCACATTTCCTATGATAAATGAAATCTATGCAGATGACACTGTAACAGAACTCCACGGCGGAGCATTCGGAATGGGTGAGCCGAATACAGCTTATGCACAGTATTTTATCGGCAACTCATATCTCAAGCCATTGACAGCGCCCGGTTCATCAGTCGTATTTCTTGCAAATGTAACCTTTGAACCTGCGTGCAGAAACAACTGGCATATTCACCATTCCACAAACGGCGGCGGTCAGATTTTGATTTGTGTTGAGGGTGAAGGCTGGTATCAGGAAGAGGGCAAGCCTGCACAGAGCCTTAATGTGGGTGATGTGGTGGTTATCCCGCCTAATGTGAAGCACTGGCACGGTGCAAAGGCTGATGAATGGTTCAGCCATATTGCAGTTGAAGTGCCCGGTGAAAACACATCAAACGAATGGTGTGAGCCTGTAACCGATGAGGAATACAGCAAGCTGTAATTCAGAAAGGATAACGCAATGATTTTAGAAGAAAATTATACACTCTCCAATGGTGTACAAATACCAAAGCTTGGATTAGGCACTTGGTTTATTGAGGATGCGGATGCACCAAAAGCTGTTTGCGATGCAGTTCATATGGGTTATCGCCATTTTGATACAGCACAGGCTTATGCTAATGAAAGCGGAGTCGGTACAGGCATAAAAAAATGCGGTGCTGCTCGTGACGATTTGTTTGTCACAACGAAGCTTGCCGCAGAGGTGAAGAACTATAGAGAGGCTGTTGAATCTATTGACGGCTCTTTAATGAGAATGGGACTGGATTATATTGATATGATGATTATTCACAGTCCGCAGCCTTGGGCGGATTTTCGAGGCGGCTCCTATTTTGAAGGTAATGCTGAGGCGTGGCGAGCACTCGAAGAAGCCTATAAAGCTGGAAAACTGCGTGCAATCGGCGTTTCCAATTTCAAAAAAGAGGATATAGATAATATATTGTCTAACTGTACTGTTGCTCCAATGGTGAATCAGGTGCTTGCACATATCAGTAATACACCATTTGCGCTACTTGATTATTCAGCAAGCCAGGGTATGCTTGTTGAGGCATATTCTCCGTTTGCACACGGCGAGATATTCAATAATAAAACAGTCGGAGAAATTGCAAATAAATATGATGTTTCAGCTTCACAGCTTTGTATTCGCTATTGCCTGCAGCTTGGAATGCTGCCGCTGCCAAAAACAGCAAATCCGAATCATATGAAAAGCAATGCACAGCTTGATTTTGTTATTTCTGATGAAGATATGGAATTATTAAAAAATATTGAAACAATCAAGGATTATGGTGAACACAGCCATTTTCCTGTGTTCAGCGGTAAATAATAAGATTTATGTATTTCTGAATTCCTTTGGTGTTTTGCCGATTGTTCTTTTAAACATTTCTGCAAAATAGCTGCTGCCTGAAAAACCGCAGTCCTGTGCAATTTCGGATATGGATTTATCACTTGACTGTAAAAGCTGAGATGCTTTGGCTATTCTGTAATTTGTTAAATATTCAATCGGTGTTGAATTTGTAAAACTTTTAAAAATAGATATACAGCTGTTGTTACACACATTTGCACTTTTCGCTATGTCGGAAAGTGCAATTTTTTCTTGATAGTTTTCTGCAATGAAATTCATCATCTGCTTTATATTTGAAAAATTTCTGTGTGATGATTCTGCTTTGGGCAGCTTGTCAATCACCGAATATAAATTCGCCGCAAGAGAGAACAGATATTGCTGTACTTCAAGATAAAAATTTTTATTGCCCTTTTGCTTTTGATTATAAATTTCAATCAGCGTGCTTGTTAGTTCACCGTTTTTCAGTATTAAATATGGGTGACTGTCAGATATGATTTGTGATATATAATTCCGTTCAATATACGGATTGTTGCAAAACAGTGACGGATGCACAAGTATACAGATATAATAACAATCCTCTTTCGTATCGGAAAAGCCAAAATGAATATGGTTTGAATTCACAAACAGACTTTCACCCTTTGAAATTTCAATTATCTCTGAATTGATACTGTATTTCATTTTGCCGTCAAGCACTGCAATAAATTCCCAGTCCGTATGATAATGTGCTTTGAAAGTATAGTCTTTAAAATTCGATAAAATTCCGTCTCGAATATATAATGGCATTTCGGGTATATCGTATTCTACATCCTCACTGCCGTTTTCGTTAATGTTATAAAAATCAAAGTATTCCATAGTTAAAATGTGATATTGTTATATATTTATATGATATGTTGATATTCCTGTATTAAATATTGTGATATTATTTTATCATAAAGATAGTATCATTTCAATAGGGGGGATATCGGATGTATACTGTCAGAAAATACAAAAGCAGTGACAGAGAACGGTTAAGATACATTGCTATGGAAACAGCCTGGGAAAGCTATAAGAAAAATGCAGACAGGCGTGAAACTGTTGCCATTTTGTATAACGATTATTTTACTAAATATGAAAGTGATAATATATTTGTTGCAGTAGATGAAAAGGATGTTCCTGTTGGTTATGTAATTTGCAGTACAAATTATGATTTGTTTGAGAAAAAGAACAGGGAGGAATTTTTACCAAAAGCAATGAAATTATATAAGCCCATCGGGTTAGTACATCTTATGCTGATGTCCACGCTGAAACAAATCAAATATGAACGCAGGGTTCATCTGCATATTGATTTACTGCCTGAAGCTCAGCATCAAGGTTTAGGAACAAAACTGTTTGATGCGCTTTCAAATCATTTGTATAAAAATGGATATGATTATATGGCAGTCTGCGGTGTCAACAGATATGCAGGCAGTTATATATTTTATCAAAAATACGGCTTTGTAACCTACAGAAATCATTTATTTGGCAGAGCAACGCTCGGAATACGCACAAAGGGGAAAGACAATGGCTGAATATTCATATAAGGAAATGGAGCAAAGAAAAAGAGAAGGCAAGCTTTTTACAGACACAACAAAGGGGTTAATCAAAGCCACACTTGTTAAACAGTTAGTGGGTAGATTTAACCGTTCGTGGGCAATCAACATTCCTAAGCGTTACATCATTGAAAAGCTTGTTTTCAAAAAATTCGGAATGTCCTGGATTGAACCGCCGTTCAATGTATGCGTTGGTAAAAACACAAGCATCGGCAACGGCTGTTATTTTAATTTCAACACAACCTTTGTGGACGACGGAGAGGTGACAATCGGTGATCATGTTCTTTTTGGTCCGAATGTTACTGTGGTTACAACAGGTCATCCTGTTCACCCTGAACTGCGTGATAACGGTGCGGCAATGTATTGTGCATCTGTTGAAATCAAGGACGGAGCATGGCTTTGCAGTAATGTAGTAGTATTACCGGGAGTTACAATAGGCAAAAACAGCGTTATCGGTGCAGGCTCTGTGGTAACAAAGGACATACCCGACAATGTCATAGCTATGGGCTCACCCTGTAAGGTTGTGCGTGAAATTAACGATAATGACAAAATCTATTACTACAAGGACAGAAATATTGATTTTGGTAAATTATAGTATCAATTATCCGTAAAAAACTTATTTGATATTTTTCTAATGCTTGATTATTTTTAAAATTTATGGTATGACAAAGAGGTAAAATGTGATGAAGAAAAAAATATTATCTATCTTAATTGTTTTGGCTATTTGCCTGGGCGTGACGGTTTCAGCTTGTACTGCAGGACATGCCGATAATAAGTCTAAACAATATGCAGAAGATGCGAATGTCAGATATGGACACTATACAGCATCCAATAAATGTGTAGATATTGCCGTCGAGAAATTGGAGTATTATGATGGTACATTCAGGGCAACAGAGGAGATGGATGTGTGTTATTACCCAATTGGAACAGAAATTGTAAGCGGGGATGGATACATTTTTAATGTATATAATAATGATAATTTAGAACAGCTGGACACTATTGTTATAAGCAGTACAGATGCTGTAATTTATTTTATCCAAGATACCAAAACGCTGAGTCGTTGGCCGGTTGCTTTCCGAGGTGTTGAAAGTGGTTTGGCTGTAGACTGAGCGCTGTAAACTGCAAAGAAAATTAGTATTAATTAGACTGCAGCTTTGAAACGGAGGAAAAATTAAATGGCGGTTACAATCAATATTTATTACACGGGCGAAAAGGATAACGCTAAGCAATTTGCAAAGGAAATGACTGAAAGCGGAATTGTTGAGGATATTCGTGCTGAAGAGGGCAATCTCAGGTATGAATATTTCTTCCCGATGAATGATGAAAAAACAGTTCTTTTGATTGACAGCTGGCAAAACCAAGAGGCTATCGACTTGCATCATCAGTCACCGATGATGACTAAAATTGCACAGCTGAGAGAAAAATATGACCTTCATATGAGGGTGGAGCGATATATCTCGGATGATGAAATTCCTTTGTCTGATAAAAAATTTATAAAGGACTAAATTGAATATTCAGCTTATATCTTGTTTGTTTATAAAATTAAGGCAGAGATACTGTATAATTTACAGTGTCCCTGCCTTTTTGGTTTACAGATTATTCAGTTAAGGTTTGTGCAATGCTTATTCATGCAGTGTGCTGTCCTTCTTACCTTCACGCAAGGCGGTATTGCAGGATTCGTTCAGCTTTTTTGCACATTCTTGCGGGGTGATAGCCTTTGACAGCAGCTCTTGAATATTTTGCCAGAATACGCTGCGGACAGAAGTATCCTTGCCCTGCCAGTTTGGACTGTTGTTCATAAAATCCACAACGTTATCTGAATTTTTAGTGAATTCATCCAGCATTGTAATTTGATTCTGATACTTTGAGGATACTTTTTTACTTGCAGGAATATTTCCTGCAGAAATTTCCAGCCATTCATCATTTTCGTAAATGAAACGAATGAAATCCTTTGCGGTCTGTATCTTTGCCTCGTCTCCATTGTCAAACACTTCAAAGCCGGTTACAAAAGAGGTTGCTATGTTGCCGGGGAAGTTTACATATCCATAGTCATCCATATTGTCATAAAGCATAAAGTTTGCATTGTTAAATGCGTATATTGCCAGCTGATTGCCTACAAAAAGCTCATTGCAATCGGATATCTCCAGATTTTCAGGGTGAGGGGGATACCAGCCTTTATCTACGCCTGACTGTATCCATTCCAGCGCCTTGACTGATGCCTCATTTTCAAAGTCAAAATCACCATCATCATTAAAAATCGTGCTGCCGAATGCACGCATAAAAGACATAATATGCGTATCGCCCTGATTGTTTTTGCCGTACATCATCATCGGATAAATCTGCTTAGGCAGTTTTGCTGCAAGCGTATCAAGAATTTCCGTCCAGGTATCCAGCATCCAGTTTTGTATTGTATTTGTGTCAATGATGTATTCATCAAGACCGCATTCACGGAAAAGTGCTTTGTTATAAATCAAGATATTCTGCATACTTAAAAACGGCATCATATAGGTTTTTCCGTTTACCATACTCATTTTCCAAGATGCTTCATCAATATCACTGCGCAGTTCATCGGAAATGATATCGTCCAGCGGAACTACTCTTCCGGTATGCAGATAGGATGCCATATTGAAGTAACCCTCATAGAGAATGTCCGTTGCATCCTCTGTATCAAAGCTGCCCGTAATTGCTTCCAGCTCATCCACATATTCAAATTCCTTTACCTGAAATGTAACGTCAGCCTTTTCATACTGTGCTGCAAATGCCTCACCGGCCTTTTCCATAAACGTTTTTGCATACGAAATTTCCGGATTGCTGACAGAATTCATAGACAGACCCGGAACCTTAATAATAAGATTTACCGTTTGCTTTTCCTGGTTTGCACAGCCACTCAGCAAACTGCCGCATAACATAAGGGCAAGCAGCAGAGAGAATATTCTTCTTTTCATATTTTACTCCTCACTTTCGTTGATTGTACCGTTTTTTTGCAGCTTTTCCAGCAAAAGCTCCACATCAATCGGTTTTGTTAAAAAGTCATTCATACCGCTGGCAAGTGCCTGTTCTCGGTCCTCCTGGAACATATTGGCGGTGCAGGCATAAATGGTAACGGTTTCTGCATCAGCTCGCTCCAGCTTACGAATGCTCTTTGCTGCGGTGCAGCCATCCATAATAGGCATCTGCATATCCATCAAAATGATATCAAACTCTCCCTTTTCGGAACTGCTGAATATATCAAGTGCCTCCTGTCCATTCTTTGCAAGAACAGTTTCAAAACCCTCAATTTTAAGGATTTCCAACAGGATTTCTGCATTAAGCTCAACATCCTCTGCCACCAGAATTTTGAGAGGCTTTCCATCTGCTCTGTATACAGAATGTGTAGTGTCTTTGCTTCCATCTGCTTCTTCCAGCATTTTTAAATCATTTGGAATATCGTGTACGATTTTAGACGGGATGGTAACTGTAAAGGTACTGCCGCAGTTCAGCTCACTTTCAACTGTAATATCTCCGCCCATTGCATTTGCAAGGAGCTTGCTGATTGCCATACCAAGACCTGTTCCTTTAATGCCGTTGGTATTCCTGCTGCGTTCCTGGCTGAAGGAATCAAAAATCTTGTCGATATATTCCTTGGATATACCGATACCGGTGTCCTCGCAGCGATAGGTGGTGATTACATTTTCATCATCCACTTTTTTCTGCGAGACAGACAGCCGGATGTATTTTCCTTCAGGTGTGAATTTGGCTGCGTTTCCGACTATGTTCATCAAAATCTGCTTTGTGCGAATCATATCACCCTCTATGCAAGGCTCGGTGATATCCTTTTCAACAATGAATTCCACACCTCTGATTTTGATGTTGTCAGCCTGCATTGCAGAGACCTCATCAATTAGTGACGAAATCAGCATTGGTCGGGTTATTATATCCACCTTTCCTGCCTGCAGCTTTGAGATGTCAAGAATATCATTTACCAGTGACAGCAGATAGTTTGCAGTGCTGTGAGATTTGTTCAGCCATTCTTTAATCTGCGGCTTTTGGCTGTCATCGTCAATGTTCATCATAATAAGATGATTCATACCAATTAAGCCGTTCAGCGGTGTTCGTATTTCATGGCTCATATTAGAAAGAAAGTCTTTCTGCGATTTTGCCGACTCTGTTGTACGTATTGCTTTTGCCTGAAGCTTCATAATAATCAGCAGCATAGCAATAACCGTGCACACCGTGATAATTGCCATTGTCATACTGAGGGATACCTGCGCGTGGGTCTGCTCCAAAAATACTTCTTGATTGATGCTCATAATAAAATACAAATCAAAGCTGTCATCAAGGGGGATGAAATAAAATAGCTCTTTGCCTGTTTCGTTAGCATGAGAATGGTAAAAACCAAAGGTTTCTCGATTTTGAAGTTTAGTATGAATATCCTCGTTTGTCAGCTCAGAGCTTTTTGATGCAGACAGGTGGTCGTAAAGATTATTTTGTCCGCTTGAGTAAATATCATGGTCAACATTGATAATGTAGTTTCCGTTTATGTCAATCAGTGCACTGTGACCGCGGCTTTCTCCATTCTTGATAAAGCTGTCAATTACCATATTATCCTGAATGGATGAAATGTCACTGATACCAATCAGTGCAGCCATTTCTACACCATCCACGCTGTAGCCGTCAATTCGTATGCCGTATAAAATACTGTCCCGTGACATCCATGCACCTTCTATTTTATCGTCATAACGAATAACAATTTTATCCGCACCATTTTCAAAGTAGGGGAGAAAATTCAGCTCTCTGTCTGTGTTATTATCGTTTGGCTTGTAGACGACATATTTATCCGTGTAGACAGTACCGTTTTTGGCAACCAAGTAAATATGATTAAAGCTGCTTGATGCGCATTCCAGATTCATTCTTGTTTCAACATCTTCAAGGGTTTTGCATTCAAAGCTGGTGAAACGCTTTCGGATTTCATCAAGGTCTGTCCAGCAAATTTCAATATATGTCTGAATTGTCTCCTTGTCGTGTTCTGCAATTTCACTGATGGAATTCATAATATTCTCTGAAATTGTAGCATTCATCTGATTGACATAAAACATTACTGCTAAGCAGACAATCAAGGAAGCACAAATAATAATCGGCAGATAAAATATTTTATGCTTATGCTTTTGTTTTTCTTTCATTTACGTACCTCTTCTAAATTTTTATTTAGAATAATATGCATTATGCTAAGCCGAAAAAATCCCATTTTTCAGCTATTATTTCTATAATTAAAATCATTATAACATTTTTCAGCTTATATTACATCATTTT
>JAMPGU010000017.1 GCA_023663865.1 Clostridium sp.
TTTATAAGCGCCGGCACAGCCGACTTATTCTAATATAGTATACCATTAGAATTTTTTCCCGTCAACAAGTCACGGCAAATCATTTTGTTCAATTCTAAAATCTTTTTCATTTCTTTGCATATTATGACAATTTACGACAAATACAGACATTTTCACTATACAGCTTTGAAGCAAAATAAAACACGGGAGCAGCCGCAAACGCAGTTACTCCCGCAGAAATCAAAATATTTTAAACCATTTCTTCCGGATGGAAAACCTCATCAAATTTCTCTTCACTCAAAAAACCCAGCTCAACACAAGCCTGCTTTAAAGAGATATTGTCATTATAAGCTTTTTTTGCAGTTTTTGCCGCATTCTCATATCCGATATAAGGATTAAGTGCCGTAACCAGCATAAGTGAATTATGAAGATTATTGTACATTTTATCCTTATTCGCAGTGATACCTACAGCACAATTATCATTGAAGCTTACCATAACCTCACTAAGCAGTCTGACCGACTGTGTGAAATTATAAATGATAACCGGCATAAATACATTCAGTTCGAAATTACCCTGACTGGCAGCAAAGCCAATGGTAGCATCGTTGCCCATTACCTGAACTGCAACCATAGTTACCGACTCACATTGTGTAGGATTAACCTTACCCGGCATAATGGATGAGCCCGGCTCATTCTCCGGAATTTTTATTTCACCAAGTCCGAGACGAGGTCCGCTGGCAAGCCATCTTACATCATTTGCCATCTTCATCAAATCTGCAGCAAGTGCTTTTAATGCACCATGGGCAAATACAATTTCATCCTTAGAGGTCAATGCATGAAACTTGTTTGGTGCTGTTATAAAGCTTTTACCCGTAATTTGTGATACAGCCTTGGCAACCTCAACATCAAAGCCCTCCGGTGCATTCAGACCGGTACCGACTGCTGTACCGCCAAGGGCAAGCTCTTTCAGCTCAGGCAGAGCAATTTCAAGCAAACGCCTGTCCTTTTCAAGGCTTGTTCTCCAGCCGCTTATTTCCTGTGAAAAGGTAATCGGAGTTGCATCCTGAAGATGTGTTCTTCCGCTCTTTACGATTCCCTCATTCTCTTTTTCAAGCCTTTTTAAGGTTTCTGTCAGCTTATCTATTGCAGGAAAGATTTTTTCCTCTATTCCCAGCACAGCCGCAATGCTCATTGCAGTGGGGAATGTATCATTCGAGCTTTGGCTCATATTAATATCATCATTGGGATGAAGCAGCTTTTTGCCTGCAAGCTCATTGCCTCGATTGGCAATTACCTCATTTGCATTCATATTAGACTGCGTTCCTGAGCCTGTCTGCCACACAACAAGAGGGAAATGCGCATTGAGTTTTCCCTCCATAACCTCGTCACAAGCCTGTGAAATTGCACACAGCTTCTCGTCTGTCATTTTTTCAGGTTTGAGTATATGATTCGCAATCGCTGCAGCCTTTTTCAGCACGCCGAAGGCATGTGTAATTTCTCTCGGCATCGTTTCTATCCCTACACCGATTTTAAAATTCTCGTGACTGCGTTCAGTCTGCGCTGCCCAGTATTTATCAGCAGGCACCTTTACCTCGCCCATCGAATCGTGTTCAATACGATATTCCATATTCATCCTCCGTAAATAAGTTTAAAAATCCGATAAGTATCATTTCAATAAAATTCAGTAAATATTATATATAGTATTTCAAAAGTATTCAATAAGAATTTGTTAAATATTGTTTTACAAGCACTTTAATTCGTTATTGCTAAAATAATATATATTTTCCAGCTTGAAGCCATAATTTCCGCCGGCAGCTGAAATATGAGGCTCAAAGGTGAAAAATTTCGAAGACGATAATTTTCGTTTATTTCCCTTCTCCAAATACACACGTTTGATTTTATGGCGTTCAATGGAATGACCTAAATTTCCATTAAAGTCTAAATTCTTATATCCGCATTTTGTTATGTAATCATTCATCTGATAATAAATATCTTCAAATGTGCTGTCGGGAGCAGCTATATCAAAAAGCTTATTATGAAGCTGTTCCTCCATAATAAGTCCATTTTTCCATCCCTCATTTTTTATATCATTTACATTGTTTACTACGCTTCCGTTTTCAATCACTATTGTTCTTGCGTAGTCACCCCATATGTGCTTTACCTGCGGGCTAAGGTCAATTGTAATAATATCATTTTTTTGAATAGTATAATCAGCAGTTTTATATTTTCTGCCCGATACAGAGACGGTAGTATCCTTGCCTGCAAAAATCAAAGCACCTATGTTATAGTACCAAAAGGAGTCTGCACCAAGCTCCAGCATTTTCAGTTCACAGCTTTTTCTTATCTCCAGCAGGGACTGACCTGCATAAATATGATTTTTTATATAATCCATTGTCTGCACTGCTATATTTTGAACATCACGATTCATCACTGCCAACACTCCGATTTCTATTCACTCCTAACTTATGCTTCTAAAAATCATTTCCGTCCCATTCATTATAAAATGTATCTATAAATTCCTGCATATATTCCGTGCGTTTTTCTGCTATTTTTCGTCCGCTGTCCGTATTCATTAAATCCTTTAACAAAAACAGCTTTTCATAAAAATGATTAATCGTAGTGCTGTTGCTTTTTTTATATTCATCCTCTGTCATATTCAAATCAGGCGGTATATTCGGATTATGCATCTGTCGGTTTCTGCTGCCGCCATAGGCAAAGGCTCTGGCAATACCTAACGCACCGATAGCATCCAGTCTGTCCGCATCCTGTACAATTTTCCCCTCAATTGTATCAGACTGCTCTGTATTGCACCCTTTAAAAGAAACAGTACTTATTGCATTTATAACATTATCTATAACAGCTTCATCAAAATTAAGCACAGCAAGAATTTTTCTTGCATTGGAATAATCGGAGGTTTTAAACAGCTTATAATCATCAGCATCATGAAGGAGAGCCACAAGAGCGGTTACCAGCAAATCGCAGCTTTCATTTTCAGCAATTTTCATTGCATTATTATAAACACGAATACTATGCCAGTAATCATGACCGCTGTATTCCTCTTTAAATAGTTCCTTCAAACAGCCCTTAACCTTTTCAATCTTATCTTCCATTATGCTCCCTGTATCAGCGATGCTTTTTATTTATTTTTGTATTATAAACAGCACGCTTTATTTGCAGTATAATCTGTCATCACCTATGCCAATTTGATTGCCATAAGTATGAAGAAAAAAAATTTTTTTAATTTTTTGTGTTACCTTTTTTGATTATTTTAACTATATATATGAGAGCAAAAGGATTAAAGGAATATTTATCCTTACTCTCACTGCTTTGTTAGGCATATCATTAAAGGGGAGCATCCACTGTTACTGACGACATTGGATGCTCGACTCCCCTGACAAAATCAGCACATTACTATATAACAGCTACCTTCCAAGGGCACCTGTCTCCTTTACCTTTTTTATGGTAAGGAGCGGGTGCCCTTGCTTATTTTATCATAGCGCTGCAGGAGGTATCCACTGCCTCCTGGCTTATATTACAACCAAGTTCATACAACGGCACTTTTGCGAAAATGCCCTCAATAACATCAAACAGCTTATCCATATCTGCACTGGTCAGCTTTCTTACTGTTTGAGAAAAGATGTTAAAGACAGCCTTGCTGGTTTCTGCTTTCTTTATCCAGTTTGTTTCACTGCGCTCCAAAAAGCATATTCCCGCAAGCTCTACCACCTTTGGTGTTGAATAATCATACTTTCCGCTGAAGGGTGTACCGCAGGCATAGACCTTGCCGTCAATAAATCTTATCGCAGGCTTATCATCATTCAGTATATATGCTCTGTCACCAAAACGTTCCAGCCAAAGCTGCGTATGTGTGGATTTACCTGTTCCGCTGTCTGCCGAAAAGGCATAAGCATAATCATCAACAACAATACAGGAGGAATGCAAAAGAATACCATCATACTTCAAAAGCTCTGTATAGAAATCAGCACCGGTCAGCATATACTCCCAGTCATCCTGCCTAAGCTCCGGATGCTCTGCCATTGCCGCTTCGATACGTGCATCCGTAATATCAATGGTAATATCTATATCTTGATTTTCACTTTGATTTTGTGACAGATATGCTCTGCCCTGCTTTTCTGTTCTTCCCCGCGGATTAATGATGTTAACCTTTAATCCGGCGATATCATATATTGCCATAAGCCCACCTTATAAAATGCATTATTTCTTACCTCAGTATAAACTATCAAAGGTTTTTTAGCAAGTAAGATTTGCATTTTATCATTTATCCGAAACAAATTTAATATTAACTATTGACAATTGCGAACATCTGTTCTATTATATTTATAGTTTATAGAACATTTGTTCTTTGGGTGATATTATGAAAAAAGAAATACTGCATATTGACTGTAATAAATTTTATGCAAGCGTGGAGTGCTATCTCCATCCTGAGCTTAGAAATAAGCCTGTAGCTGTTGGCGGAAGTGAAAAATCAAGGCACGGAATCATTCTGACGAAAAATGAAATCGCCGCCAAATATGGCTTATATGCCGGTGAGCCCTTATGGCAGGCTCGGCAGAAGTGTCCTGACCTTATCATTGTGCCGCCGAACTTCCCTGTTTATATAGAGTTCTCAAAACGAGTGCATAAAATTTTTGAGGACTATACTGATTTGATTGAGCCCTTCGGGCTTGATGAATGCTGGCTGGATGTAACCGGTGATTGGTTCAAGTCAGGTGCAGAAATTGCAGAAGAAATACGACAGCGTGTAAAAAAAGAAATCGGCATAACAGTCAGCATCGGGGTCAGCTTTAACAAAATTTTTGCAAAGCTCGGCTCTGATTACAAAAAGCCGGATGCCATAACGGTTATATCTAAAGAAAATTACAAGGACATTGTGTGGCCCCTGCCCTGCAATGATTTGCTTATGGTAGGAAGAGCTACCACCAAAAAATTGAATTCTTACGGCATTTACACAATTGGTGATTTAGCTAATGCGGACAGCAAGTTTCTCCACAGCCTATTTGGTAAAAACGGAGATATGTTGAGACGCTATGCCAGAGGAGAGGACACTGCTCCGGTACGCCATATGAATTTGTCAAGAGAAATTAAAAGCATTGGCAATTCAACCACAACACCAAGAGATTTGACAAATGATAATGACGTTAAGGTGGTATTCACCGTATTGGCGGAAAGTGTGGCAAGGCGAATGCGGGAGCATAATCTGAAAGGCGTTACGCTGACAATATCGGTAAGAGACAGTCAGCTTGAAACCTTTACACGGCAATGCAAAATGCCCTGTCCTACCAGCGTCAGCAATGAATTTGTTAAATATGCCATGAAATTATTCAAAGCAAATTATGATTGGGGTAAGCCCATAAGAAGTGTGGGTATAAGCGTCACTGACTTTGATTATGACAATGTACCGCAGTTTGATTTAAGCGGAACAGTAGAAAAACGAGAAAAGCTGGAAAGGCTGGAGCTGGCAGTGGACAAGCTGAAAGACAAGTACGGAAATTACTGTGTGCAAAAAGGCACTGTTCTTTGTGACAAGGGTCTTAGCCATTTCAACCTCTTTGAAGAACACACGATACACCCTGTGTCGGTTATGTAAAAAGTTCATCCAATATAGCCGGCTCTTAGGCTGTCGATAAGCACCCCTAACCACACAAAAGCCACCTGATTTGATGTTCAGGTGGCTTTTGTGCATTTTATTTTTTTGCAAGGAAAAACAATCGGTGAAACTTGAAAATAACCTCGCCGTTTTTCTGTGCTTTATATACCCTTTTCACTTCGGACAGAATATCCTTTTCAAACTCTTTTTTATCGGCATCATCAAGCTGCTCCAGATAGGGCTTCAAGCCTGTTGATTTATACCATTCAACGATGCTTTCCTGTGAGGGCAGACGATGATGATAAATTGTTTTCCACATAGAAAAGTCCGATGAAATATCGAAAAGGATGTCAAAATATTCATCCTCGGTTAAATAGTAGAATTCTCTTTTAACGCTGAGTTTACTGCTCCATTTTTCATTTGTGCTGACCTCAGACACAATGGTATGCATAGGCATTTCATATTGTGCAGGCATTTGTACCGCCAGTACTCCGCCGGGATTTAAAACACGCATCATATCCCTTAAAAGCTTTTTGTGTTCCGGCACCCACTGAATACAGGCATTAGAAAAAACGATATCAAACTTACCCTCCAGCTTATTAAAATCCTTTGAAGCGTCAAAGAGCATAAAATCAATATCTTTATAATCTGCCTTCGCTTTCTCTATCATATTCGGTGAAAAATCAACACCTAAAACGTATGCATCAGGATATCGCTTTTTCAGCTGAGCTGTACTGTTTCCCGGACCACAACCGATATCAATGATTCTTTGCGGCTCTTTTACAGTAATTCTGTTGACTAAGTCGATAGAGGGCTGCGTTCTCTCCGCCTTGAACTTCAAATACTGTTCACTATTCCAGTCACTCATCATATCACCTCCGTATAAAATAAAGCCGAAAATCAACGCAATAATTTTCAGCTTTATATTTACTTTAAATTCGCTTGATGCTTTTTTTCTGCTTCAGCCAACTTAGCAGCTTTATCTGCCTTTGCTTTCTCAATTTCTTTATTATATTCTTCTATATCCTTTTGGAAGTTATCCACTCTGCTTTGAACAATATTCATTTGCAGCTGGTAATCCTCCAATGCCGTTTGAGAAGCCCCGGATGCTTTCATATTATCCAGCTCATTCTGCATAAGCGCGAGTTTATCCTCATCCTCTTTTTTGCTCTTTTCGAACACTCTTATAACAGCTTCATCATTTTTTATAATATTGTCATACGTTTCGTTTATCTTGTCGCATTCCTTACGATAACGTTCATTTTCCGCATCATTATTTGATGACGCGGGAGAATTTTTTTCATTCTTCGGACTATCAGTAACAACAGAGTTTTCAGTTGTCCTTTCGGTTGTTTTTACTGTCCTGTCATCATTTGAAGCTGCTTCTTTCTCATCGTCGGTTACAGATTCATTCTGCGTCTTTGATAAAGAAGAAGTATACGATGAAGATGTTTTGGTGCTGCTCAAATTCTCCTCCGCATTACCTTTTGAATGATGCACCATAAAAACAACAAAACCAATTATCAGTACAAGAAAAACAATGAAACAGATTATAAAAATGTTCACCTGCTTTTCTTCTGTCACTCTGCCCTTTTTCATATCCTACTCCAATGCCGTTATTTATAAAAGCTCTGCAACAACATCACCCATCTGAGAGGTGTTTACGGTTTCCAGTCCGTCCTCTGCAATATCAGGGGTTCTAACCTTTGTAAGTGCAGCATCAACTGCTTTTTCGATTGCATCAGCAGCCTCACTCTCGCCAAGGCTGTATCTGAGCATCATTGCACCGGAAAGAATGGTTGCCAGCGGATTTGCTTTACCCTGACCTGCAATATCAGGTGCTGAGCCGTGAATTGGTTCATACATACCGAATGTACCCTCTGCCAAAGAAGCGGAAGCCAGCATACCGATAGAGCCTGAAATCATGGAAGCCTCGTCGGACAAAATATCTCCGAAAATATTTGAGGTAACAATTGTATCAAACTGATTTGGATTGCGGACAAGCTGCATAGCGCAGTTATCAACATACATATAAGAAATTTCAACCTCAGGGAAATCCTTACCCACTTCCTCCATAACCTTTCTCCAAAGCTTTGAGGAATCAAGGACATTTGCCTTATCTACACAGGTAAGCTTCTTTCCGCGCTTCATAGCATATTCAAAGCCTGCCTTAACAATTCGCTTAATCTCAGGATAAGTATAGCGCTCCGTATCATATGCACCGACAACGCCGTCCTTTTCATAGGTTCCACGATCACCGAAATAAATGCCGCCGGTAAGCTCGCGAACAATGAGAATATCAAGCTCGTCACCGATAATCTCTGCCTTTAAAGGAGAAGCCGCTTTCAGCGGAGCAAAAATCTTTGCAGGACGAAGATTGGCAAATAAACCAAGGGATTCACGAATGGCAAGAAGACCCTTTTCAGGTCTGATTTCACTTGGCAGTGTGTCCCACTTCGGTCCACCTACAGAGCCGAGAAGAACTGCGTCACTTGCCTTGCAAGCCACTTCCGTTTCCTTTGGATACGGCACACCATACTCATCAATAGCTGCACCGCCCAAAAGCTGATAATCATAATCAAGCTTAAAGCCGAATTTTTCGCCTGCCTTATCAAGCACCTTTATACATTCATCAACAATCTCAGGGCCGATTCCATCACCCTTTAATACAGTAATTTTATAGTTGTTCATAGTTTCCTCCGATTAATCTATAAAAATTTTTATAATACTTACTATTACTCCAGCACCGATTACAATTGCAATTGATATTATAAAGTCCCTGATACTGCCTTTTATACTTTCAACACTGTTATCTCTGTTCTTTTTAATATTCTTCAGCAGCTTAACAATTGCAATCACCATATCAATAACAGCAAAAACAAGTACTAAGATTAAAACATATTTTAATACAATCATCTGACTGCACCGTTAACAAACATCAAAAATGCCGGGCATTGTATCATCACGCATAGTATCTTCCTGGTCACGGTTAATTGCACAGATAATACCCTTCATAGATGCATAGCTGATATTGTGGCTTACACCAATACCGAACACATCCTTGCCCTGCGGATTTTTAAGATGAATATAGCTGATTGCCTTTGAGTCACTGCCCACGGAAATTGCATGCTCACTGTAATCTACAAACTCATAATCGGTAATACCGATTTCCTTAACAGCAGAGAAAAAGGCACCTATCGGACCTGAGCCTGTTCCCTCAATTTTAACAGGCGCATTCTCCTTATATTTTATCTCTCCTATAAAATGAACGGAGGTCAGGTACTCTTTCTCATTCTTTTCCTCACTGATTTTATAATTCATTAATCTGTAAGGACCGCAGACATTTCTGTATTCCTTCTGGAACAGGTCAAAAACTTCATTATTAAGCAGTTCCTTGCCCTTTTCGTCACAAGCCTTCTGAACAACTGCACCGAACTCAGGATGCATTGCCTTAGGCATTTTGATGCCATAATCATTTGCAAGGATATATGCTGTTCCGCCTTTACCGCTCTGTGAATTGATACGGATAATCGGCTCATACTCTCTGCCGACATCAGCAGGGTCAATCGGAAGATAAGGCACTTCCCAAAGCTCTGTTCCGCTTTCCTCCATATACATCTTACCCTTATTTATAGCATCCTGATGTGAGCCTGAAAATGCGGTGAACACAAGCTCACCTGCATATGGATGACGAGGAGGAACAACCATTTTTGTTGTGCGTTCATATACCTCTTTGATTTTATTAATATTGTGGAAATCAAGCTCAGGGTCAACACCCTGTGTCCACATATTAAGAGCCAGGGTAACCAAATCAACGTTACCTGTTCTTTCGCCGTTACCAAACAGTGTACCCTCAATTCGGTCAGCACCTGCAAGCAGTGCAAGCTCAGCAGCAGCCACGCCTGTGCCTCGGTCATTATGAGGATGAAGGGAAATGATAGCTGCATCACGGTTTGGCAAGTGACGACAAAAATATTCAATTTGGTCAGCATAGCCATTCGGTGTTGAGCCCTCAACGGTTGACGGAAGATTCAGGATAATCGGATTTTCCTTAGTGATATGAAGCTCCTCCATAACCTGTCTGCAAATTTCAACAGCATTATCCATTTCCGTGCCTGTAAAGCTTTCAGGGCTGTACTCAAAACGAATATTCGTATCAGGATTTGCTTTTTTCTGCTCCTCAGTCAGCTCATAAATCAGCTTAGCACCATTAACGGCAATATCAATAACACCCTGCATATCTGTTTTGAAAACGACCTTTCTCTGCAGAGTAGATGTAGAATTGTAAAAATGCACAATAACATTTTTAGCACCGTTAATCGCCTCAAATGTCTTTTTAATAAGATGCGGTCTTGCCTGAACAAGCACCTGAATGGTTACATCATCAGGAATATATCCGCCATCAATCAATGTTCTCAGAATCTCATATTCCGTCTCGCTGGCAGATGGGAAGCCAACCTCAATTTCCTTAACACCGATTTCAACCAGTGTAGAAAACAACTCCAGCTTTTCCTGCAAATTCATAGGATCAACAAGAGCCTGATTGCCGTCACGCATATCTACAGAACACCAAACAGGTGCTTTTGTAATGGTGTTATTCGGCCAGGTTCTGTCCGGAATATTAATTGGTTTAAAGCCAATATACTTTTCATACCCTTTTTTCATAATAATCAATCTCCTTTCAATTTTGTATAGGAGGTATAAAAAAGCCCCTATACACAGTTGTATAGGGACGTATAAGCTACGTGGTACCACCCTATTTCAGCAGTAATAGCTACTGCCCTTTAGCATCAATCAATGCCTTTGCCATTAACGCAGCAACACGGCTGTTCCTATTCATTACCTATTCAGAACAGCAACTCCGCAGAGAGCTATGCACCATATAATCTGTATTGACTTTCACCTGCCGTCAACTCTCTAAAACGAAACTATAAGGTCTTTTTCTGCTTCACAGTCTTTATTTGGGTACTATTAAATTGTACTAATATTATAACAAATATAAATCATTTGTCAAGCAGAATTCTATTCTTGCTTACAATGTATACTATGCGCACCTGACTTATAATGCAATTTATATCAAATGAATATTAGAATATCGAGTTTAAAATGATATTACAGCAAGGAATAACCGTATCCGTTTGCTATAGCATCTACCTTTTCACCATTACGGCAATGGGGGCAGTCGTGAGGAGAATATGCCTCATAGCCCGGAACATCATCCTTCGTGAAAATTGTATCAACCTCAATTCCCTCAACACGTTCGGTTGCAGAAAAGATAGAGGATACGCCTGTAACTCTTCCGCCGTAATAGCTGACACTTTCCATAGCACGGGCTACCGTTTTACCGCTGGTAATACAGGAAATCAAAATAACCACATCTCGTCCGCTGATTAGCTTTTTAAGATTGTCACGGAAGATAAGATTTCCCGAAGAATCATACTCAGAGCCGAGAACGTACACTTTATTGCCCGGATTCGGGTTCAGCATATTCGGACGTGAAAGCTCGTGTGCAAGATATGCGCCCAATGCCTGTGTCTCATACAAGCACAAAACGGTATCAACATTAATGTTGCGCTCTATGTAATATCTGGCTAAAAGCATGGCAGCATCCACAGACACATCGTGATTATGCTTGATATCGGATGTACCTACATAATAGTTAAGATGAGATGAGGCAGATATAAAATGACCGGGCATTGCATGAATAAACACCCTCTCGTCATTCTTTGCTGTAATTGTATAAATCGGCTTATCCATAAAAAAGTCCCCTCTCATATATGATACTATAATTGTACATTAGGGAAGCGATTTTTTCAACCAAGTACTATGTAAAAAATAATGGAAATAATTTGTGAAAAATAAACAAATGGCATTCCGCTAAGAATGCCATTTCAGCGTGTAGAAAAAGTATAAGAACAAATTTCTACACGCTGGGAGACTTCGAGAAATGGAGCTGAATTTCGTATTTTGTGAGTGGGAGCTGTACGATGGTACTGCCCCCGAACAAAAGACGGAAAACGCCAAAAATGGCTTAACCATTTAAGGTTAAGCCATTTTTAAAATTCCTCCGTCAGCAATGAATGCTGCCATCTTTCTTTTACAAGGGAGGCTTAATGATGTTAATCTTTATTAATTAGGCGTGGTTCAGTCCACTTTATCGACAGTCTAAAATGGCATTCTTAACGGAATGCCATTTGATATTATCATTATTTATTCAGTACAACGGTTGTAACAGACATTGCAGGAATGTATACTGCTCTGTTTTCTGCAGTTCCTGACTGATAAAGCTCTAAGTCATGGTTCTCATCGGTAACATAAGTTTCCAAAGTTGAATAACCGTTAAAGCTTGTATACTCATCTGTATCTGAATTATTGATATAAACAACAACTACTGAACCATCCGGATTTACATATGCAGTCTGCTCAATATAATTTGATTTGTCGTCGCCATAGGTAGTTGCAGTCTGCAGATTTTTACCAAAGTTTGAACCTGTTGTAACTGCAACACGTTTTGCGCCTTCCTCAATGAATCTTGCATAGTTACCCATTACCCAAAGTCTTTTTGCTGTCTGGATATTGTTCGGGTCATTGTAGTCAACATAAACAAGTCCGTCCGGATAAATACCACCGCTGCAAGCAGTCCACCAATCCCATTCAACCGCATTCAGTATAGTTAAATCCTGATACATAATGTCAGCAAGTGCGAGACCGTAATACATACTCATACCATTTCCGTCAGTATACTGACCAACCTGTGTATGATAATTGTAACAGCCTGAGCTGCCGTCATTTGTCATCTGACAGTACTCTGTGCAGCGTACTTTCTTGATTGCAGAATAGTTACTGCCGCTGATGTCGCTTGCTGTTGTCTTTCTTTCATCAGTGCTTGCCCAGTATGAATGAGTGTCAAAGCTGTCAACATAACTTCTGATATTTGCGTTATTATTTCCGTATTTCGTGCTGTTTGTATATCCATTATAGGAAGAGAACATATTCGGTAAAAACTTTTTATAGTAGTTATCATTGTTATCTCTTGAATCAATCTGCAGCTGCTCACATTCCCATACAGAAACATCAACCTTGTTATTAAGCTTAGCTCTGCTCTGAATGGTTGGAATCATATATTTATTGTAGAAATCTCTTGCTGATGTAGCAGAGTAATGACAGCCTTCCTGTGAAGGACCGTCCCATGCCCAGCCCGGCTCATTGATTGGTGACACATTGGTTACATTGTAGCCCATATCAATGAAATGCTCTGCGCAGTTTGCAACATAATTCGCAAAGGACTGATAATTACTGCTGTCAAGATTTTCGTTGAAGGTTACAGTCTTTTTGCCCAATATATTTGTTTTACTGGTCTGTGGGTCACAATAGCCCTTGCCATTCTTTGTGATTGAAATAGGAGGTGTATTAGAGAACAAGGTCAGCTTTAAATCATTATTTGCTCTTTGTGCAGAAGCAAGCACTCTCTGTGCAGCAGCGTCTGCATTCCAGTCATATGTAGATGCATCATTGATATTGCTTGATGAGGAGAGGAAATCCTCGGCACGTCTTCTCCAGTCACTGATTGCAGTATCATTTTCTGAACCGCCGCCCAAATTGTAACGGTAAATATCAAGTCCTGCGCCTTCCTCACCGTAAAGAAGCTCGGTTACTCTGTCAATCTGCTCGTCATTCCAGCGTCCGATATCCTGCGCCCACCAGCAGCCTGAAGCACCAAAGCCTTCAATGGTCTGATATGTCGTATTGGTATCAATTGTAGTCTGCTTATTTGTAACATTAATTTTGTTTGCTTCATTTTGAATTAAGATAAAGTCTTTTGCATTAATATAACCGTCAAGCAGTACGTCAAAGCTGCTGTCATAGTTTGACTGATTATAAGCAGTGTTATCGTTATCGTGGCTGATTGCCTTATAGAAATTGCTAAGCAGACTGAGGGCACTTACCTCAAGATTTCTGGCATTACATCTTGAGCATACATAAGCAAATGTGCCATTGCCTGTTGCTGTTGATTTTGTGAAATTATGACCTAATGCATCAATATTTTCGGTAACTGTATCCGCATCACAAACCGTGCATTTGAATATGTTATATCCACCGTTTGCACAGGTTGCATCCACATGCTCGCTGATTGCATATACGTGGTCTCTGAGACAGAGATATCTCCAGTTATATCCTAAATTCTTACCTGCCTTAACAAAATCTGAAACACCGCTTCCTGTTATACCGGAAAACTGTGCCCAGCCTGTCTGACCGAATGAATTTGTCTGTACCGATACCTTTGGTGAATCAAAGGTTACCCAGTTAAAGCCCGTGTTATTAAATGCATTTGCACCAATTGTTTTAAGACTTTCAGGGAGATTAAGCCAAAAGGTTGTATTTGTGCAGTCATAAAATGCGTACTGACCAATTTCCTCAACCGTACTGTTTTCGTTGAAAATAATCGTGTTCAGGCTTGTACAGCCGTAAAACCAGTATGCACCGATATTTTTAACACCGCTTTCAATTACAATATCTTTAATACTGCTTTTTACGGATGCCCATGGCGCACCATTAGAAGATGTGTAATTTGCACCGCTGCCATTACCTTTTACAGTGAATAAACCTGTATCGGTATCAAGGGTACAGCTCAAATTACCGCTGGTATAGCTTCTTGTTGCTGCATAGGTTACAGTTGCAAAGCCTGCCATAGCTGTAACGGCAACTGCTATACTGAGAATAATAGATAATACCTTTTTCATCAAAATACCTCTTACCGATAGAAAAGAGCAAAGTACGGTAAACCCGAATCTTTCCCATCTTACATTTTAATAGTTGAAATGATTATATAACAATATTCAACAGATTTCAATATATTCGTTGATAATTTTTATGCAAAATTTAATAAATATTTAATAATTACCCTAATTGTAAACCTTTGTTAAAATTTTGGTTGACAATATTGACGTTTTCGTTAATAATTCTAAAAAACAATGTTAGGAGTGTCAATCATATGTCAGATAATAAAAAGAAATTTAAAACCATTGATATTGTTTATATCGGTTTATCCGCCGCTTTAATTGCGATTTGCTCTTGGATTTCAATTCCATTGACTGTACCTATCACACTGCAGACAATGGGCATCTGCCTCATATCCTCCCTGTTCGGAATGAAAAGAGGCACAATTGCCACTGTTGTTTATATCATTCTCGGAGCAATAGGCATACCTGTTTTTCAGGGCTTTACAGCAGGAATAGGAATTATAGCAGGCTCAACCGGCGGCTATATTATCGGCTTTATATTCACTGCACTGATTGTAGGCTTTGCATCAGACAAATTTAAAGGCAAGCTTGTACCGCTTATTATTTCTATGGTAATCGGCATTCTCGTTTGCTACGCTTTCGGAACAGGCTGGTTTGCATTGGTTTATGCAAAGGAGAATACACCTGCAACCATCGGAACAATCCTTGGCTGGTGTGTTATTCCCTTTTTAATTCCCGATGCTGTAAAAATTATAATTGCTGCAGTTTTAGCAAACAAACTGAAGAGATTTGTAAAATGATAAAAATAAGATATCACCATTTAATGTGTATCCCCCGCTATAAAGGAGAGGGCTACAGCAAAGCATTCTGCAACAATCTGCAAAAAATAAAAAGAGAGCTTAAAAGCAATAATTACACATTGGTTGACAGCTGCGATGACGTTTGCAAATGCTGTCCGAACAATAAAAACGGAAGCTGCAGGGATGAAGAAAAGGTATCCAAATATGATGCTCTTGTAAAGGAAAAGCTGGAAAAGAACGAACCACTTTCACCCGAAGAAATCTGCAGTGACTGCTCCTGGTTTTACCTTTGCAAAAAAATCAATAAAAAATACTAAATTCCTGTTGTATTTTTATATTTGTCTGTAGTATAATACTGCCAATAAAAAAGGTTAAGGAGAGGCGGCTATGCATCTTTTAAAAATTGATAAAGATAACTATATTGGTCAGGCTGACCCATTTATATTAAAATCAAACGGCAGATATTATATATACACTACAGGACACGATGGAGTTTATGCCTACCAATCAGACAATCTGCTTGATGGCTGGGAATATTACGGAATGGTAATGACCGTACCGAATCACGAAGCCTTTTGGGCGCCCAGTGTGATTGAGCTTGACGGCAAATTTTATATGTACAACTCTATAGAAATATATAACGACACACCTGACAAGGGCGGTCACAGAGGTGCCATGTTCGTATCCGAAGCAGATAATCCCCTTGGACCCTTCACCAATACAACGCAGCTGCTTCATCCATTTTCTATCGACTCTCACGTTGTGCAGAATGAATCAGGCCTGTTTATATTCTATTCCACCAACAGCTTTGAGGGTGACAGAATCGGAACATATATCGCCGTTGACAAATTAATTGACCCGTATCACGTAGAGGGAAATCCTGCAGTCGTAATCAAGCCAACCCTTGATGAGGATATTTACAGACGTGACAGATACAAAAAGGGACAGCACTGGCACACAATTGAGGGCGCTTTCTATTTTAAAGAGGGTGACTGGCAATATGTTATGTATTCCGGCAATTGCTTTGAACAGCCAACCTATTATATAGGCTATGCAAGAGCAAAGACCGATGAAACAGATTTGAGAAAAATCAAATTTGAAAAATATCCTGACAAGGATACCTACCATCCTGTAATTTCCGCAAATGAATTTGAGGAGGGCACAGGTCATCATTCAATGATTAAGGAAGACGGTCAATGGTACGCAATCTATCACGCCAGAGATTATAATGACGGATTGAACGCCAACGCCTTTGATGCAAGAAATGCCCGTATATGCAGACTGAATGTTAACGACGGCGTAATCACCGCTGAAAGATATAAGGATAAAATATAATATATACATAGCAAAAGGAGCTGTAAAATTTCACAGCTCCTTTTATGTTATTATTTTTGCTTTTTCACTTTGTCATCATGAATTTTTCTTGCAAGATACAAGGCCGGTGTATCAAGCAGACTTGTGGCAATATAAATAATATAGCTTGATGCAAATATGGATATAAGTGTTTTAACATCGTAGGTACCCCAGAATGCAAACAAGGTAAACAGAAGTGTATTCAGTATTTGGCTGATTAGCGTTGAGCCGTTATTTCTGAGCCACAAATACTTTCTCTTGTCACCAAATTTCTTTTCTGTAAACGCCCACCACTTGTGATAAAGCCATACATCAAACAGCTGACTGATTGCATATACAACCAATGACGCAAGAATCATCCGCGGTGTATTCGCAAACACAGACCTCATAGAATCAAAGATAAAATCATTTTCACTGGGCTTATAAAGCAGCCAGCTTTGCGACAGCAGAAGGAAGAACACGGAAGAAAAAGCACCGATTACAACAGTTCTGTTCGCCTCTTTTTTTCCCTCGCATTCGCTCATTATATCGGTTATTAAAAAGGTTGCAGCAAAAAGCACATTGCCCAGTGTCTGCTCCATTCCAAAAGCATGAATCAGTATAACAACCTCGATATTGGCAAGCACGGTTGCAATTGCAGACATACAATACAAGCCCGATTTGCCAAAGAATTTATAGGCCAGCAGCACCATACCGAATATGAAAACTACCGAGCCTGCTAACAACAGCTCATTAATCATATTTAATCACCCACTCCAAAATCAGTATTATTTATCAAAATATCCACTCTGTCATTATCCTTATACTTGGGATACACATCCTTTTTAAACGCGTCAATAACAGCCTGATCCGGAACAACATCCGTTGTATTACAGCACATTATATTAATACAAATACGCTCAAAATATGTAAGACCGAGTTCAATATCACGATGCATTGAGGCAGCATCTTGTCCCGAAATACCGAACAAAAAATTAGCCTCGTCAAAATTCTTTGCAATAATCTCGGGATTTTTCTGAGGAATACCCTTATTCAGCACCTGCTCTCTCAGCGTATAATCAAAGGTTTCCAGCCCCAGCTTCATTTTAATATCAAAGTCTTTAAACTCCTGTCTAAGCTTTGGTATATGCTTATCAAAAAGATAATGGCTTTCAAAATGAATCGTTTTTATGTTTTTTTCCAGGCAAACAGATTTTATAAGCTGTATCGTATTTTTATCAAGCTCAAATACAGATCCGCTGTTGATAACCTCTAAATCCCCATATTCACCTGTCACATTAGAAAGCACAGCCTGATTCAGCTTGAAATTTTCATTCTCGTCACTGCATTTATCCATATGATAATCGCAAAAGCGACATTTTTTATAAACACAGCCCCGCCCTCGAAGAAGCACAATTTCTCTTGGATTTTTATATTTTATAACACTGTATCTATCCATAAGGCAACAAAAAAAGTGCACCACCAGGGCGCACTTACAGTATCCTTTCCCTAGTTTTGATTTGATAAGACCTATCAGAATTATCGGGCAGGATGGTTTCGAACTGCCCTTTTGACAATACTATAATAGCAAATTTTTTTTATTTGTCAAGACTTCTTTTGCGTGAGCTTATATCCAGCACCAAAACAACAGAACCTGCAACCAGCAAAAAGGACAAGCTTAAATTTATACTGGAAAAAGCGGACAGCTGTTCACCGGTATTCGAAAAGACACTGACATCTGCCGGGAAGATAATACAAAGCAATTTTGTAACCGCATACGACAACAGCGCACCTATCACTCTGGATAACAAAAAATCCCAGTATTTCATCTTAGCCTGCAATAGAATAGGAAGCAGCTGGAGATGAACGCATAATCCCCCGAATGCCAAATAACCGCTTATTTCAGCAAGGCTGAAGCTGCTGTCTCCGCAAATGCCGCCGGTAATTTCCAGCACCGGCTGTATGTAATCCGGAAGCGGCAAAACCGCATTGATACTGCCAAACAAAATAATAAACGCTGTAAGATTCAGCACAGAATGAACAGCACCTGAAACCGAGGCAGTCAGTGCATCACCGGCATTTATTTCTGCTGTATAGGAATAGTATTCATTTTTTGTCCGTTTTTTGAAAAAGGACAGGACAATCCCTATAATCGTATTGGATATAACCGCAGAAGCAAACAAGATTAATCCTGCACGCTGACTTTTCAAAACGCCTGTACCTACAGCGGTTATGATAAATCCGCAGCCGCCGCACACATTAAATCGAAGCATAATCTGCGCCTGCTTAATATCTATCTCTTCATTTTGCAAAAGCTCATTTGTCAATATTGCACCGGTAGGATATCCACCCACCAAGCCGAAGAAAATTGCTGGCATTGCAACTCTGGGAAGATTGAATAAACAGGCAGGGATAAAGCCCAGACTCTTAGCAAGAATGTCCTTGGCACCGCTTTTCATTATAAACAGGAATATAATCAGCAGCGGCAGCAGACTCGGAATGATTGTATTTTCTGCAAGAACAAGTCCCTGATAAGCGCCTTCACGTGCAGCGGGAGAAAATATTACAAACAGCAATGCAGCAAAAAGCAGGAATACAAGTAAAAATACGTCTTTCTTTTTCATAGTAAAGTATATGAAAGAAGCATTGGCGCAATGCCCTGTAAATATTATGATTTACACAAATATATCTATGTGCTATACTGCGTAATGAGGGATATATAGATTTGCGTACAACTGACTGATACGCTCTGCAAATTAAAAGTGAGGTAAATCATTATGCACATTTACAGAAATGAATATCCGAATCCACAGTTTGAAAGACCGAATTGGCAAACGCTCAACGGTGAATGGGACTTCGGTTTTCAAAAGGCAATAAGGGGCTATAAATTTTCAGCTGATGAAAATACAGCCATAGATATTTATAACAAAAACAACTACACCCATAAAATCAATGTTCCGTTTTGTATAGAGAGTACCCTTTCCGGTATCGGATACACGGACTTTGTCAATATGGTATGGTATCGCAAAAGGGTTATGATTGATAAAGGGGATAACAGAGTATTTTTACATATTGGTGCAGCTGATTATTTAACAACTGTTCTTGTAAACGGAAAGCCTGCCGGCAGACACAAGGGTGGCTATACCTCTTTTCAGTTTGATATAACAGCGCTGGTGTCAGATGGTGAAAATGAAATTTTCATTCTTTGTGAGGACTGTGTAAATAACCCTATGGTTATACGAGGCAAACAGAGCGAGCGCAAAAAGAGCCACGACTGCGATTACACCAGAACAACGGGAATTTGGCAAAGCGTATATATCGAGTACACACCGCAAAGCTATATCAAAAACATTAAGCTTTATCCCGATGCGCAAAACGGCGGTCTTACATTATGGGCTGATTTTGAAGGAAAAGAGGATTTCTCCTGCGAGGTGCTGTATGACGGAAGAACCGTCGGCAAAGCAGAATACGCCCAGGCTGCTGCGAGCAAGTATTTTCAAATCAGCTTGAGCGAAAAGCATCTTTGGGAAGTCGGTCAGGGCAGACTTTATGATATAAAGCTGACCTTTGGCAAGGACAGAATAAGCAGTTATTTCGGACTGCGTGATATTCAGCTTGACGGCTTTAAATTCTTAATTAACGGAAAAAGTGTTTTTCAGAGACTTGTTTTAGATCAAGGCTTCTACAAGGCAGGCATTTATACAGCACCTGACGAGGAGGCATTGATAAATGATATTAAGCTTTCTATGGAACTTGGCTTCAATGGCGCAAGACTGCATCAAAAGGTATTTGAGCCTCGCTTTTTGTACCACTGTGATAAAATGGGATATATTGTGTGGGGTGAATATGCAAACTGGGGACTTGATTATTCGTCACCCAAAAGTCTGGCAGTATTCCTTGCAGAATGGTCAGAAGCCGTAAATCGTGATTTTAATCATCCGTCCATTGTCGGCTGGTGTCCCTTTAATGAGACTTGGGACTACAGAGGCAGACAGCAGTATGATGCACTTTTGTCAACAGTTTATGATTACACAAAGGCTGTGGACTCCACCCGCCCCTGCATTGACACAAGCGGAAACTTCCATGTAAAAACAGATATATATGATGTGCATGATTATAACTATGACACAGCACTTTTCAAAAGCAACTACGACAAGCTTGTTACGGATAATATTTTGTATGAGCACGTTTTACTGGATAATCCGAATCGTCAGAAATATGGAGGTCAGCCTGTTTTTGTAAGTGAGTACGGCGGTATAAAGTGGGAAACTGACGCAAGCATAAAGTCCTGGGGATACGGCAAGGATGTAAAAACACCCGAAGAATTCGCAGAGCGTTACTGCGGTCTTACGGATGCATTAATCTCAAACAAAAAAATGTTTGGCTTTTGCTATACCCAGCTGTATGACATAGAGCAGGAGCAAAACGGACTTTATACCTATGACCGCCAAAAGAAATTCAGTGATGATATTTATCAGAAAATAAAAGCAGTAAACACACAAAAAGCAGCAATTGAATAACCATAGTGCGGATGCCTTCACGCATCAACACCGGCAAAAAGCAATTAATGGGGAGTGAATAATTCACTCCCCATTAGTTTTTAACAAACAGTTCCTTATATACAGCATAATTCATTATACATTCATACGATAAATATGATATAAGCCGCTGAATATAAGATTGCTGTCGCAAATGATTTTACTTCTGCACACAGCGGTCACCGTCTCTGCAAGACCGCCTGTGGCAACTACACATATATCTGTTAGGTCAAGCTCTGCTTTTACGCGTTCAATCATTCCGTCAATCATAGCAGCGTGTGCTGTAACAGCTCCGATTTTCATACAATCTATTGTATTGGTGCCGATAACCTTATCCGTAACTGTCAGTTCTATTTCAGGTAATTGCGAGGCCGTTGAGGCTAATGCTTTTACTGAGGTATAAGGACCTGCTGCTATCATTCCGCCAAGATATTCATTTCTTTTGCTGATAACCGAAAATGTTGTAGCCGTGCCGATATCCACTACAATAACCGGACTGCCGTATTTGCAGACTGCACCTGCTGCTGCAGCAATCAAATCTGCACCCAGCTTGTCAGGGTTATCATATTTAATATCAAGACCTGTTACCAGTCCGGCACGAACAAATATGGGAGAAATACCAATTAGCTCTGCACAAGCCTGCTTTAAATAGTCATTCACTTCCGGCACAACGGAAGAAACAATCACACCGCTTATCGTATGATTTTTCAGCAGTTTGTGCAAATGCATTTTATGATATTCTGTTTTTTCCTCCTTGGCAGTGTTATAGCGACAGACCTCAGCAACACCGCTATCATTCATCAATGCCGCAACAACATTTGTATTTCCAACATCAATCCCAAGTATCACTTATTTCTCTCCATTTTTGGCTTTATATATTTCAACTGCCTGATTTAAAACCTCAAGAGCCGCCTCTTTTTTAGAAAGCACATCAAAATTCTTTATACCGCTATTGGTTATAATAGAAATTTTATTTGTATCAACGCCAAAGCCTGCACCGGCATCCTTCAGATTATTGGCAACAATCATATCACAGTTTTTCGCAACCAGCTTCTTTTTTGAATTTTCAATCAGATTACCGGTTTCCATGGAAAAACCGCAAATCACCTGATTTTCTTTTTTGCATTTTCCTGCGGATTTTAAGATATCATCTGTTCCGGACAGCTCCAGACTTAAACCTGCACTGCTCTTTTTAATCTTTTCGTCACTTACATTTTCAACCGTATAATCGGCAACCGCTGCTGCTTTAACTAAAATATCGCAATTTTCAATATGATTCATAACCGCGTTGTACATATCCTTTGCGGACTGAACATCAATAACATCAACAAACATTGGCGGAGCAATATGGGTTGGTCCCGATATAAGTGTAACCTTAGCGCCTCGCTTCATAGCCATTTCAGCAACAGCATATCCCATTTTACCGCTGGAATGATTGGAGATAAATCTGACAGGATCAATCTTTTCTACAGTCGGTCCTGCAGTTACAAGCACATTCATTCCTGTCATATCCTTATCAAGCTGTATCTCTTTACGGATATAGGCAAGAAGAATTTCTTCATCAGGAAGCTTGCCCTCCCCCACAGCAGCACAAGCCAGTCTGCCTACAGCCGGCTTGATTATTTCAAAACCGTAGCCATTAAGTTTTTCAAGATTATCCTGAACGATTTTATTTTTATACATATATGTATTCATTGCAGGAGCAACAATGATTTTGCAGTCTGCGGCAAGTGCCATTGTACTGAGCATATCATCGGCAATACCATTGGCAAGCTTTCCTATCATATTGGCAGAAGCAGGCGCAATCATCATAACATCCGCCTTTTGTGAAAGGGATACATGAGCAACATGGAACTGAAAATTCCTGTCAAACGTATCCACAAGACATTTGTTATTTGTAAGTGTTTCAAAGGTTATGGGATTGATAAAATGAACTGCATTTTTTGTCATAACCACATGGACATCTGCGCCCTCTTTCACCAATGCACTTGCTACATTCGCCATCTTATAAGCGGCAATACTGCCTGTAATGCCCAAAACAACTGTTTTTCCCTTTAGCATATCAAAACCTCAGTTCATATCCTTTAATAATCCGTGCTTTTCATATCTTGTTGTACGAACTATTTTATTATCATCATTAACAAAAACAACATTTGGTGCATGTGTTTCCACTTCGTTTTTATCCATCATAGCGTAAGCCATAATGATTACCTTGTCACCGATTTCCACCTTATGTGCAGCTGCTCCATTGAGACATATAAGCCCGCTGCCTCTTTCCCCTGCAATCGTATAGGTTTCAAAGCGATTGCCATTATTGACATCCACAACCTGAACACATTCATATTCATATATGCCGGCAGTCTCCAACAGCTCTTCATCAATTGTAATGCTGCCCACATAATCAAGCTCCGCCTGCACAACCGTGGCGCGGTGTATTTTTCCTTTCAGCATATTCACTAACATAACTTTTCTCTCACTCTATAATAAAATTATCTATCAATCGTGTTTTACCGATGTAGACTGCCATAGCAATAAGTGTATTGCTTGTAATGGTATCCTTAATGGAAATATCGTCAAAATCAACAACCTCTACATAATCAATTTTGGCAAGAGGCTCTGTTTCGATATTTTTCTTCATAGCCGCTACAAGCTCTTTTGAATCCGTCAAACCATTATTTACAAGCGCCTGCGCCATAAAAATGGTTTTGCTTAAAATCAGAGCTGCCTGTCTTTCTTCATCATTGAGATACGTATTTCTTGAGCTTTTAGCCAAGCCGTCTGCTTCTCTGATAATCGGGCAGCCGACAATTTCAACAGGTATATTCAAATCCATAACCATTCTTTTAATTACCGCCAGCTGCTGTGCATCCTTTTGTCCGAAATAAGCCTTATCCGGAGTAACAATATTAAACAGCTTGCTGACAACTGTACACACACCGCGGAAATGGATGGGTCTGCTCTTTCCGCAAAGCTCCGCTGTAGGACCGTTCATATCCACGAAAGAACAAAAGCCCTTTGTATACATTTCCTCCGGCTCGGGATTAAAAATCAAATCTGCACCCGTTGACGCACAAAGCTGTGCATCCGCCTCTAAATCTCTGGGATAGCTCTCCAAATCCTCTGTCGGCGCAAACTGCATCGGATTTACAAAAACACTGACAACTGTCTTGTCATTTTCCTCTACAGACTTTTTAATAAGACTTTGATGTCCTTCGTGCAGATAGCCCATAGTCGGAACAAAGCCAATGGACATCCCCTGCTTTTTCCACGCACTTACCTGTTCTCTGACTTCTTTTATTGTATGTACAATTTTAAGCATAGCAAATACCTCTTAAACTACAATTTAAATTAGTATAATTTTTCAATAATTTCATCATCTATTTTATATGTATGCTCCTCGGACGGGAATGAAGTATTCTTTACTTCCGCATCATACTGCTGAAATGCAGCTGTCATCATTTCACCGAGGCTGGCATATCTCTTAACAAATTTCGGAGTAAAATCAGAAAACATACCCAGCATATCCTGATATACCAGAACCTGTCCGTCGCATCCGTTTCCTGCACCTATACCGATTGTTACAATATCAAGTTTGTTTGTAATCAGGCTTGCCAGCTTTTCCGGCACTGCCTCAATGACTACTGCAAACGCACCTGCCGCCTGAACAGCCAAAGCATCCTCCAGCAATTTTTTTGCTGCAGCCTCTGTCTTGCCCTGAACACGATTTCCGCCAAATGCATTAATGGACTGGGGAGTTAATCCAATATGAGCACACACAGGAATGCCTGCATCAACAATTGCTTTAATCTGGGGGCAAATCTCCTTACCGCCCTCAATTTTAACGGCGTTGGCTCTGCCCTCTTTCATAAGTCTGCCTGCATTCATAACTGCATCATACACAGATGCTTGATAGGACATAAAAGGCATATCCGCCACAACCAGTGCATTCTTCGCCCCTCTTGCCACAGCACGTGTATGATGTATCATATCCTCCATTGTTACGGAAATGGTATCCTCATAGCCTAACATCACGTTTCCTAATGAATCGCCCACAAGTATAGAATTTATACCCGCCTCATCCATCAGCTTGGCTGTTGAATAATCATAGGCTGTCAGCATTGAAATTTTTGTTTTCTCCTGCTTTGCCTTGGCAAAGGTTAAAACGGTATTTTTCATATATCAATTACACTCCCTGTCAGAATCAATCAATTTGTTAAGTTCATTATATTGCCTATCCGGATATTTCTGCCCGGCAATTTTTATCAGCTCATTTGTAAGCAGCTTATAGATAGCTATGGTGTCTTTATCCTCCAGCACAGATAAATGCTTGGCAACTGTGCCAATATCATTTCTGTCCACCGGACCTGTCAATGCATCCATACATCCGTTTTTACACAGGCTTTCCGCATTGTTGATAAATAACGGATTCAGCACCTCTGCTGCCATAAAATCAGAAAAACCACATTCCTTCAGAAGCTCCGAGGCAATGTGGTAAAGACCGATAACCAAATTACTCGACATAACCAGAGACGCATGATACTTATATTTATTTTCAGCACTGATAATCTGAAACGGATTTCCCAGCTTCTTAAAAAGCCTTTGCATTACAGGCATTTTTTCTTCATTTCCCTCAATGGTAAAAAATGCTTTGGAAATTTCCTTATACGAATTATCCTTATCGCTGACTGCAAATGCAGGATGAACAGAATAACCGTAAGCCCCTGTAAGCGCAATATTCTCAAAAACCTCAGCGGATAAAGCACCGCTGCAGTGGCATAATATTTTATCCTTCAAATCATATTCCCTAAGCTGTAAATAGATCTCATAAATACAGCTGTCAGGAACAGTTATAAATATAATTTGGCTCTCTTCTGCCAGTTCTTTGATTGTATTATAGGATTTACTGCAGGTGAATCTTGCGGCATCGTCAGCATGGGCATAAGTACTGCTGTAATAGCCTGACAGCCTCAGATTTTTTTCATAAAAAAAGCGGCCAAGAGTACATCCGACTCTGCCCGCGCCAATAAATCCTATTGATAAATTTTCATTTTTCATCATACCACCCTCTTGCATACCCAAAAATCCCGAGCGCTGTTTGCTTCAGGTTTTATAATCATAAGACAGTATGAATAAAATATTAAGCACGGTACGGTTTCATCAGAATACCATCCGCAAATACTATACAACACTATTGATAATTTGTAAAGAGAATTTTTATGAATACTTGTTCGCACCGATAATATGCAGACCGTGTGCCGATTTATACTGATAAGTGCTGAGGCTTCTCATATAAGAATCCTGTGTATGCGCTGATACTAAGGGTACACCATTTGCAAAGCCTGAAACAAACAAGGTATGATAATAGAGCGAATCATTTTTCAGGCTTATGAAATCTCCTGCCTCCAGATATTCTAAAGAAACGGAAACACCAAAGGGTCCCTCGCTTTTATTATTCAGCATAAATTTTCTGAAATAATCCGCATCGGACCAAGCGGCAGCACGGTCATCGGGGGAATTGTAGTACCAGCCTAAATCCTTTTCATAATTCATAACACCAACTCCGCTGAAAAGACACTGCGATGCAAAGTTTGTGCAATCACCGCCAACACCGTCGAAATTATAATAAGCACTGTTTCTTGCCTTCGCCCATTTCTTTGCATACTCCACAGCCTTGTCTCTGTTGTAATTTACAAAATGCATATCAGCTTCACCCTCACATAACAAATATATTTATAAATATGTTATTACAGGATATGCGGCAATCCCGGTTGATTATGTAAAAATACAGGCATATAAATAAATTTTACCATCCAAGTATGGTAATCTGCAGATAATTGCGTTATAATTCAATAGAACAAAAAATTTATATGGTGTGTTACTAAAATGGAAAAAGATCAAATTATATTTTCACAGACAGAAAAATATGCATTTCGTGATCCTGCAGCCTATATTTTTAATGGTGAAATCTATGTTTTCTTTTCACTTGTAATCAATGAAAATGATAATCAATATTTTTGTGTTGCAGTAAGTAAAAGCAAGGATTTTGAAAATTGGTCAGAGCCTAAGATATTAACGGAAAAGGATACTTCCAAAAACTATTCCTCCCCCGGCAATATCATTGAATATAATGGTGCATATTATCTTTGTATTCAAACCTATCCCCGACCAAACGGAGAAAAATACGGCAACGAGAATTCCCGTATTTATACGATGAAAACAACTGATTTTGAAAACTGGAGCCAACCCAAGCTGATTCAGGTTAAGGGTGATATTCCCGAAGAGGAAATGGGCAGAATGATTGACCCATACATATTAAAGGATAATGATAAGTTTATATGCTTTTTTAAACAGAACGGTGTATCCTTCAGCGAATCAAAGGATATGAAAGCTTGGGAATTTAAGGGATATACGGATTGCGGAGAAAATGTATGTGTTATAAAGGAAGCAGATGAATACATTATCTTTAATTCTCCAGAAAACGGTATAAATCTTTTATCAACAAAGGATTTCAGAAAATTCAATTCCCTAGGCACAGTGTATTTAAATCAAAAGAACAAGCCTTGGGCAAAGGACAGAATAACTGCAGGCTTTGTGCTGGATATAAGCGAAATGCATATGGGCTATAAGTACGCAATGTTTTATCACGGGGATATGGAGGATAACTATATCTTCGCAGCCTCCCTCGCCGTCGCCTTCAGTAATGATTTAAAGGAATGGGATTAAATATTCTTGTTTACTATAAGATGCCGTAACGATTATCATTTTCGTTACGGCATTATATATCTATAACAATCAATTAAAGGATATTGGATTAACATCTGTTTTAGAAAAAGGATTATTGTCGGGGGACGGCTCTGACATACTGAAATACATTTTGGCTGCCTTTGTTGTTCCGAAGTCACGATTGGAACCGCTGTTCTGCACCTTATTAAATGCCTCTCTGAACATGGCATTATGAGCCTCCTCACGGTTCAGCAGAAAATCTATCGTTTCTTTAACCTTTTTATCATCAATCTGTCTGTACAGATATTCATAAACCACCTTTGCCCTCTGCTCAGATGCAATATTTGAAAGCAAATCAGCACACAAATCTCCTGTTACGGTTACATAATCCCCTGTCCACGAATATCCCGAAGCATTGATAAGACCGGGATTAAGTCCCAGAAGCACATGGGATTCAATTTCACCTGCAGGAACAGTTGATGCCTCAACATCATGACCATTCAATAGATTAATTGTTTGGGCTACCATTTCCATATGACCCAGCTCTTCGGCAGCTATATCCAGAAACAAATCCTTGATTTCAGGGTCTTTAATGCGAAAGCTCTGTGACATATACTGCATTGCCGCCTTCAATTCACCATTAGCTCCGCCAAGCTGTTCTTGAAGAAGTGCTGCGTACTGTGGATTTGGCTTCTCCACCTCCACAGGATGGAATAATTGTTTTTCATGTTTAAACATATTAAAACCTCACTCGTAAAAAAAATATTTGTCTTGCTAAAAATAATGTTTGCATTTTTAAGGTTAATATGCATCACGCATAGTAAAAGACAGGCAGTGAACAAATGATACACTGCCTGTCTTTGCTTATAACAATATATTATAAATTTGCTTTGAAAAATTCTTCCAGCTTATCAAAAGGAATGATATCTGCCTTGTCATACAAATCTGTATGCACTGCATCGGGAATAATCATAAGCTCCTTGTTATCTGCATACTGACTATCCTTTATCATATCGCTGTAGGCATCCTTGCTGAAATAACAGGAATGTGCCTTTTCCCCATGCACAATCAAAACAGCACTGCGAATTTCATTGCTGTATTTCAGAATTGGCTGATTCATAAAGGACATACAGCCTGTAACGTTCCAGCCGTCATTGGAATTGAGGGAACGGCTGTGATAGCCACGTGCTGTTTTGTAATAATCATAATAATCCTTAACAAAGAATGGTGCGTCCTCCGGCAATGGGTCAACAACTCCGCCACCGCGAACATAGCTTCCCGCTTTATATTCCTCGGTTCTCTGCGCGTTCAATGCCTTCTTCTTTTCGTATCTCGCCTGTTCACTGTCCTCAGAATCAAAATAACCCTTTGCATTCACTCTTGTCATATCATACATCGTTGAAGCTACAGTTGCTTTAATTCGTGTATCAAGCGCAGCTGCATTCAGTGCAAGTCCGCCCCAGCCGCATATACCGATAACACCGATTTTATCAGCATCAACCTTTTCCTGAACAGATAAAAAGTCTACTGCCGCCTGAAAATCCTCTGTATTGATATCAGGAGAAGCCATATATCTTGGCTCACCGCCGCTCTCTCCTGTAAAGGATGGGTCAAAGGCAATTGTTAAAAATCCGCGTTCTGCCATAGTCTGGGCATATAAGCCTGATGACTGCTCCTTTACCGCACCGAAAGGACCGCTTACCGCAATTGCAGGCAGCTTACCCTGTGCATCCTTTGGCTCGTACAAGTCAGCTGCAAGTGTGATTCCATACCTGTTGTGAAAGGTTACCTTGCGGTGATGAACCTTGTCACTCTTTGGAAAAGTCTTATCCCATTGTGCTGTTAAATTCAGTTTTGTTTCCATATTCATTCACATAGCCTTTCTGGCTACAAATAATAATTAAAAATCACGACATTCCCCTGTTGTAGCCAAACAAGGCGCGATATGAATGACAGCCATTTAGAAATTATATCACTGTCAGTAAAAGAATGCACTTTTTCATCCTTTATCATTCCTCAATATTTTTGATAAATTTAGCAGGCACACCACCTACAATTGTATTGGCTGCAACATCCTTAGATACGACTGCACCTGCGGCAATGATTGCACCATCACCGATTGTAACCCCCTGCAGTATTGTTGCATTTGCACCGATCCAAACATCGTTGCCTATATGAATTGCTTTCGGTATCATTGAGCCTCTGTCCTTTGGAGACTGCATATGATTGAGTGTTGCAAGTGTTACACAATGACCGATAAGCACATTGTCACCAATATAAATGCCGCCCTGATCCTGAAAATGACAGGAGGAATTAATAAATACATTTTTGCCCAAATGAATATTTTTTCCGCAGTCTGTATAAAATGGAGGGAACAATCCAAAATCATCAGGCACCTTTCTGCCGATTAATTTTGAAAATAATGCTCTCAATTCTTCAGGCGTATTATATTTATTATTTATCTCACAGGTTATCTTTATTGCATCCTGACTCAATTTGTGCATAAGCATATGTGCAGGCGAATTTGCTTTTATAACCTGTTCGGTTTTCACATATTCTAAATATTCTTCTAAATCCATAATACTCCTTTCAGTAATATTATATATGCAAATCACTGATATAGCAAATACTTATATTGAATAGTCAGCCATAGTTGACAGGAATAGTTAGAACCAATATAATAAATACAAAGGATGAAAGGATATTTCACTATGGAGCTTAGAGTTTTAAAATATTTTTTAACCGCAGCAAGAGAAGAAAATATAACCAAGGCAGCCCGGCTGTTACATATTACGCAGCCTACGCTTTCAAAACAGCTTATGGAATTAGAAGACGAAATCGGCAAAAAATTATTTATTCGGGGTAACAGAAACATAACCCTCACAGAAGAGGGTGTGCTTCTGCAAAAGCGTGCAGAAGAAATTATAGACTTAGTCAGTAAGACAGAAAAGGAGCTGGAGCAGGCGGAAGATGCCATATCCGGTGACATTCATATCGGTGCAGGTGAAACCGATTTGATACGATATATCGCACGAATTGCAAAAAATCTGCAGGCGGAATATCCCCTTGTTCACTTTTGCATTGAGAGCGGTGATGCACAAACCGTATACGAACAGCTCGATAAAGGACTCATTGACTTTGGCTTGCTTTTCGGAAATATTGATATGTCAAAATACAACTGTATTGAAATTCCGTCAAAGAACGCTTGGGGCGTATTAATGCGCAGTGACAGCGAGCTTGCCGCAAAAGCATTTATCACTATTGAGGACTTAATGGATAAGCCGCTTATTGTTTCCCGGCAGGGTATTGGCAGTGAACTGCAAAATTGGTTTAAAGCAGATACGGAAAGGCTGAATATAGCAACAACCTATAATCTCGTTTTCAATGCATCTATTATGGTTGAGGAGGGCGTTGGGTACGCGCTTACCCTTGACAAAATCATAAACACAACGGGCAGTAATTTATGCTTTGTACCATTAAAGCCAAAGCTGGAAATAGGTGCAAGTATTGTTTGGAAAAGGCATCAGGTATTTTCAAAAGCGTCGGACAAATTCTTATCTCACCTATTAAAAGAATTGCCGTAAATTTAATAAATAAAACCAAAAAAATTAAGGCAGAGAAACTTCATTCTCTGCCTTTGATAATTGTATTAACTGATAATAAAATTTTACCTGCTATAGTATTCCGCTTGGGCATTCCAAAGCTGTGAATACCTGCCGTCATTATCAAGAAGCCTTTGATGTGTACCGCATTCAACCAGCTCTGATTGATCGAAAACTGCAATATTGTCACAAAAAGCACAGCTTGAAAGGCGGTGAGAAATATAAATCGCTGTTTTATTCTGTGTGAAAGAATTAAAACGGCTGTATATTTCATGCTCTGCAACAGGGTCCAGTGCAGCAGTAGGCTCATCAAGAATAACAATAGGTGCATTTTTATATAACGCTCTTGCAAGTGCCAGCTTCTGTGCCTCTCCACCTGAAATCTCCACACCTGATTTGTCTAAATCCTTATAAAGATAGGTATGCTCTTGATGCTCCATATTAAGCACTCTGTTCTTTATATTTGCTTTATCAAGTGCTTCAAACAGCCTCTCCTTGTCATATTCCTCTCCTGCAGAGATATTCTGTGCAAGTGTGGCTGAAAAGATTTTGAAATCCTGAAAGACAACGGAGTAAAGTTGCATTATGCTTTCCTTTGTGTAATCCTTAATATTCGTACTGTTGATTAGGATTTCACCCTCAGTTACATCATAAAGCCTGCAAAGCAGTTTAATAAATGTGGTTTTTCCGCTGCCGTTTCTTCCGACAACTGCCAGCTTTTCTCCATTTTCAATTTTGATATTTACATTCCTTAAAGCATAATTTTCCGTATTCGGATATTTGAAGGAAACATTTTTAAACTCTATTTCAAATTTATCCTTCAGGTTAAGCTTCTCACTGCCGTATTTCATATCATCAGCAGTGTTTATGATTTCAAAATAATAATTTACAAGGGGAACCATTTCCTCTGTTTTGCCAAAGGTCACAGCCATTTTCATGATACCATTTACAATCTGCATAAAGGAACCGCAGTAAAGCACCAATGAGCCGATGCCAAACAAGCCATAAAGTCCCTTAACACCGATAAACAGATAGATACCAAACCCAACCACTGCACCGAGTATTGCTACAAAGGAGCTTGATTTTGCGGAGTTGAGCGATGCCTTTTTCAGTATCTTTTCACCATCTGTTAAAATCTTATCCGTTGCTGTATGCTCAATTAACGCCTGCTCCTTGTAAAGTCTGATTTCTTTTCCTGTTTTATAGTCGGAAAACATATTCAGGAAGTAATAAAAAATTCTGTCCAGCCTTGAATATTCTTCACTTGCCTGAAACCATGCCTTGTTCATTTTCAGCACAACAATCAAAATAATAACAACCATTACAGCAATGGCTGCAAAAATGGTAAGCAGGAATACCGGCTTTTCAAAATATGTGTCACCTGTGGTTTCAAAGCCGATTTTAAACAGCGGTAAAATAATAACAACAGAAATGATTAAGGTTATCATTCCCGAAACAAAATCACGCATCATCCAGGAGAATTGAACAAAGGAGGAAAACACTCTGTCCTGCGCCTCGGAATGCTTATGAACAAGCTCTTTAAAATCACCATTTTCCAGCCGTTTGTATTCAATACGAAACAGCTTTGATGAAATATTTTGAAGCTCCTTGTTATACATTAAGGAGCGGTACATAAACTGCATATCGCCCAGGTAATTATTCAGGAAAAATAAAGCAAAGTTTATTCCCACAGCCATACCTATATAAATGGCAAGCGCACTCATTTTTGCACCCAAATCAAGCAGGTCAATGATTTTGGCGGTAAACCAGATATTCACAAAAGGCATAACCGCCGTGACAACTGCTACAATGATTACAGTCGGCATCAATCGTTTTTCAAGACGATGCATTTCTTTAAATGCAAGCAAAACTGTTTTCATTTTTTTCATACAGCATCGCCTCCCATCTCTTTATAATAATAGCTCTGAATTTGGTACATTCTATAGTATGCACCTTTCAGTGCCATAAGCTCCTCGTGGGTACCGCTTTCAGCTATGGTACCATCCTTTATAAACAAAATCCTGTCGCAGAAGCGTGTTGAGGAAAGACGATGAGAAATAAAAAAGGATATCTTATTGTCTGTCATTTCACTGTATTTCAAATATAATTCGTTCTCTGCAATCGGGTCAAGCGCAGCCGTCGGCTCATCAAGAATAAGAATAGGGGCATTTTTGTAAATTGCCTTTGCAAGCAGAAGCTTTTGCTTTTCACCGCCTGAAAAATCAACAGCATCCTTGTAGACATCCTTCACCATAAGGGTATTTTCCTTTTTGTCAAGGGTATTAATTTTATCCATAATACCGGCCTTCTCAAAGGCAGTATACAGCTTATCTTTGTCATACGAAGAAGAAGCACAAATATTTTCAGCAATTGTCATCGGCAGAAAGCTGTAATCCTGAAATACCGCCGAGAACAAATCAAAGTAACTGTCAGCAGAAAAATCATGACTGCTTTTGCCATTAATCAATATATCCCCGCTTGTCGGATAATAAAGACCGCAAAGCAGCTTTATTGCTGTGGTTTTACCTGCACCGTTTTCACCAACGATGGCAATATTTTCACCTTTGTTAATTTTGAAACTCATATTGTTGATGGTGCTTTTTTCAGCAGACGGATATGTAAAGGAAACGTCTTGAAACACAATGGATTCAATATCCTTAAAATCAACACTTGGTTTATTTTTACAATCCTCTTCACTTTCAACAAAATTTCGAAAGGCGGCACAATCGTTACAGCATCTTTCAATATTAGAATAATAATAAACAAAATTAATAATCCAGTTTGAAAAGCCTGTTATGATTCCAAAGTAAAAAATGAAATCAGAAACAGAAAGTCTGTTCTGGCACACCAGATATGTAAGATAGGCATAGGCAACAAGCTCGCGAATGAGATTAAGAAGCGCTCTTGTTCCTCCAACCTTAACACTCTGATGCATATATTTTGAGGTTATATTTTCTAACCCTTTAATTAGCTGTGCAATGGAATACACAAAATAATCTGTAAAGCCATAGAGCCTTATATCCTTTGACGCAGTAATATCCTTACTAAGTGCATAGTAATAATCAAATTTAACAAATATACGACTTCGGTCATCCTTAACACTTTTTTCCTTTTTGTTGAGATATTTAAGCAAAAAGAATTCTCCCACACAGGTGGTCAGAATAAGAAATATCATAACAATATTAATCTTGTATATAAGGGCAAGAGAAGTGATAACACCGATAAGACATACGACAGCCTGATTGCAGGTTTCAATAAAATCTGCTGAAGAGGAGTAATAGCTTCGGTAAAACTCCATAGCTCTTTTATTTTTCTCTCTGCCATCAAGACTTTCAACATTGATATAGTCCGTATTCAGGTTTTTGTTAAATGCCATAACGGCATACCGCATACGAATTACCCTTGCACTGCCGTTTAACAATTCCTGCAAAAAGGGTGTAAGCCAGGTTGTCAGCGTAACAAGAACACTCAAGAGTGCTACTACCAGTGTTAATCGCCCAACCGTAACACCCTCGTTAATGCAATCTATCATTGCCTTGGGTATGTAAGCTGTTATGATAGGCTGAAGCACCATAGCAGGAACACGGACAAAAAAGCAGATAAGACTTTTTTTATCCCAGCTTATCCAGTTTTTTGTCATATAAACAAAATTCTCTTTCATAAAATCTCCAATCCTATCTGTTCCATTCCTTAATCTTCTGATAGATTTACAAAAATAGTAACATATATAATTTGATTTAGCAATGCAAACAAAAGTATTTATCGCACTATGCACTTATATAGGTGCAAATAAATGATAACATACCGTTAAAATAAAGTCAACATCAATTGCTCCTATTTAGGTGCATCAGGAGGTTAGCTTTATGAACAATATGTTTGAGAGGAAATTGGGAAAAAACATAAAACGATTAAGAGAAAAAAAGAAAATCACACAGGAAGCCTTGTCCACAAAATTACAATTATCCGGCTGTGATATCACGCGCTCCGCTATTGCAAAAATCGAGGTTGGTCAAAGACATATTTATCCCGACGAAATCAAGCTAATCAAAGAAATATTAAATGTATCCTATGACGAAATATTTGATGTGAAATAAAACTACAACTATTGAGGAAGGCACAAAAATGAAAAATAAAAGGCTTATCGAAGAATTGGAAAATCTAAAAATAAATTTGGGCATTAACTTTGAAGTGTTAAGTGATGAGGAAACAAAGGAATATCAAAGGTTATGGGTAAATACGATTCTGCCGAAAAATTCAAATAAAGAAACACGACAAAGGGCATTAAATATTTGCGTTAGCAGTGGAAAATGCAACAAATATCTATGGCATATTTTCAGCTATGATATTATAAAAAGCAGTGATAATCCAACAGAAGAATTCAATAAAGCCAATAAAAATAACTGTGTTTTAGTTTTTCAAGACAATAAATTTATTGCTGTCAAATTAACAAATGCAAAAAGGTTAACTGAGCAGAATATAATTCATTTATGTAATACTACGGCAGGCTGGTGTGATTTTGTTATAACCGCAGATGATTTCTCCTGGACGTATGCAAGAACTCATGAAGACGGCTGGCTGGGACCATATTTTTACAGAATGAATAATAATCATTTATCAAATTAGATAAACTTATTAACCGTTAAATTTTCACAGTGGTGCAAATATGATAAAAGACCAAGAGCCTTGTACTCTTGGTCTTTTTTATCAATACTGTTATGATTAAAAAATTATTTTTCGCTGTTAAGTCCTTTTTCATCAAAATTGAAAATGGTTGACAGAATAACCTCATATCCGGTTTTGATTGCCTCGGGTACAAGTCTGTCATAGTTATCACGGCGATTATGATAATAATCTGCCGGTGCAGGGTCCATCGCAGCAAGACAGGTAGCTGTAATGCCGGCCTGTGTAAATGCAGCTGCATCTGAAGAGCCAAAGAATACATTGGCAAACTTCAAATCATCATGACCTGCTTCAATAGCAGAATCCATAACAAGCTGACTGAACTGAGGATTATGCTTAACCGTACCGGTCATATCACGATTATAAACATTAAGATATTCCAAATCAGTCAGAGTGTCAACGCACAGAATAGCCGTCTCTACACCGCTGTTCATGTATTCATCATAGTGATCCTTCGCCCACTGCTTACAGCCGCGCAAACCGGCCTCTTCACCATCTGTAATCATGGCGCAAACCTCTGTATTTTCAAAATCCACACCTGCCATATCAAGCATACGAAGTGCTGTAACTGCAGCATATGTGCCGGTAAGATTATCATTTGCACCGGGAGAAATTGTTTTAAAATCAATAAACAGGAAAAGAGTAACCATAGCAAGTGCAGTTACAAAATGGAAGAAATAGCTGTAAACCACAAAGTTATTATCCATACCCTTAACAGCACCAAGCACAATAGCCACAATGGATAAAAGGAAAGAAATAACCGCACCGCCGATTGTCAGACCCATTAACGGACCCATAAGCGGTACCTTTTTGCTGTAATAAATATGTCTCCACTCATAGGCGGAATCAATATGACCGCTGATTATAATTCTTCTCTTAACCTCGCCTCTTGGCTTTCTTACACCAAGAAGATTATGTCCCTCAACCTTTTTATAAAGCGGATCCATAAACTGCTTGTACATAAGGAATTCCATTACGGTAATAAAAAGACCGATTCCCACAACACCGCACACAATGCACTGTGCCGCAAAGAATGGCAGCACGCCTGCAAAGCCTAAAGCGGCACAAACAACTACAGCTAAAATAATTGCTGCTGACACAAGCTTTGTAAAATGCAGAAATGCCTTTGGTGCCATTTTATAGGATTCAAAACGTGTTTCGTCACAAAAGGTATCCATCTCTTTTTTTACATGCTTTTGTGCTGCATAGCAATTCTCGTTTCCGGACTCACGGGGTCCATATTTTTTGATTACGTTTGTAATCTCTTTTACAGTGTAGTCAACATTTTCATCAATGATTGACTTTGGAAAATCTGCAAACTTCATTATTTTTCTCCTTTATCAATATATATTTTATTGCGCTTGGTCTCCAGGTGCGTATCGCTTGTAAAGAATTTACGTGCGATATGCAATCTGCTTATAAGGTTTGCCGGCAAAGAAATTTTATCAACGGCATAATTCACGCCGAGCTGCTTAAAGAAGGGCTTAAATGCATCAAGACGAGCCTTAAAATCAGCCCAATTCTTATTGCGCTCTTCCGTCCAAGCAACCTCGCTGAGTGCCTGTACTCGAGGATAAACCATCATTTGCAGACGTTCCTCGGTATCAATCCACTCTGTCCACGCTTCACCTTCCACACCAAGCACATTTTTTACATTCTCTTTATTCACTCCGAATTTCTCAGGTGTATAATCATACGTATATTTCAACGGATATTTTGCATAAGGCATATCAAAATAAAAGGAATGATGATTTGACATAATAATGCTTCCGCCTGTATTTGCGTGCCTCTCTGCATTTTTATCCCTCTGGGGAGTCCAGTACTGGGCAATAACAGATTTATCAAGGTTACCGGCAGCCAATATTTCATTCCAGCCAATCAGCTGTCTGCCCTTTTCTTTCAGATGCTCAAGAATTAAATTGTTAAACCAACCCTGCAAATCCTCCTCATTTTTCAGACCATTTTCACGAATGGTCTTTTGACAGTGAGGACACTTTTTCCATTCATCCTTAGGTGCTTCGTCACCGCCGATGTGAAAATAAGGAGCAGGAAACAGCGTGCAGGCCTCATCAATAACATCCTTTACAAACTGAATCGTCTGTGCCTTACCGGCGCAAATCGTTCTGTTCCAGTCCTTGATACCCAAAACCTTTTCGGGAATCATACTGCCGAAATAGCCGGGCACATCACGATTAAGCTCCCGACAGGCAAGCTGGGGATAAGCAGCAATTGCAGCAGCACAGTGTGCAGGGAAATCAATCTCGGGCACAATCATAATGGAACGAGCCTTTGCATATTCTACAAGCTCTTTAACTTCCTCCTGGGTATAATAACCGCTATACTCTTTGTTTCTAATTTCCTTTGACTGCCAGCCGTTAATCTGTGTTTCCTTTCGGACGGAACCAATTTCTGTTAGCAAGGGATATTTTTTTATCTCAAGTCTCCAGCCTTGGTCATCGGTTATATGCCAATGAAAAACGTTGAGCTTCATCATAAACATAATATCCAAGTATTTCTTTATGAACGCAACGCTCCAAAAATGACGGGAGGAATCCAGCTGCAGACCGCGCCATTTAAATCTTGGTGCATCTTCTATCACACAGCACCTGACCGTTCTTTCTCCAAGCTCATATCTGCTGAGCTGCCGCAGGGACTGCAAGGCGTAATATGCACCTGTTTCATCACTGGCTTGAATGATAATATTATCCTTGGTGATTTCCAATTTGTAGGCTTCACTTTTCAGGCTGTCATCCTTTTGAATAATCAGCCTGCCGTTTTCGTCACTTTCCAGTTTCAGCAAAGGAAGTGTAAATGCACTGTTAACCTTCAAATCATCTGTAAATGTAAATGAACCATCCGCCTCAGTATATTTTGTTGGTGCAGGAATTAAATGAATCATAAAAGTCTCCTAAAATACCATTTACTCACTTAATAAATTACAATTAGTTTATTCAATTTTCACTAATTGTAACATAACTAATATAAAAACTCAATAATTTAAAATAATTTTTCATTGCATCAGCTTACGAATCTATTTCGCAAAAATCAGCCCCCCGCCGGCAGAGGACTGATTTAAAATATTTACTCTTCTGTTTTATGTCTTTCAACAAGCTCTGAAAGCATTTTATCGTGTGACTCCTTGGTGATTTCATACTTGATTGTAGGTATAACAGATATCACCATACCAACTGCTACCGGAACAGAAATCAAAAACCACATCGCCTTTGAGAAATCAGGATAATCCACAGCAAAGCTTGCACCATCCTTTATTGCCTCATTCATAGCGGCAATGTTAACATCTGTGTATCCAACCTTATTGTAAACAAAGGCGGAAATAATGGATGCCACACCGGCAGAAAACTTAGTAATAAAGCTCTGTCCGCTGAAGAACACACCATCAGGTCTGTAGCCTGAATGATATTCCTCATAATCAATACAGTCGGAAATCATAACGGACTGACAAACGTTCACTGCACCAAAGCCGGCACCTGCGCCAAATAAAAGCAAGCCGTCAAATGCAGCCCAGCCAAACTCATGCAGTCTTGTCGGTGCAAGCAGATACACAACAAAAATCAATACATATGGTATTGCGGAAAGTCCGCTGAACAGATTATAAATCTTTTTAACATCGTACTTTTTAATTAATGCAGGGCAAATTGCCATTGTAAGGAACTGACCTACAAATAAGCCTCCGCCAATCATAATGATTACCAAAAGATTATGTACATCCGTAAAGGCCTTGGTTAAATCACCATCGCAGTAATAATAAGACAAAAGCGGCATAGCAACAAGCATTAACAGCTGATTTGGTGCGCGCAGAATTCCGCTGATAAGAAGTCGTCTGAAGGGCTTGCACTTCCACATAAGTGCAAAGCTTTCCTTCATTGTCTTTTTCTCCTCCGATGCAGGAACTCTTTCCCTTGTACCAATACCGGCACATTCAAACAAAAGGGAGGCAACAATTGTCATTGCAAAGCCAATGATAATAAATCCCTTTTGGTCTGTTTCGCTTAGGTTCATAGCCTTGTTCACTGCCTGAGAAATCGGACAGATAGACACAACCACTGCAGCAGCCCCGATAGATGCAATAATTCTTGACAGAGAAATCAGAACAGATCTGTCCTTTTCATTTTCACTCATACGGGAAATAATGCCCCAAAGCGGAATATCACCCACCGTATAAGCCATACCCCATAGAATATAGGATACTGCTGCCCAGCCAACAATCAGTATCATAGATGTATTATCGCCTGCCTGCTTTGCAACGGCATAGTTTCCGTTTAAAAACGCTACGCAGGTAATGGCACATATTGCTATCGGACAAAATATCAGATAAGGTCTGCACTTGCCCCATTTCGTCCTGGTTCTGTCTACAATGGAGCCCATCATAGGGTCATTCACTGCATCCCAGACTCTGGCAATTGCAAATATCCAGCCAAGAGCCATTGCTGGCAAGCAGATAATATTTTGAAAATAATAGTACAATCCGGTCGCAACGATGTTATAAATCATATTTTGACCGAACATACCTGTAAGGTATAAATTACGTTCTTTACTTGTATATGTTTGTGCATCAGCCATTCTTATTCCCCTCTCATTTCACCTTGTAAATATTGCCTTCAAATGCCCTTAGCTTATATGACGGCGCACCCTTCGTTGACAGCACCAGGGTCATCTGACTTGTATCAACCGGATGCTCCATAGGCGTCTTGCCTAAATTCAGTTCAATATAATAGCTCTCATCACCATATTCTCTGAAATAGCAATACAGCGGTGAAGGAATATCATCTATCTTAATAAACGTACCATATATCAATGCTTTATTTTCACGTCGGAGTGAAATCGCTTTTTTATAAAAATTCAGAACACTGTCCTCACGCCTTGCCTCGTCCTCAGCGTTGAAGCGTCGGTAATCTCCTGAAATTTTCATCCAAGGCGTGCCTGTTGTAAAGCCGGCATTTTCACTGTCGCTCCAATGGAAAGGCGTTCTTGCATTATCTCGTGTGCCTGTCTTTGCACGTTTAAATGCCTTTTCAGCAGATTTACCCTTTTTAAGCAATTCGTTATATACACCCTTTGCTTCGGCATCATCAATCTGGTCAATGCAGTCAAAATCGCCGTTACCCATAGATAATTCCTGACCCTGATATATGTATGGTGTACCGCGCAGAGTCATTTCAATCAGGGCGCATACCTTTGATATATCCTCACGGTAAGCACCGGTTTTGTCAACCTTTGCAACAATACGGGGATTGTCATGATTTTCAAAAAATACAGCCGGCCAGCAATGATTTGTATACCCGGTTTGAAATTTTTCAAATTCCTTCATTACCCGATACAGACTGTAATCATAGGAATCATAATTTGTATGCCCCTGATTAATGAGGAAATCAAAATTAAATACTGTGTCAAGCTCACCTCTGAAATCAGCTGTCAGCATTTTATCCATTTCAATGCCGGCTCCGCCGCACTCGCCGACAGTATAAACATCATAATTGCCAAAGGTTTTCTCTCTCATTTCGTGGAGATACTCGTGAAGCCTTGGACCGTAAAAATAGTATTCTGCACCCTTATAGCCTGTCATCACACCAAGAAAAGCATTCGCCTCCGGCAGACCATCCGTTTTGCTGATAAAGTTAATAACATCCATTCTAAAGCCGTCAATACCCTTATCAAGCCACCAAAGCATCATTTCATAAACGCTTTCTCTAACCTTCTCATTATCCCAGTTCAAATCCATCTGCTTTTTAGAGAACAAATGAAGCGCCCACTGGTCAAGATGCTCATAATAATTCCAAGCACTGCCCTTAAACAGGGATATCCAGTTGTTGGGAGGGGTCTTGCCGCCATCCGTCGCATCACGCCAGATATAGTAATCATGGTACGGATTGTCCTTGGATTTCAGAGCCTGCGTAAACCATTCATGCTCATCACTGGTATGATTTACAACGAGATCAATAATCAGCTTCATACCGCGTTTATGGATTTCGTCAAGCAGCGCATCAAAATCATCCATAGTTCCGAATTCTTCCATTATCTTTTTATAATCACGAATATCGTAACCATTATCATCATTCGGAGAATCGTAAAACGGGGAACACCAAATTGCATTTACACCTAAGTCTTTAAGATAATCCAGCTTCTCAATGATGCCTCTCAAATCCCCGATACCGTCACCGTTACTGTCCTTAAAGGAACGAGGATAGATTTGGTAAATGACTGCCTCTTTCCACCATTTTTCTTTCAGTTCACCCTGATCGGTAATAACCTCGCTTTTTTCCAAATTAAGCATATCACAAATCAGCTGAATTGTTTTTTTATCAAGCAAGCCTGCCGTAACCTTCGTCAGTGTCTTAAACTTAATCTTGCTCATAATACTGCTTTCAAGCATAGATGCCGGCAGTCTCAAAGCCATCATCAGTTTTTCCAGCACATCCTTTGCCATCGGATTAACCATTGCTTCCTTGAGCGTAGTATTAGGTGTAATCTTAATCATATAAATTTCCCCTTCTGATTTCAGCATTTCTGCCTATACAGTTATTCTAACATTATTCACACTGTCAAGGCAAGCATAAAACAAGCAAACCCTTGAAACAAGACAAAACCACGCTTTTACGTCTATTGCATAAATAGAAAAAGATGGGGCTTGCACCTCATCTTATCTAAAAAATATATTTCCTTTCAGTCTCTGGTAAATAAGAGCCTACACAGCTAAATAAAATCCGATTATAAATCCTGCAGATCTGCAGCGGTAATATCATTTTCAAGATTATCTCTTGCCAGGTCATTATCTATAACAGAATACGCATCTGATATTGGTCTTTCCTGCATCTGCTTCTTCTCAAAAGGGACTGTGTGATACACCTTCTGATTTTCTGAATCCGTACCAGCTATGATTGCTCGGGCACGCTTCTTACCGCTCTTTGCCTTTCCCTGAATTTCAGGAACAGGGGCTGAACTGTTCTTCGCCTGACAATTATTTTTTTCAGGACGCTTCATACCTTGCTTTGCCATTTTATCACCTCAGTAATAGTTTATCCTGCCAAGGCGATTATAGTAAACATAGATATTTTTATAACAATGTATTATACATATTTATATAAAATATTGACTTTACAGCAATTAATTGTTATATTTCGTATGGATGATAAATAATTGTAATACAAAGAAAATGCACAAGCATAAGCAAATTTAAAACAGAACAGCGTGGTGAAAAAATGAAAAAAATTGTTGTCGGTGTTTTGGCTCATGTTGACTCGGGCAAAACAACACTTTCCGAGGCCTTATTATACCAATCAGGCAGTATCAGCAAGCTGGGAAGAGTTGACCACAGAGACTCTTTTTTAGACACCTTTTCTCTGGAGCGCAACCGAGGAATAACCATTTTTTCCAAGCAAGCTGTTTTAAAATATATGGACACGGAATTCACCCTGCTTGATACGCCCGGACATGTTGATTTTTCTGCTGAAACAGAACGAACATTGCAGGTACTGGACTACGCAATTTTAGTCATCAGTGCCGCAGACGGCATACAAAGCCACACCCAAACGCTGTGGAAATTGCTTTCAAAATACAATGTTCCCTGCTTCATTTTTATAAACAAAATGGATTTGGACGGTGCGGACAAGGCACGAGTATTACATGAACTGAAAAGAAAATTCAGCGACGGCTGTGTGGATTTTGCCACAGACAGCAAAGCAGAATTCTACGAAAATATTGCATTATGCGATGAAAAACTTTTAAATCAATATTACGAAAAAGAAAGTATTGAAAAAGAGGATATTATTTCCTGCATTAAAGAGCGAAAGATTTTTCCCTGTTTATTCGGTTCAGCACTGAAGCTTTCAGGCGTTACAGCATTTTTGGACTGTCTGCACAGCTATACCGAAATGCCAAAATACAGCAGTGAATTTGCAGGCAAGGTATATAAGATTTCAGAGGATAAGGGTCAGCGTCTTACCTTTTTAAAGGTCACCGGCGGAAGCCTTAAAGTAAAGGAAATACTGAAATCAAGCAAAAATAAGAATTCTGAAAAGGTTAACCAAATTAGAATATATTCAGGTGAAAAATTCAATGTAACCGAAGAGGCAGCTGCCGGTACAATATGTGCAGTAACCGGAATTACCTTTACACTTCCCGGTGATGGCTTGGGCACAGAAAAGAACACAGGCATACCTGTTCTTGAGCCTGTGCTTACCTACAGATTAGAGCTGCCTGAGTATATTGACGCTCATACTGCTCTTGAAAAAATGAGAATTCTTGAAAATGAGGATCCGCAGCTTAAAGTTGTATGGAATGAGCGGCTTGGAGAAATTCAGGTTCAGCTTATGGGAGATATTCAGCTGGAAATTCTGCAGTCCATCATTGCAGAGCGATTCGGTATTCAAGCCACCTTCGGCAAGGGCAATATAATATATAAAGAAACTATATCGGATACGATAGAGGGCATCGGCCATTTTGAACCGCTTAGACATTATGCAGAGGTGCATCTGCTTCTGAAACCGGCAAAAAGGGACAGCGGACTTGTATTCAAAACCAATTGCAAAGAGGATTTACTGGATAAAAACTGGCAAAGGCTGATTGTAACGCATCTGTATGAAAAAACACATATCGGTGTTCTCACCGGCTCTCCCATAACAGATATGGAAATCACCCTTGTATCGGGAAAGGCACACGCTAAGCATACTGAGGGCGGTGATTTCAGGCAGGCTACATACCGAGCTGTAAGACAGGGTCTCCGCTCAGCCAACTCCATATTGCTCGAACCAATCTATGAATTCACGTTAGAAGTACCTACCGAAAATATCGGCAGAGCCATGACGGATATCCAGCGTATGTTCGGCAATTTTAATTCTCCCGAAACAATAAATGATTTTTCAGTCATAACCGGCACTGCACCTGTTTCAACGATGTATGATTATGCCAGAGAGGTAATGCAGTACACCCACGGCAAGGGCAAACTGGCATGCACCTTAAAGGGATATGAGCCTTGCCATAATGCAGAGGAGGTTATTGCAAGCATCGGATATAACTGCGATAGTGATACAGATAATCCCTGCGATTCTGTTTTCTGCTCCCATGGTGCAGGCTATACTATTAAGTGGGATGAGGTCAAAAGTCATATGCATCTTCCAAGTGCAATGACAGTCCTTAAAAGCGATTACAATGACAACAAACTGAAAAAAACTTTCGCAGCTGGTAAGGACAAGAACAATCTTTTTGCTCTGGACAAGGAGCTTATGCAAATTTTTGAACAAACATATGGTCCTATAAAAAACAAAACAGCCAATCCGAATCTTAACCATTTCACCTTGACAAAATCTGCCGAAAACAAAAAATACAAGGGAACCCGTCCTCCAAGATATGAGGGTACAGAGTATCTGCTTGTGGACGGATACAACGTTGTTTTTGCCTGGGACAATCTCAAAGCACTGGCACAGGAAAATATTGAAGCCGCAAGAAATACACTGATAAACATTCTGTGCAATTATCAGGGCTATAAAAAATGCGAAGTAATTTTGGTATTTGATGCATATAAGGTGAAGGGCAATACCCGTGAGGTTGAAAAGGTAAACAACATCAATATTGTTTATACTAAAGAGGCTGAAACCGCCGATTTGTATATTGAAAAGGTATCCCACCAACTTGCAAAAAATCATAAGGTGCGGGTTGTTACCTCTGATGCACTTGAACAGCTGATAATCCTGGGCGGCGGAGCCTTGCGCGTATCTTCAAGGGAATTTCTTTACGAAGTTCAGCAGGCTGAAGAAGATATCCGTAATATCATAGCCGAAACATTTTAACATCAAATAATAAAGGTAATTATTATATATAGCATAGGAGTGAAGAAAAATGCAGCTTGAAGAATATTTGAAAAATCCTTGCAGAAGTCTATCCATTCCTTACTGGAAAAATAAAGATATTGTAATTCCGAAAAATATAAAAATCGTCCACCATAACGATTTTGATCAAAATCATCTAGTCGGCTATCACGATGAAAGGTACTTTCGCCTTATTCATCATCTGGATAATATTGATACTCACTCTCCAAAAGGATTTTCAATTAAAACAGCATGTATCAGTGATATTCCTATGATTGTTGAAATTATTAATCATTCTTATTCTGATTTATCTGTAAGCACCAAGCAAATATTATCATATACAAAAACAAAGGTTTACGATAAAAATTTATGGATTTTAGTATCTGAGACAAATAAAAATAAAATTGTTGGATGCGGAATTGCCGATTTTGATAAGGAGGCAAAGGAAGGCATATTGGAATGGATACAGGTTTTACCTGAATACAGAGGCAGAAAAATCGGCAAATGGATTGTCAATGAATTGCTTTGCCGAATGGAAAATGCTAACTTTGCAACCGTATCCGGAAAGGTTGGTAACACAACGAATCCGGAGAGGCTGTATCGTTCCTGCGGTTTCGTCGGAAACGATATCTGGCATATTTTGACTAAGAAATAAAGTTAAGGGGACATAAAGCTGAGGTGTCATAACGCAGTGTTGCTTAAAATCATCATCTTTTCAGCTAT
>JAMPGU010000018.1 GCA_023663865.1 Clostridium sp.
AGGAAAGGTTCCCGAGCAATATTTATTTTCCAATATCGCATTGGCAATTGAAAATAAAAATGAGGATTATTTGCTTTCAACCTTTGAATATCCTCATAATCTCGGTGAAGGAAAGCTTTACGGTGCTCAGGAGAACAGACAAAATTATTATCTTGGCTGTGCATACGAAAAGCAGGGCAAAACGGATTTAGCCAGGGAATGCTTTATAAAAGCATCAAGCGGTATATCCGAGCCTGCATCCGCTATGTATTATAACGACCAGCCGCCTGAAACCATTTTCTATCAGGGCATGGCTTTATCTAAGCTGGGTGATACTGAAAATGCCGGCAGCCGATTTAACAAGCTGATTGCTTATGCAGATGCACATATAAATGACAATATTACCATAGATTATTTTGCAGTATCGCTGCCGGATTTGCTTGTATTCGAAGAAGATTTAAATATAAAGAACAGACTGCACTGCTTATTTATGAAAGCGCTTGGCTTATACGGCTTAGGCAAAACCGAAGAAAGCAAGGCATTATTTGAACAGGCATTAAACATAAACTGCAATACCTTCCAGATTGCAACACACTATCAATTACTATTCATTGCCAAAGGAGAACAGATATGAGATATAATATTTCTTTAAACAAATGGGATTTTAAAATCAATTCGCTGAACTATTCAGCAAAGGTTACAGCACCGCACACATGGAATGTTGATGATGCGGTTATGAAGCACAGAGGCGAGGCTGAATATGAAACCACAATATGCATTGATGAAGCATTAAAGGATAAAAAGGCTTTTATTTCATTCAATGCGGTTTATCATACTGCAAGGATTTACATCAATGATACTTTTGCAGGCGAACACAGCCGTTCAGGCTTTACACCATTTAAATTTGATATTACCGACAAAATTATTTTTGGTGCAGATAACAAAATCAAGGTGATTGCTGACAATACACATATGGATGAAATGCTGCCCCACAAGGATGATTTTGACTGGTCGGATGATGGCGGAATCATCAGAAAGACAGAACTGCAGTTTGCTGAAAAGGATGCAGTGGAATATATCCGTGCTACAGAAAGCATCAATGCCGTAAATGGTGATTTATGCAGCGGAAATCTTTTCATTAAAACTGCCTTCCTTGACGGCAAGGCTAAGGCAGGTACAGTCAGCATTATAGATTATTCTGATAACAAAACTGTTATAAAAAAGCATTTTGACCGCATCGAAAATGAACTCACAATTGATTTTGAAAATTTGAAATTATGGAGCTGCTATTCACCGAACCTGTACAGAATTGCAATTGAGACAGATAACGACTATTATGAAATCCGTACAGGTCTGAGAACGATTGAGGTAAAAGGTGAAAGCGTACTTTTAAACGGCAAAGAAATATACCTCAGAGGCTGTGAATGGATGCCCGGATCTCATCCTGACTTTGGTATGGCTGAACCGCTGGAGCACAGCATCAAATGCTTAAAGCAGCTGAAAAATGCAGGCTGTGTGTTCACTCGTTTTCACTGGCAGCAGGACGACAGCTTGTTTGATTGGTGTGATGAAAACGGACTGCTTGTTCAGGAGGAAATTCCCTATTGGGGTTATCCTAAGCAAGCAACCGAGCTGCAGCTTGATATAGCCAAACGGCAGGCAGATGAAATGGTGTATTTTCATTCCAATCATCCATCAATTATCTGCTGGGGTGTGGGCAATGAGCTTGGCGGCGAAACGGAGCCGACCATAAACTATGTGGATACTATGGTTGCCTATTTCAAAGCACTGGACACACGCAGACTTGCAAACTATGTTTCTAATTCCGTAAGCCGTAACGAAAATGCGGATAAGGATGATGCAACCCTGCACGGTGATATTGCAATGTGGAACGATTACCTAGGACTGTGGGAGCCCAGTGATGACATTGAAGCCCATATGATACGCACCTGCAAAAAGGCAGAGGGTATGCCCCTGCTTGTATCGGAATTCGGACTTTGCGAGCCGCACTTTAAGGGCGGAGATCAGGAACGAGCAAGAATACTCAAGGAACGTCTTGAAATGTATTCAAAAATCGAAAACATCTGCGGTTATATGTGGTTTTCCCTTAATGATTACCGCACACACTGCGGTGAGGCAGGCGAGGACAAAATGCGTCAGCGCGTCCACGGCTCAACAGATTTATACGGCAATGAAAAGCCATCCTACAGATTGCTTTGCAAATTACAGGAAAACAAATAGAAATAATACTATAAAACATATAAAAAGACAGGGACACTGCAAAGCTGAGGTGTCCCTGTCTTAAATTTTACAGAAGCAATATTAAATATTATCATCAAAATGATTGACAACTAAGGTTTGCAATCCGTTCGCAATGATTGTCACCTCTGTAGTAAAATCACCAATACGCAGCATATAATCAATATTTTTGTCAGAAGGATTCATCAAAACACAAACGACACTGCCGTCGGTATTTTTAAAGGCAACTGCTTCCACCGCTCCAAAGGCAGAACACAATATTCTTTCAGCACCTTTTTTTACAAACCGACTGAAATGTGCTATTGCATAATAGCTGTCATTGACGATAAGCCGTTTATTTTTGGTATCATACATAATCGGGGATTCACAAAAATTACCAACATGATTTGGACCGCCATGCTCATCAAGCAGTAAGTTCCAGTCTGTCATTCCATTAGTACCGTTTGCAAAATCACCTATTAAATCGTGGGAATATCTTTGTGCATTCTCATAACTGCTCTTGTCTTTATAACAGGAATATTCAACACAGCCCTCAGTAAAGAAAAGCTCTTTTTCCGGGTACATCCTTGAGAAATAATCAAGAGCTTCAAAATGATCGCCTGAATACCAGTGAAAAGCAATACCGTCAATGACATCAACTGCATTGCCAAACGCAAAAACAGCCTCTGCCCTGTCTATAATTTTATCTTTATTATGGTCATAGCAGAGTATTTTCACGTCATCAAGTCCTGCTTGGTTTAACGCCCTGCGCAGATAATTGCAGGCAAAATCCGCCTCTTCCTCTGCAGAAAAAATACAGGAATCCCACATCTGTACTGCATTAGGCTCATTCTGAACAGTCAGTCTGTCAATAAAAATACCATAATGATTTCGGTACAAATAAACATATTTTGCAATCATTTCCGCCCACATCTGATAAAAGTCTTTTTTCAATTTGCCGCCATGATTCATATCGTTATTCGTTTTCATAAACGCAGGAGGACTCCATGGAGATGCAATAAAATGCATATCAGGATTAATATGAATTGCATCCTGCACGAAGGGAATGATGTATTTTTCATCCCTTTCAAGTGAGAAATCATTGAGCTTACTGTCCAGCGGATTATCATCATAGCTGTAATTATCAAGTGCAAAATCACAGCTTTGCATATGCAGTCTGCCAAGATTATAATGATTGTCGGCAAAATACATCTGAAGAAATGTATTTTTATCCTCATCACTCATCTGCGAATAAACATATCCTGCGGCTTCGGTAAAAGCACCGCCAAAGCCTGTAACCGTTTGAAAACAAATATGAGGATACAGCTTAACTTGATTACTCTCTGTTTTATCATCGTATTTGAAATAAGCCAAAGTCTTTTGGAGTTTATTATTTTTGTCTGTTGTGTATACATCTGCTTTCATACTGTAAATTCCTTATATCAAATTATATCTCCCATACGGCACAGATACAGGGCGGCAGGGTCATTAATTTATTCAAAGCTATACCTATATCACTATTCGTTAAAATCAATCTTGCTCTGTCAAAGGGAACATCTAAACGAAACGAAACTGTATCAGGAGAAAGACTGCAGATAACCAGCAATCTTCTATTTTTTAATTGACGTATAAATGCAAAAACATCCTTATTGTTTTCCAAAACAGGTGCAAACTCTCCCCTGCTGATTATATCCACATAAGCCTTTCTGACTGAAATGGCTTTTTTATAAAAGCTAAGCACAGAGTTATCATTACCAAGCTGCTTTTCGGCATTAATCTCCGTGTAATTTTCGTTTATTTTCATCCATGGCACACCGTCTGTAAATCCGGCATTCTCACTGTCATTCCACTGCATAGGTGTGCGTGCGTGATCCCTTGCATATCTTTGCAGCAGCTGCTCTGCTTTCTTTTCCTCTTCCTCACCATTCGGCAGACTGCGGGCATCACGCAGCTTGTTAACTGCCTCAATATCCTTATAGTCCTCTTTGCAAAACAGACAATTGGTCATACCCAGCTCCTGACCCTGATAAATAAATGGCGTACCCTTTTGAAACAGCAGACTGACAGCAAGGCTTTTGGCTGATTTTTCTCTCAACTCACCTGACGGTGCAAAACGCGGAATACTCCTTGGTTGGTCGTGATTTTCATAGTAAAGGGCGCCCCAGGCACTTTCAGACAGGGTCTGCCAATGAAAAAGAACCTTTTTAAAGGCTGACAAATCCGTGCTTTTTTCATCATAGGCACAAACAGGCTTATCTTCCATATGGTCAAAATGGAACAGCATATCCAAGAGATTTTCACCCTCCGTGGTAATTTCGCCGGCCGTGTCAAAATCAATACCGGCTGCCTCACCAACAATCAAAGTATCATATTTGTTCCACGAATTTTCACACAGAGCCTTAATATATTTCTTCCAGTGATGACCTACTACAACCTCATCCCATTTTGCACCATACAAATTATCCGGCTTTGAAATATATGTAATCACGTCGCAGCGAAATCCGTCAACACCCTTTTCAAGCCAAAAATTACAGATATCCTCAACCTCTTTGCGCACCTTAGGATTATCCCAGTTTAAATCAGGCTGTTTTTTACTGAATAGATGCAGATAAAACTGTTCGGTCGTTTCGTCATATTCCCATACTGAGCCGCCAAAGCAAGCCTGCCAGTCGTTTGGCGGTGTCATTTTATCCTCGCCTGTTCCATCACGCCAGATGTAATAATCACGATAAGGATTATCCTTGCTCTTCCTGCTTTCCTCAAACCATTTATGCTCATCTGAGGTATGATTAACAACCAAATCCATTATGACTTTAATACCTCTTGTATGAAAGGCATCAAGCATTTTCTGCCAATCATCAAGCGTGCCGAATTCATCCATTATATCTCGGTAGTCACTTATATCATAGCCATTATCATCATTCGGTGATTTATAGCAGGGTGAAAGCCAAACCGCATCCACACCAAGATTTTTTATATAATCTGCTTTCTCTGTAATACCATTCAAATCACCGATTCCATCACCATTAGAATCCTTAAAACTTCTTGGATAGATTTGATATACAACTGCATCTTTATACCATCTTGTTTTCATTTAACCACCTCTGAAAAAAACAAAGTCATATTAAAAAAATAATTACAAAGACTTACTTTAATTTCGCAAGCCGATAGCTTTCAGCAAGCCGTTCACAGATTTCCTCAATTGGTACTGTACTATCAAGAATAATTGTGTACCAATGCTTTTTGTTCATATGATAGCCGGGGAAGTAATTTACGCCGTCAATAAGCTCTTCGAGATTTTCAGGTTTGATGCGCAAATCAATAACCTCGGCTATTTCGTCCGAGTCAATGCCCAGCTTTCTCTTTGACACCGTCAACAGGGCAGCATACCATTTTTTATTATCCTTTCTGCGTACTACCGCATTATCAGGGAATTTTTCCCAAAGATACTCGAACTCATCGTTATATTTGTCCTTGACAAAAGCAATAATCTCTTTTGCCTGGTTACTTTTAAAGACATCAGGTATAAAGCATTTATCAGCAATATCTGTAAGTATACGTTCATATTCTTCTTTAACACTGCCAACAAAGCTGCCGACTGCACCATCTGCAAGATGTAACGTATATGGCTCGTTAAAAGCAGGGTCAATAATAACAGCACCGATTTCACCCTGCTCGGTAATCGTAACCGTCATCTCAAATCCACTGCCGGACAGCACCGTGGAATAAGAATATTTATCTATTTCTTTCACAAAGCCATAGGCTGTCAATTTATCAAAATCAACAGATTTTCTTTTAAAAATAAAGTTAATAATATCCACACCTATTTCTCCTCACTGTATAACTCGGCAATTTCATCAGGCTCTACGGTTATTGTTTGTAAAAACACCTTTCCGTCCCTATAAAATTTACAATGCCACTGAATCGCTTTTGTGCCGTTATTTTTCAATATGGCTTTATTCTCATAAAGACTGATATTTACATCGTTTTCACCAAACTTAATATTATCAACACGCACATAATGAATATCTGCAGGAAAATGAGGACAGGTTGTTATTTCATTTTGTACAGCATTGACGGAAACACCCAGCAAACCGTTAACCACCTGTGAAATTATGGTAAAGGATATTTCCGGATAATCACCATTTAATCCCTGCGATTTTCTTTCGTGAGGTATATCCTTTTGAGATAAGATATACTGCATCCAATACCATGCACGGTTATTCTGATGATACATAAAAAACAAATCGGGAAGATAGGTCAGACTTTCAATGTTATCCTCCCTTGTATTTTCATCAAACTCTTTTTCAAAAATATAGTCAATCAGTTTATCATTTCGTTCGCCTGAATAGGTTACAGCCTTCATCGGCATAAATATGCAGGAGGCACCGCCATGAATTTCAGTACCGTTTTTATACCATTCATAATGCTTATTGCCGAGATTATCAACAGCATAAGCAAAGGCATCCGTTCCCGAAACAACAGACCATTCTTTGTTAAAATATTCTTTTAACCGCTCTGCTCTGTCAAGCTGTACTTTTGCTTCTTTATCATTACCCCTCAGCTTTAAAATGTTTGAAAAAGCAATCAAAGCGGCATACATTGCACCAATGCTGTCACCTGCCTCAGCAGCATGAAAGCCCCTTTCGTTATAGGTTGACGTACCCTGAAAAATATCACCTTTGCCCTCAGGTATTCCGTTTTTATACGGCAAAACTGCACCGTCAAGGGAATCAACAAGCTTTGTCATAACATTGGTTATAAAATTGAAAATAGTATCATCATTTATATATCTTTCATCCCCTGTAAAAAGATATAAGGCATACGCCTTTTCAACCAGCTCAAATTGTGCTGTAAGCTCACGCACAAAGCGTTTGTAATTGGGTGTATCCATATAATAGATACTGTTATCAAAATTAAATGCCCAGGGTGCAAACCAGCCTGTTTGTTCATTCGCATTGGATGCAAAGGTGTAGTACATATTGAATATTTCATCATACAAGCCAAGCAGACAGGCACCATCCAGCTGATGAACAAAGTCACGGATATAATAAGCAGTCCTGTCATAATACCCTGCCCAGAATGCAGGCATATAATCCTTAGGCTTTGCCCACTGCTGTGTCGGTGAATCAAGAACAACACCATCAGGACCATACCATTTATTGCCGTCGCCTTTGTTGATTTCACCATTTTTTATTCCTGTGACTACAAAGGACGGTGTTTTTTTCACCGCCCAGTTGAAGCCGTCTGCAAGTATTTTGTTATCACTGCTTATAAACATATCATTCACCTCGGTATACATAATACATCAAAATAATGCCACAAACAAAATATTTATGGCATTACTACTGTTATTTTATAGGAACAAGCTCATAAAGCGCACTGTCATTCCCTTTTAGATCAACTGCAAGCTCACCACTGACTGTTTCTTCATTTCCGCTCCACAATTCGGTGGCTTCATATTTTTTATTTTCTAAATCAACACTGAATTTTCTGTTTTTATTATCATAATTCAAAACTGCAATATACAGCTTTCCGTCTGCCTGAAGTTTAAATATATTGGCCGTACGATTTGACACATCCGTTATTACAGGTGTAAAAATTCCACCAAATCCGGCAACACGCATAACATTTTCATTTTTAAGCATTTCTGCAAAGCGTTTATGCGCCTCATCTGCATCACCGTTTGGATGAACAAAATTATCGCCTGCAAGGAAGCTGGTTCCTGATATCACACCACTTGTAACCCTGCTTCTTGCCTCCTCCTCAGTTGCATCTGCCTCCCTGCCCCACACAACAATATGGTCAGGGTCCGTATAATCATAAAGCTTCTGCTCCCAAAATCCGTAGGTAACAGAATTCAAGGTATATTCTGTTTCTTCTATATGATAATACGAATCACAGGCAAGACGTCTGCCGTTGGCATATTGATACGGAAAGGTGGGAGACATTGCAAGATTTATAAACATATCGTCGCCTATCAGTGCAACAAGATTACGCATAGCATAGTTATATGCCTGAATACCGGTTTGAATTTCTTTATTATAAAAATCACCTTCGAAGGAACCGTGAACAAGAAAATCAAGCTTTATATAGTCAAAGCCTGCTGCCTTAAATCTGCCGATAAAGCTTTCTGCCATAGCTTGTACTGCCGGATGCGTAACGTCAAGAGGATAGCAGCCGTCAACCTCATTGCCGTAATATGTTCCGTCACTTTTCTTTAATCGGATTTCTTCATATGTAACCGTATCATTTGTACCCGGAACATAGGTATTCTTCATACCCTCTTCATCAATCCAGCTAACAAAAGGTCCCCAGTAAACACCTGCCTTCTGATTATTGGAATGACAATATTCAACAAAGCTTTTAAGCTCCTCTTCACTTAGGAAGTCCCAGCCTGAATCCAGATTTATATACACATCAGAACCGCTTTTCTGCCAAGCATCCTGCAAATTATCCTTAACATACTGCGATATGCCTACAGCTGTATCATAATTAATATCAAACTGAACACTTCCCCAGCTGTTCCAGCCAATCGGCACACGGTCTGTCACTGATTTCCTTTTAGGCTGTATTTCCGTATTTGCCAAGGCAAATTCGTTTAAGCCCTCTTTCCAGTTATCATATACACCAATAAACATCAATGGAGAATCAACCGTCTCGCCGCTTATCATACCGTGAGGCTCTGTGCCGGTGCGTGGATCTGTTGCACCGCAATAAAGCTCTGCCTTTTGGATTTTACCGAAGCCACCGCTAAAGCACACACCGCTTTTCCATACATCGTGACCCAGCGAACCCAGAATAAGACCGCTGCCCTCATCCGGTGTAAAAAGAACACCGACCTCGTAGCTTACTGATTTTTGAAAAAGCTTTTTCACATTAAACTGTGCCCAGCCATCATTATCAAAGGGCACCTCAAGTGAATTGCTCCATTTATAAGCACTGTTCTGCAAACCGCCATTTTCAATCAGCAGCGGTGAAATATAATTTGTCTGCACCGCACCGTTCTGTGACTGAATGGAAAGCTGCGTGGTAATATATTCTTTTTCATCATACAGATAAAATGACTGCACTAAATCGGCTAAACCTGATGAGGTCATTTTAACTGTTATTTTTTTGCCGCCGTCGATATCCTCACTCACTGCACTGAAATCGGTGTAATCGGATGATTTGATAATTCTTTCGCCTGCTTTATATGCACTTACGGCATTTTCAAATATGGTCACATCGCCTTTAGCTACAGAAAAGCATCCTTTTTCACAATCAAAATATAATGAATATTTACCGCTCACAGCTGTCTCCTTTTGATTTAATGGTGCAAGCTCAACATTTCTCGGCACAATATATATCAGCAAGCAGGCACCTGCCAGCACAAGCAATACTGCCAAGACAACAATTATTTTTTTCAATATTTTCATAATACTCTCCCTGCTGATTTTCTATATCTTAACTTAACAAATCAAGCACCGCATTGTAATCATCAATATCATAATTACCGGCAGAATTCTTTAATATATCAAACAAATCTGCCCTGCTGCCGTCAATCGTCTTAATATTTATTTTCTTAAATATCGGGTTAAGACGATTTAAAAAGCGGAGGAAAACATCACCCTTAGGTGTACCCTCTTTAAAGGTTTGATTACCCTCAAACACACCGCGCACCAGCTCTGCAGCATAATTTTTCAGCAGCATCTTTTTGATGGATTTATCACATTTTATCCACAGCAGACGGCATACACCGCCCATAGTGATTTTATTTATAATTTTTCCGACCAGCTTTACAATAGGGAATAATTTCTTTTTATCCCCCGCACCAAACCTGGATAAAATTCTTTCAGGATTATACTGCATATCCTCAAGCATATTCAGTATCATAGAATCAAATAAATCAGAAAGATACTGCTTGCAGTCCTTACCATTGGTATCCCATTCAAAGTCAGGTGTTTCAATGCTCTTGATAATGGCCTTATTATCATCCGTAATTGTAACATGCCTTATCACTGCAGGATCTGCAATTACAGCACCTGTACATACATCATAAAGCTTATTGCCCTTTTCTGTAACCTTTACATTGATACTTTGGTTGTGCATATGACCGGTAAATACCAAGTGTACACCCTCGTCAGCAAGTATGGTTGTAACCGCATCACTTTCACGCTGAACAGCAGATGGAACAACTGAGAATATCGGCTGACCCGGAAGCAAGGGATAATGATTCATAGCAAACATAATCTGACCGTCATCACGAGCTTTTTTCGTCTGCTCCTTTATCCATTTAATATGCGCTTCGTCAAATTTTCTCTGTCCGTCATCTGCACCGTCATTATTAAGTGCCAGCAGTCTTACACCATCGCAAAGCTGTGCTACATATGACAGATGCTGTTTATCAACCGCAATGGCATCCTTAAAGCCAAAATCATAATACAAGTCGTACAGCTCCTCACGTCTTGTGGCATCCGGTGCAAGACGTACATTATCCTTAAATGCAAAGCAGCCGTCATCCTCATTTTTAAAATCATGGTCGGCAGTTATAACATAAATCTTCTTACCTGCTGCTTTAAGCTCGTTCAGAAGCTCAATAAATGCAAGATGACTTTCCTTTTCGCCATTAAATGACAAATCACCTGCAATAAACACAATGTCCGCCTCGTCTGCTTTTTTCAGCCAGTCAAAAACAGAACGGTTTATAGCTTCCGTTTCAGCAAAGCATTTCTGCTCAAATCGCATAAATTCATCATAGGCAGCTCCTTTTGCGCCCAAGGAATTCTTGAAATAATGTGTATCTGTTATTAAGTAAAATTTTAAATTCTCCATCCTTTATCTCCTCTTCTAAATTGATTATGTTTGGTTTTTATATCCGAATTATTTTTCAGAACATGCGATGCTGCAATAACCGTTACATCAGCTGATGCACAGCTATAAATGACATATCATTTTGGCATTAAATTATATATTAAGAATATCATTTATTAATCATTATTTCAATTCACAGGTTTTACAAAAATCACCGCCGTTTATTGTTGACAATTCAAATTAAATGATATATCATTTTCACAGGTGATAAAATGAAATTATATGAAAAAATATATACAGAATTAAAAAGCCGTATCGCTTCAGGGGAATTTGATAACGGCAGACTTTTGCCCACTGAAAAAGCACTTCAGGAGGAATTCGAGGTCAGCAGAATAACAGTTAAGCAGGCATACAGCAAATTGTGTGAAGAAGGATTAATCGTAAGAACTGCAGGAAAAGGCACTGTCCTTGCAGATAAAAAGCACACGAATGATAGTAAGAAGCTGATTGGTCTTATCCTCTGTGACTTCGACTCAACCTTTGGAGAAAGGCTGATTAAAAGCATTGAAGAAAATGCGCAAAAGCAAGGCTACAGCATTATTTTGAAAAGAAGCTTTGACGATCATAAAACAGAAAGCAAGGTACTGAATGAACTGCTGGAAATCGGTGTGAACGGCATCATCATTCAAAACTGTCACGGTGATTTTACCAAAAACTTAATTGCACTTTCGGTTCAGGATTTCCCTCTTGTTTCCGTAGACCGTTACGCTAAAGGTTTATTAATTCCCTCCGTAACCTCAGATAATTTTTCAGCCAGTGTAAATGCCACGGAGCTTCTGATGAAAAAAGGACACAATCAAATTCTATTTGTATCCTCTAACCCAAAAAGCACATCCACCTTAACGGAGCGTGCTGAGGGCTTTAAGCAGGCACATATCAATTTAGGCATATCACTGTCTGCCGATAATTTTATTACGGATTTAAAAAGCCCCATAACCAAAAGCAATACTGATATCGTCAGGGATATCGACATAATCAAAAGGCATATCAACAATAACAATATCACAGCAATCATTGCAGCCGAACGCTTTGCCGCAGAGCTTTGCGCCATAGCTGTTAAAGAAAGCAGAAAATCATTTCCGAAGGACTGTGAAATGATTTGCTTTGATTATGAAAATTTATTTTTATCCCAAAGCGATTATACCCATATTCTGCAGAATGAAGAAGAAATGGGAAAAGTGTGCATCGAACAGCTTATCAAAAAAATCAATAAGGAAGAAACAACGATGCGAAATATCATAAACTCCAAAATCATCTTGGGAAACTCTACAAAAAACGTAGAAACAATTTAGACAATCAGGGATTTGCTGACGCCTGATGGTGTTTTTTAACGAAATTATAGCTGAAAAGATGATGATTTTAAGCAACACTGCGTTATGACACCTCAGCTTTTCTGCAAATCCCTGATTTTTTCACAGCCTTATCATTTATTTTAGAAAATTTTATCTAATATTTACACTATAGACTAAGCATATTTAGGTTGTTCTATTGACTTGGCAAAATAAATTGTTATATAATAGTCATTATATAATATATAAATTTAAACAAGACTCGTACTATTTATCGGTTACGTTATACGGAGAAAGTATTATGACCTATGTATTTTTACTTATTTTTGCAGTATTTATATGTGCTTATATTGCACAATATTCAAAACGGCAAGCAGTTGCTGCAGGAATGTCTCCTTATGGTGAAAGCAGTAAATTATATAAAGGCTCAGCACTTATATTTTTCGTACTTGTTGTTTTTTTATTGATACTGTTTTCTGCCTTCAGAACCAGCTACAATGATACCGGCTTATATATTCACGCTTTTAATTTGCTTGATACAACCATAAGTGACTATATCCATAGCGGAATCACATGGAAGAGTAATATCTTTTTTAATTTAATGCAGATTTTTATTAAACAGTTTATCTCGGATGATCCTGCATATCTTGTATTTATTGCAACTGTTATCCCTATGGTGTCGTTCCTGCTATTCTTTTATAAAAAATCAGAATGGTTCGGAGACTGCGTATTCTTATTTTTAGCAATGGGACTGATGTTCTTTTCTATGGGTGCAATGAAGCAGTTTATTGCTATTGGTATCGGTGTTTGGTCCATTCACTTTGCATCAGAAAGAAAATGGATTAGATTTATTTTAGTTATATTTGTTGCTATGATGTTTCATAAATACGCCTTTTTCTACCTAATTGTTGTATTATTCTTAAAGGATGATATATGGTCCTGGAAATCGGTTGTTATGCTTGCTGTCGTTGTTGGAATCGGCTTCTTCTTCGGAACATTTGCAGAGGGCTTTTTAGAGTCAACAGAGGATATTGCCGATGGATATGATATGTCCTATATGGAGGAAGGCGTAAGTATTTTCAGAGTACTTGTCTATGCTGTACCATCCATACTATCCTTAATGTGCAGAAAGTATATCAACGATAATGCTCCGCAGTTTATAAAGATTTGTATAAACCTTGGTATTGTAACATTTTTAATGGTTACTCTTGCATTTTTCGGTGGTGCAATAATATTTACCAGAATTGCCTATTATCTCGAACCATTAATGTATATCGGACTTATATGGACTCTTAAAAATTGCTTTGAGGGCAAAGCAAAAACAATCGTAAACTTAGGTTATTTTCCGGCATTTATTTTCTACTTTATATACAATGATTTCATTCATATGGAATTCTATTTCAGAAGTCTTATTGAAAAATTCAACACTTATTAATGGGAGGGTGAAATAATATGGCAGTAAGAGTACTGCAGGTACTTCACGGTATGAACCGCGGCGGAGCCGAAACTCTTGTTATGAATATTTACAGAAATATTGACAGAGAAAAGGTACAGCTTGATTTTATTGTACATACAAATGCCAAATGCGATTACGATGATGAAATTGAACAGCTTGGCGGCAGGATATACCATTGCCCTGAATACAAAATTATTAACCATAGCTCCTATACAAAATGGTGGAATCGCTTTTTCTCAACACATAAGGAATATAAAATTATTCACAGTCATCTTGACAGCTGTGCAAATATACATTTAAGAATTGCTAAAAAATATGGATTGATTACAATTGCACACTCGCATAGTACAAAAGAAGGCAATGGTATTACAGCAAAGGTTAAAACTCTTCTAAAAAAAGATTTCAATTCCTGCTGTGAATATAAGTTTGGCTGTTCTCAGGCTGCTAATGAGTGGCTTTATGGTACGGAAGCAGTTAATGCAGGCACGTGTTATGTAATACAAAATGGTGTTGACACTTCTGTATTTAATATAAATCCTGTACATCGTGCCAAAATCAGAGAAGAGTTTGATTTAGGTAATTCTTTGGTGCTTGGTCATATCGGAAGAATGGACGATAATAAAAATCAAATCTTTATAATAAAACTCTTACAGGAGATGCTTAAAAAAGGTATTGATGCTAAGCTGCTTCTTGTAGGATGTGGCGTTAATACAAGCGTCCTTAAAGAGTACACTAAAAACAATAAATTATCAGACAAAGTTATTTTTACAGGACTAAGAAGTGATGTGGACAAGCTGCTTAATGCAATGGACATATTTGTGTTCCCCTCAATTTATGAAGGCTTACCTGTAACCCTTATTGAGGCTCAGGCAGCAGGACTTCCCTGTATTATTTCAGATACAATTACAGATGAGGTTTGTATTACGGATTTGGTACAAAGAATTTCTCTTGACAAATCGCCTGCATATTGGGCAGAAGAGGTTTTGAAATATCAGCATTTTAACAGTTATGATACCTCGGAGCAAATCAAAGCTGCCGGGTTTGATATTAAAGGAACTGCTCTATGGCTTCAAAATTTCTATTTAACAAAATCTGAGTGAGGTGAAAAGTATGCCAACACTAACAATATTTACCCCTGCATACAACAGGGCATATTCTATACATCTGTGCTATGAAAGTCTTTGCCGCCAAACCTGCAAAGACTTTGTATGGCTTGTAGTGGATGATGGTTCAACGGACGATACTGCCCAGCTCATTAAAAAATGGCAGCAGCAGGATAACGGCTTTGAAATTCGTTACATATATAAAGAGAATGGCGGTATGCATACCGCACATAATACCGCTTATGAAAATATCAACACAGAGCTAAATGTATGTATTGATTCCGACGATTATATGACCGATAACGCAGTAGAATTAATTCTAAATTGCTGGAAGGAGCATAAGGCTGAAAAGCTTGCCGGTATCATTGCCCTTGACATTGACACCAAGGGTAAGGTTATAGGCAAAGAACTCCCTAAAGATATAGATACTACAACACTCATTGGTTATTATGAAGGCGGAGGCGCAGGCGATAAAAAACTGATTTATCGTACTGATGTTATTAATTCTGTTCCTGCGTATCCGGAATTTGAGGGTGAAAAATATGTAGGACTTGCATATAAATATCACCTTATTGATAAAAAGTATGAGTTGTTTATCTTAAATGAGCCTGTATGCATTGTTGAATACCGTGAAGATGGCTCAAGCCTGAATATGTACAAGCAGTACCTGAATAATCCAAAGGGCTTTGCCTTTTACAGAAAAAATGAAATGCTTTGCACAACGTCAAAGAAACGTTGCTTTATCGAATGCATCCACTATGTTTCAAGCAGCATCATCTCTAAAAATAAGCATTTCCTTAAAGAATCACCTAAAAAGTTATTAACACTTTGTGCTATCCCTTTTGGATGCATACTCACAGCCTATATTAAATATAAAACGAAATGAGGTAAACAAATGATGAAAGAAGACGTGAAACTTGATTATTATCGTATGACAGGAACACAATACAAATTATCAATAAAAAGTATAATTACTCTTGTATTTTCGCATCAAATTCGTTATATGTATTGGTGGAGAAAAGCTAATAAAAAGTTAACTCCATTAAGACATTATAAACTTATTAGATATGCAAGAAAATACGGAATTGAAATTTCCTATTCAGCAAAGATTGGAAAGGGACTCTATATCGGACATCCTTACAATATAACTGTAGGAGCGGATGTTGTAATAGGAGATAACGTTAATCTCCATAAGGGATGTACCATAGGAAGAGAAAACAGAGGAAAAAGAAGCGGCGTTCCTACAATAGGTAGTCGTGTTTCAATTGGAATTAATTCTACTATAGTAGGCAACATTACTATAGGCGACGATGTTATGATTGCTCCTAACAGCTTTGTTAATTTTAATGTTCCTTCACATTCAGTCGTTATTGGAAATCCCGGTGTTATACATCATAAAGATGATGCAACTAAGGGATATGTAGCTTTTCATGTATAGTCATTTTTGTACACTTTTATTTATATAGAGTAAGAAATCAAAATCATTTATGAAAGTAGGAAAAAGCAATGAATAATGAAGAACTTATAAAGCTGCAAAAGTGTCAAAGTGAAATTTTAAAATCTGTTATCGATATTTGTGACAGACATAATATAATTTATTATATTTATTATGGCAGTTTAATTGGAACTATAAGACATAAAGGATTTATTCCTTGGGATAATGATATTGACATTGCAATGACGCGTGATGAATACAATAAATTCGTAAATGTTATAGATGAATTGCCCGAAAATTTATTTCATCACACTCTTGAGTCTGATGACTGCGAATACATATATGAGGCACGCATAAGTGATAAAAAAACTGTACAATATGAAAAGCATCATGACAGCGTAAAAGGAAATGTGAGTATTGATATTTTCATTTTGGATTATGCCAAAAAGTTTTCAAGACTTACTGTTGAAAAGGTGCGTTTTTTGAAAATGTGTGCTTTGAATAGTTTTGAAAGACAATATCTTTATGATATTCACAAGGACAATAAACTAAAAATACTTTACATCAAAATGACCGATTTGCTTTCTAAAAAATATGATGAAAAAACGGTTAACCGTCTAATTTTCAAAATGGTGTGCAGCAAATCAAAAACAGATTCTTTAATATCGGCAATATACCCGAATTCTGTTTATTCTGCAAATTGGTTAGGGGGCGGAAAAACAATGCCTTTTGAAAATTTTGATGTAAGAGTTCCTGTCAATTACGATTCTATATTAAGAATGGAATATGGAGACTATATGCAGCTGCCTCCTGAAGAAAAGCGTTTTACAGATGGTATGGAAGATTTTGTAGTTGAATATCTGGAGTAAAAAATGAAAAAAAAAGTATTTATAATGATGTCCTCGCTGGGCATCGGTGGTGTAGAATCTGCACTTATTTCAATGCTTAGCTGTTTTGATTACACGAAATACAGCGTTGATTTATTTTTGTTTAATCACAGCGGTGAGAATATGACGAATATTCCGGAAGAAGTGAATTTACTTCCGGAAATAAAAGCTTATTCCGGTTTGGAAGGACCAATAACCAAAAATATAAAAACCATGAATTGGGGTGTTGCTTTAGGCAGAATAACAGGCAAATTCACTTCAAAGCTCTATAATAGGATGAATCATTGGAATGACAGCAGTCTTGTAAGCTATCAGTATAGTCATAAGTTTTCGAAATTTTTCCTGCCAAAAATTATGCCTGATAAAGAATATGATTTAGCAATCAGCTTTTTAACGCCCCATTATTTCGTTGCAGAAAAAGTCACTGCAAAAAAGAAAATCGCATGGATTCATACAGATTATTCAACCATGCACTGTGATACTGATTCTGAATTAAAGATGTGGAATAAATATGATAATATTATATCTATATCTGATAAATGTACATCTGCATTTTGTTCCAAATTCCCTGACCTAAAAAACAAAATTGTTTTGATTGAAAATATTACAAAGAAAGAAATTATCTTTAAAAAGGCAGAATCAGAAAAAATTGTTTTGAATGATAAAGGTATTTCACTTCTTTCAGTAGGTCGTTTTTCATATCCGAAAAACTTTGATAACGTACCTGAGATTGCAAGCCTGATAAAAGCTAAGGGTATTGATTTTAAATGGTATATTGTAGGTGACGGCGGAGAAGAACCTTCTATTCGTTCAAAAATTGCTGAGTATAAAATGGAGGATACTGTAATCCTTCTTGGTAAAAAAGAAAATCCATACCCATATATAAAAGCATGTGATATTTATGTTCAGCCATCACGATATGAAGGAAAGGCTGTTACAGTCTGCGAAGCACTTGTTTTAAACAAGCCTGTAGTAATAACCAATTATTCTACGGCTCATAGTCAAGTAAAAAACGGCTTTGACGGCGTGATTGTTCCTATGGATAATGAAGGCTGTGCCAATGCCCTTGCAGATGTAATGACTGGTCAGGAGCTTCTGCACAGGCTCATTGAAAATATGAAAGCAACCAATTATTCGAACGAGAGCGAAATCGAAAAATTATATGAACTGCTAGAGGATTAAAATTATGATACCTAAAAAAATTCATTATTGCTGGTTTGGGGGAAATCCTAAACCTGACAGCGTTATGAAATGCATAAACAGCTGGAAGAAGTTTTGCCCTGATTATGAAATTATTGAGTGGAATGAAAGCAATTTTGACATTCACTGTATGCCATTTGTTGAGCAGGCTATCGAAGCAAAAAAATATGCCTTTGCCAGTGATGTGGCAAGGCTTATAGTCGTTTATGAAAATGGCGGTCTGTATTTTGACACAGATGTTGAGGTTGTCAGAAACTTTGATGATTTGCTGGATAACAAAGCCTTTCTGGGCTTTGAAAATACGGAATATGTAGCCTCGGGACTTGGCTTTGGTTCAGAAGCAGGCGTTGAATTTTTTAAAGAGCATATTGATGCATACAAGGATGAAGTGTTTATCAAGGACGATGGCACCTTTAATATGCTTGGATGTCCCCGTGTTGCAACGAAGCTCCTTGTTGAAAAGGGACTTATTGCAAACGGTTGCGAGCAGGTTGTTGACGGTGTACACATCTACCCTGCTGATTATTTTAATCCCTATGACAGTATAACCGGCAGACTGACGAAAACCAACCATACATATTCCATTCACTGGTATGATGCCAGTTGGGACAATAAATCTCAATCAAGATTAAAATTCAACAGATTTATGAGAAGAATGCTTGGTGTTAATACTATAGAAAAAATAAAGAAGATATTAGGAAGATAATATGATAATTAGAACGATTACCTGCCATAACGTGGATAACCATGGTGCAAATTTGCAGGCTTATGCATTGATGCATTATTTAGAGCAGCTTGGAAATGATGTAAAAATTATAGATTACCGTCCTGATTACTTCAAGCATTTCAGACCGTTTGTTTGTACAACACCGAAATACGCATCAAATCCAATATTAAAACTTGCATATATTTGTGCAAAATTGCCCGGCAGAATAAATTCTTACCGAAAATATAAAACAAGTGCAAGAAAGGCAAGCTTTGATACCTTTAGAGAAAAGCATTATAAACTGACTGATATTTATAACAGCTTTGATGAATTAAAGCAAAATCCGCCAAAAGCTGATTTATATATTGCAGGCAGTGATCAGATTTGGAACACAATGATGAATAATGGCCGGGATCCGTCTTTTTATTTAATGTTTTCAACGGACAATACAGTTACTGCGTCCTATGCTGCATCCTTTTCTGTTTCTGAAATTGAACAGGAATTCAAGCAACAGGTTTCAGAACAAATCAAAACACTGGATTATGTTTCAGTCAGAGAAAAGTCAGCTATGAATATTCTTAAAGATTTGGGGATACATAATGGTCAAGTCGTGCTCGATCCTGTGTTTTTACTTGATAGAACTGACTGGGAAGCACTTAGCTGCGATGTTTCATTTGATGAAAAATATTTGCTTGTATATGATTTTGAAAAAAGCGAAGCTGTAAAAAGCAACTCGCTGAAATATGCTAAAGAGCATAATCTCAAAATTTATTCACTATATGATAACGATTATTGTGATAAAAGTTTTGAGGATTTTGGACCGGATATGTTTTTAGCACTTATAAAAAATGCCTCTTTTGTTTTGTCAAACAGCTTTCACGCAACCGCTTTTTCACTGATTTATGAAAAAGAATTTTGCGTTATTAAAAGGCAAGAAGGTATAAATTCCCGTATGGTTGATTTGTTATCCTCCCTCGGGCTGCAGGATAGAGTTGTTGACAAGGCTGACAGCTTATCCCCCATTGACTATACTACTGTCAAAGATGCTTTAAACAAGCAAATTGATGATTCAAAATCATTTTTAAATAGAGTTATGAGAGATGAGGAGAATATGTGATGAAAAAGAAAAAGCTACTTTTTATTATTAACTCCTTTGTTATAGGCGGTGCAGAAAAAAGTCTTGTTTCACTTCTTGACTTAATTGATTATGAAAAATATGATGTAGATGTTCTAACAATTAACAATGGCGGAGAGTTCAAGCAGTTTATTAACAGCAACGTTAGATTTTTACCAATTCCTAAATTTGTAGAATACTGCAATCAACCTGTATACAAACAAATTCTGAATTGGAAATTTTTTATCACTCGGCTTGCCCTGTCAAAAGCATTAAGAGATAATAACAAGTCAATATCTAAAAAGCATGACACACAGGTGTACTGGCAGGCTTGTGAAAAGGCTTTTGATACATTGCCTGATGAATATGATTTGGCAATAGGATGGGGACAAGGTGTTCCTGTTAAATTTGTTGCAAGCAAGGTAAATGCTGTAAAAAAAGCAGTTTGGATAAATGCTGACTACGAGGCTGTAGGTCACAGAAAAGAAGACGATTTAGAAAATTTTGAAAAGGTTGACTACATCGTTTCAGTCTCAGACACGCAAAATGAAAATATGATTAAGCTTTTTCCTATGTACAGGGAAAAATGCAGAACGATTTATGATATTAATAATTCAATGCTTATTGAAAAAATGGCTGATGGTAAGAAGGTTCTGGAGGATTACGATGGTTTGAAAATTGTTACTGTCGGCAGACTCAATCCGCTTAAAGGACAGGATATGGCTGTTGATGCAGCAAAAATCCTTAAAGATAACGGGGTTAAGTACAAATGGTATGCAGTCGGCGATGGTCCTGCAAGAGCACAGCTTGAAAAGCAGATTAAGGAGCTTGGACTTGAGAATGACTTTATTCTGCTTGGTGCAAAAGCAAACCCTTATCCATATATGAAGGCTTGTGATATTTATGTTCAGACATCACGCTTTGAAGGCTTTTGTCTTACACTTGCAGAGGCAAGAATACTCAATAAGCCCTGCATTACCACAGCATTTGAATGTGTTTACAATCAGATGATTCAGGAGAAAAACGGACTGGTTGTAGGTATAAGTGCACAGTCAATTGCCGATGGCATTGAAAGAATGATTTCCGACGATGATTTAAGAAATGATATCATTGCTTATCTGAAAACAGAAAAAAAGGGCAATGTTGAGGAAATTGAAAAATTTTATAATTTAATTGAGGAATAATTATGGAGAATACAATAAAAAATCACAACGCATCTCTTCATTTAGTTGATATTGCTAAGTTTTTTTGTGCTCTTTCCGTCATAGGAATACATACGCAAATTTTCAGCAGCTTCGGAGAATTAGCCGATTATTACTCCTTTGGTGTTCTATTTAGACTTTCAGTTGCTTTTTTCTTTATTTGCTCCGGTTATTTTTTCTTCAGTAAGTTACAATTTGAAAATGGGAAAATTATAAACAGCACTGAAAATAAAAACAAATTATCTTCTTACGTTAAAAGAATAGCCATACTGTATATTATATGGTCCGCTGTTTATTTTGTTTTACAATTAATACAATGGATACAAAATCCTGACATACCTGTTTTTCATTTTATAATTAGTTTTGTAAAGAGCTTTATTATTGACGGTTCATACTATCATCTGTGGTATATTCTTTGCTTAATATATGCCATACCGTTAATTTATATAATGTTAAGAAAATTCAGTTATACTACAGTTTCTTTAATAGCAATACTACTTTATATTATACATTTACTAATAAATTTGAATGATATTGTTAATGGTCTGCCTGTTATATCTTTAATTGCTAAAATAAATGCACAGTCAGGTGCTATTGGACAAACTGTATTTTTAGCAATCCCGATGATTGCAATAGGTGGATATTTAGCAAATTCCAAACAAACTATTAATAAAAAAACATTGATTTTTACTAATATACTCTCGATAATTTTACTTGTCGTTGAGGCGTCATTAATATACTTCATATCAGGTAAAACAAATTATTCAGAATATATAATATTTACATTTATTACTGTTGTAGCTGGTTTTATGCTTTTAAAAGAAATAAATCATAGTAATAAACACTCAAAATTATTTTATCTGTTGAGAAATATGAGTACATTGATTTATTGCATTCATCCTTTAATAATAGTAATATTTAAAACGTTTGTTAATAATGAGAGTATAAACAGCGTCATTTGGTTTGCAATTGTATCAGCTTCAACTTTAGTTGTTAGCTTGCTTATAATTTTAATTTCAAAAAAATTAAAATTTCTTAAATATTGTTATTAGTTAGGAGAACTAAAATGCCTGAAATTAGTATCATTGTTCCAGTATATAATGTGGAGCAATACTTGCCGCGTTGTATTGAGTCAATATTGAATCAAACTTATAAAGATTTTGAATTAATACTTGTTAATGATGGTTCAACAGATAATAGCGGTAATATTTGTGATGAATTCGCTAAAAAAGATAAAAGGATAGCTGTTTACCATCAAAAAAATGGCGGCGTTTCAAAAGCCAGAAATATCGGATTATCTAAATCTAATGGTACATACATTATGTTTTGTGATAGTGATGATTATGTAGATTTGAATTGGTGTGAGTGTTTATACAAACTAATAAATAATGATAATGTTGATTTGGGATTATGCGGGTATTCTTTTGTATACAATGATTCTTCCAATGCAAAAGATAAAGTGATTTACTCAAATACTGAATATCAAATATATAAAAGAAACGAATTTTTCAACTTATACCTTTCGAACCTCATAAATATGCCTTGGAATAAGATTTATAAAAAGGATATAATTCTTAGATTTCATTTAGAGTTTAACGAAGCCATGAATTATAATGAAGATTTATTATTTGTTATGAAATATATACAAAGTATGAAAGGTGATTTTGGTATTTGTAACAAGGCTCTCAATTTTTATGTAAAGGAAATTGAAGACAGTTTAACTAATAGATATATAGATAATTATTGGAAAAACAAACAGGTTGTATTAAAAGAATTAAGGAAAACCAGTGATTCTTGCAATATAAATTTTACAGATATTGAAATCCAATATTATGATAAATGCATTTGGGCTATAACCTTTGGAATTAATAATAATATGCTAAAGACTTCAAAATTGAGTCTGAAAGATAAAATTATAGAAAATAAAAAAATGCTAGATAGTGATTTTTGTAATGTTTCATTTGCAAGAGGTACATTTGATACTTTCAATCCTGTATACAAAAGAATATTAAAGACAAAGTCTGTTTTACCAATTATGGTGTTTAATATGTTATATAAATTTTTGTCAAAATAACAAAAAAGTGATTTCTATTATTAAATAAAAATGTATTTATTTACATTTACAATAGAGTGTTTTTATTGATTAAAAAACGCTATACTATAACAGAAATTTGGGAGGTAAATGTGAGCGGTAAAAGATTTAGTTTAGCGGAAATGGAAATGTCAAGAAGTGTTCAGAATATTGTTAATTTGTCTGCGAATATTCTTGCTTTTGCTATTTCCCTCGTTGTTAGTTTTTTCATATCTCCTTACATTGTAAAGAATCTTGGTGCTGAAGCGAATGGCTTTGTAACACTTGCCAATAATTTTGTCAGTTATGCTACCTTAGTTAAAACAGCACTTAATGCGATTGGAAGCAGATATATTATTGTTGCCTATCACGAAGATGAGCTTGATAAAGCTAATAAGTATTATTCATCTTTATTTTTTGGCGATTTATTTTTATCAATAGTATTTTTGGTGCTGTGTGTTTTATGCGTTTGGAAGCTGGAACATTTGATAAATATATCAGAAAATCTAATTACGGATGTAAAGTTTTTATTTGCTCTGATTTTTGCTAACTTTATTTTCAGTACAGCTGCTACGGTATTTAATAGTGCCCCATATATAAAAAATAAAATTTATTTGCAGTCAATAAGGGATATTCAAAGTAATTTAATCAGAGCGATACTTTTAATTGCATTATTTTCTGTATTTAATCCTAAAATCTATTTTTTAGGAATTGCTTCATTTATACCCGGTATAGTAGTTATCTTGTATAATATTTATTATAAGCATAAACTGGTTCCGGAATTACGAGTAAAGAAAAGTGACTTCTCATTATCTACGATAAAAGAGCTTGTTTCGCAGGGAGTCTGGAATTCAATTTCATCATTAGGAACTATACTGCTTACCAGTTTGGATTTATTAATTGTTAATATATTTGTCAGTGAGAGTGAAATGGGTATTTTATCAGTTGCTAAAAGTATGCCTGGTATGATAAGTGGTTTAAATACCACTATGTCCAGTGTGTTTTTTTCAGCAATGACAATCGATTATGCCCATAAGGATATTGATGGTTTGGTTAAAACAGTTAAACAGTCAACAATGGTTATTGGTATGATTATAACAATACCATTAGCCTTCCTGATTATTTATGGTGCTGATTTTTATAGCTTGTGGCAGCCAACATTAGATGCTAATCAGTTACATATACTTTCAGTTCTTAATTGTATTGGGTTTATACTGTGTGCCGGTACTGATGCAATTGGAAACATTTTTACTATTACTCTTCAAGTAAGAAAAAGCTCAATTAGCATTCTGGTATCAGGAATAGTTAGCATTCTTGTTAATGTTTTACTTATAAAATTTACGTCGTTGGGAATTTACGCTATTGCAACAGTAGGGCCTGTTATAAGTGCTTGTCGAATGATATTTTATATTGTTCCAAAATCGGCAAAATATATTAATAGAAAAAAAACAATATTTTATCCTGTTATATTGAAATCACTACTGGGAACCGGATTATTGTGTTTAGCAGGATATATAGTTAAAATGATAGTTCCAAGTGATAACTGGATTGCCTTAATTGCGAGTGCTGTTGTTTTTGCTGTAGTAGGAATTGCAATAAACTTTTTTATCATGTTTGATAAGGATACGAAAAAAATGATTTTAGACTTTATAAAATCAAAATTCTTAAAAAGGAAGAGCTAAAATAAGTATTTCTATGATATAAAAAATATGCAAGGGAACAATATTATTCATCATAATAAATTGAAATAATTGTATAAGCGAGATAAAGAGGAAAGAAATTATTTATTGAATATTATAAAAAATAAAATCAAGCGTTAGAAAACTAAATCTTGTATAAAAATTATAGTGACTGTTTTCAGTTTTTTCGTATATAGTATTGTTTTGAAAGTCTTAGCAAATCAGAATTAAAATTGAGGATTTGATTTTATGAAATGTAAAGATAAATTTATTGAACTGTACAAGCACGAGCCAAGTGATATCGCATTTTGTCCTTACAGAATCTGTCCTCTTGGAGCTCACAGTGATCATCAGCATGGCAAGGTTACCGGAATGGCAATTAACAAGGGAATAAGTATTGCTTACGGTCCTAAAATGAATGGTGTAGTAGAGCTTATTTCATTGGATTTTGACAAGCGAGCACAGTTCTTTGTTGACAGAGTTCCAAAGATAAAAGAAAATGATTGGGCAGATTATCTGAGAGGTGCGACTATTGCATTAGGCAAAAAGTATAAGCTGGATATCGGTTTATGCGGTGTGATTGAGGGTAGCTTGCCAGTGGGTGGTCTTTCTTCATCTGCGGCTGTAACTCTTGCATTTATGACCGCACTATGCAAGGTGAATGGTATTACTCCAACAAAAGAAGAGTTAATTCAAATGTCTGTTGAGACTGAAAATGACTATGTGGGTGTATCAAGCGGTACACTTGACCAATCCTGTGAGTGCTATTGTGAGGCTGATTCTCTTCTGTATCTTGACACAAACACAGGCGAATATATTAATATTCCTGAAAATAAAAATATGCCTGAATACGAAATTATGATTGTATTCAGTGGTGTTGAACGCAATCTGGCAGACTCTAAATTCAATATGAGAGTTGATGAATGCAGAAGTGCAGGATATGCACTGAAAGCATTTTCAAATTCAGAATATGGCAAGTTTAATGAAACATTTTTGAGAGATGTTCCTAAGGATATATACCTCCAATACAAGGACAAGCTTCCTGTTAATTGGGCAAAGAGAGCTGAACACTGGTATACTGAATTTGACAGAGTTGAAAATGGTGCCAAGCTTTGGGAACAGGGTGATTTAGAAGGCTTTGGAAAACTTATATTTGAAAGCGGGCTTAGCTCCATAGAAAATTATGAAACAGGTTCACCTGAGCTGAAAAAAATCTATGAAATAATGACTAAGACTGAGGGTATTTATGGAGGTCGTTTTTCAGGTGCCGGGTTTAAAGGCTGCTGTATGGCCTTGATTAATCCAAAATATAAAGAAGAAATATCAAGAAAAATTCAAACAGAATATATTGCTGCTTTCCCTGAATATGAGCAAAGCTTTATGATTGAATTCTGTCACAGTGTGAACGGCTTGTCGTTTGAGTGAGCTTATTTGAAAATATAATTGTCAAATAATGTTCGGCTGTTACATATTTAAAACTGATTAATGATGTAAAAAAATAGAGGTGCATATCGGTTTGGTATATAAATTAATTAATTTAACATGAAAAGTCAGGAGATAATATGTTTATAACAGAAAAAGAAAGAGATGGCAGCTGCTACTATGAATTTCAATTTTGTAAGTCAGATAGCCCTGTGATAAAAAACAAACTCAATACAGATATTATTGAAAATTGGCAAAGCGATTCCCTATTGATAAGTGATGAAGATTTTGAGCATTTTTATCAGTCATATTCAGAAAACTTTAACTGTGCTGTATTGGCAAATGGTGAAATTGGATTTGATTTTTACGCAGCGAATTATTATGATAAGAAAACTGCCCAAATGATATTAAATCAAATAGAAAAAAGAATTGATGAAAAATATTATAATTTGGTTTCCTGGCTGCAGAAAGCCGTTAAAGATTTTAACGGTTTTTATATTTTGGGAATATAGCAAATCTAAGTTACAATATAAAAAATAATGCAAAGGCATATTAAAATATTATTCATCATAATGAATTGAAATAATTGTATAATCGAGGTGAAATTGATGCATTTCGGGTTTTCTTATGTAGGTCTGATTTTTCTTGTGCTGCTATTTGCACCAAATTCACTTTGGACAAGGCATAAGCCAAAGGACTATGAAAATCACGTAAAAAACGAAAGCAGAATATTGAAAATATTTGAAAGCATCGGTCAGATACTTGTAAGCTGTATTGTGCTTATATTTAAAGATTTTAATATCAAATTGGGCTCGTGGTGGATAATTTGGCTGATACTGTCTGCAATTTGCATGGTGCTTTACGAACTGTACTGGGTAAGATATTTCAAAAGTGAAAAGACAATGAAGGACTTTTACAGCAGCTTGCTTGGTATACCAGTAGCGGGCGCAACACTGCCTGTTATTGCATTTTTCTTACTGGGTATTTATGGCAAGAATATACCGCTCATTGCTGCGACAATTATACTTGGCGTCGGTCATATCGGAATACATATGAATCATAAAAAGGAAATAAAGAAATCGTAAAATAAGCAAAAGAAAAACTGACTCCGCTGGAACGGAGTCAGTTTTTCTTTATTACTTTTGTTCATCTACAGGTGGACGCATAGAGGCATATGCATCAAGCATTTCTTTCGTACTGTGATAATAACGTTTATCCTGATTCAGGGCTGAAATCTCAACCATTTCATCTGCGGTCAATTCAAAATCAAACAAATCAGCATTTGCTTTAATATGTGCAGGATTTTTGGAACCGGGAATAACAATATTGTCTGACTGTATATGCCAGCGAAGAATAATCTGTGCATTGCTTTTGCCATACTTTTCTGCAAGATGGGTAAATGCAGATTCATTTAATAAATCTTTATCTCCGTGACCTAAAGGATACCATGCCTGAATGACTATCCCCTCTTCACTGAGAAATTCCTTTAATTCCTTTTCCTGTGAATATGGGTGAACCTCTGTCTGTAAAATTGCAGGCTTGATTTCACATATATCAAGAATTTCTTTAATCTGCTTCTTATCAAAATTGGAAAGTCCGATAGCCTTTACCTTACCCTTTTTATATGCCTTTTCCATCAACTTGTAGCCTGCAATATAATTGCCTGCAGGCTGATGAATCAAAAGCAAGTCAATATAATCTGTATCTAATCTTTCCAAGGTTTTGTCAACAGCGTCAGACTCCTCATAGAATGTAGGCCACAGCTTTGTTTCAAGGAAAATATTTTCTCTTGGAACTCCTGATTTTTTCATTGCTCTGCCTACAGCTTTTTCATTCACATACGCATTTGCAGTATCAATTAGACTATATCCGCTTTGTAAAGCACTGATAACAGATGCTTCTGCCTCGTCAGGACTTAACAGAAAGGTTCCGATACCAAGCATCGGCATTTCAATACCATTGTTCAATATTATTTTGTTCATAAATTTTTCTCCCTATTATTACGGTTTTAAAGGTCCGTAGAAATAGCTTGCAGTTGCACCGCCATCAATAAGGAAATCTGCACCCGTGATAAATGCACCCTTATTGCTCATCAAAAGCTCTGCAACATTTGCTACCTCATCAGCCGTACCGGGTCTGCCGGCAGGACATTTTGCAAACATATTTTTGTAGAAATCCCCTCTTGATCCATTGAACTCGTCAATCGCAAGAGGTGTTACGATAATACCCGGTGAAATCGAATTAATTCTTGCACCTCTTTCGCCCCACTTAACAGACTCTGCCATAACACGCTTTTCGTTGCAGCGCTTTGCCATTTGGTATGCGTGAAGCGTATCCCTGATATTTTCAGGCTGAAGTATGTCGAGTTTTAACAATTCCTCTGTTGGTGTCGTTGCTAACTGCTCGTCAGCTTCAGGAGACAGTGCAGGCATTCTGTGACCTAACTGGCTTGAAATCGTCACACCTACACCACCCTGCTTAATCACTTTTCCGACCTCTTCGAGCAAAACAGCAGTTCCGTACAAATCAACCTTTAAAATTGCCTCAATCGGTGCCTGACTTGGAGAAACACCTGCTGCATTGATAAGTGCTGAAATCTCGCCAAGCTCCTGTGCTTTCGCAATTAAATTTAAGATTGACTCTCTTGATGACAAATCCATTTCCATAGGTGTCACATCAAAGCCTGCATCATTCATAATTTTTGCAATTGTGTTTGCATTATCAATACTTTTGTCACCAACAACAATTTTCTTTCCATATCCGATTCTGCGCGCAATAGCCATACCAATCTGACCTGCACCGGTTAAAATCACTACATCCTTCATAATATGTCAACCCCTATACTAAATCTGAAATTTTGCCCAGCCGGCAACCTTATCTTTTGAATTAAGTGCTTCTGCACCGTGAATAGCAATACCTTTGCCGAAGTCTGCACCCTTGCAAAGCTTTTTCAAATCCTTTTCACAGCTGCCAAGACCGCTGCCCTCGTGGGTCATAACAGCCATAACCTTTTTGCCTGTAAAATCAAGTTTTTCAAGTTGAGAAAATATCGCACAAGGGAATGTACCCCACCAGCAAGGACCGCATACAAATATATTGTCATACGCATCAATGCTGTTGATATATTCCTTCAGTGCAGGGCGTACATTTGCGTTAAGCTCTGCCTTAGCTTCCTCAATGCATACATAGTAATCCTCATCATAGGGCTTAACTGTGTCAATCTCAAACAAATCTCCGCCCACTGCCTTTTGAATAAATTCAGCAACAATTTCTGTATTGCCCTTATCAAGACTTTTAATACTGCCGTTAAAATAATTTTCGCCTTTTCTTGAATAGTATAAAATTAAATTTTTTGACATTTTCTTTTCTCCTAAAATAAGAATTTGTATTATTTTGCTGAACCGTGTCAGCCATTCACTCCCTGAAACCAAGGCTGATTACAAATATCTTTAAAATCTAAAACCCTGTCTTCATAATTTGAATACCCTTATTTGCTTTGGTTATTTGATGCAATAATCTCTTGTAAGGTAATGCTTTCGTTTCTGTACCTTGCATTCGGATTCTTCTCACCACGCTTAATGGTAATTGCCTTTTGTGGGCAGTTATGGGCGCAGGCAAGGCAGTATTCACACTCTGCATTTTTACGAACGGCAACTCCATTGCCAATAACAATATTGTCAACAGGGCAAACCTGTTTGCATATTCCACAGCCTGTGCATTTGTCTGTTTTAATTACAAGCTGACTGCCATCATTTACCATCAGCTTTAATTTTTCCATTGTCCATACACCTTTAGCAAGCTTTAAGCCCTGTGCTGTCGGTGTTGGAATATATTTCTTTTTAACTGATAAATCAGCTAATATTTCGTTAACCTTTTCATCAACTTTCTTGTCAAGCTTTTTCTCCTGCTCCATATCAAAAGCAGGAAGATAATTGTCAACCATTGAAACCGTATTTATATAATCAATATTTATTCCGAGCTTTTTACACACATCCGGCAGAGTTTTGCATATAGCAGAATCGCTGTTGCCGTAAGTACCTACAAAATACAGATAATCTGTATTGAATTTCGCCTTACTCAGAAAATCAACAATAATCTTCGGCGGTCTGCCTGCATAAATCGGGAATACAATTCCGATGCTTTCATCCGTAAAATCAAGGCTGTTATGCTTTAGCATCTGCGGAATACTGATGGGGTTTTCATCAAGCTTTTTAGCAACATAAAGGCTGTTGCCTGTGGCTGTAAAATATAGTACCATTATCTGTTCTCCTAATTAAAAATCAAGTCCATTAACCCAGTCCTGAACCTCTGCTTGTGATACGCTTTCGCTGAATCTTTGACCCGCAAGCCAATTGCCTGTACCTGACATTTCTGCAAGCAGCTCACCACTCTGACCCAAGCCGGAGCTTGAGGAGGTACAGAACGGAACAACTGTTTTGTCCGTAAAATCATTGCTCTTAACAAAGCCGTCAACAACCCAGGAAGCAATGCCCCACCAAATCGGATAGCCAATAAACACAGTGTCATATTTATCCCAATTCTCTACGGTGTTAGAAACAAGTTCAATATTCCTTGCACTTTCGTTATCGTGCTCATAATTTACGCGGCTGCTGCTGTCTCTCCAGTTCAAGTCCTCGTCTGTATAAGCATCCTTAGGCACAAGCTCAAAGAGGTCACCGTTTGTTGTATCTGCAATATATTCGGCAACAGCCTTTGTATTACCGCTTGCAGAGAAATATACAACTAAGGTTTTACCATTGTTTGATTCAATATTGTCTTTTGATGTGCTTTCAGAGGTATTCTTATTTTCACTTGCAGTTGTATTCTGTGTTGTTTCATTTTCATCCTTTGTATTATTACTACAGGCAGTGAATGCAAATAAAAGTGCGATTACCATTAAGATTGAAATAACTTTTTTCATACTAAAAACTCCTTATTTATTAATAACATTCCTTTAAGATTTCCAAAATTTCCTCGTGGGTCATCTGCTTGTAGGCCCCGAAGGAGATACCGCAGGAATCTGCAATCGCCTTTAAATCCGTACTTTCATCAAAGCCAATTTCTCTAAGTGCGGTAGGCATACCGATTTCCTTAATAAAATCCACCAGTGCGTCAATGCCTGCAATTGCAAGCTCAAGCTCTGTTTTGCCACTGTCATCAATGCCCCATACATTTTTTGCAAAACGTGCAAATTTTATTTTACCCTCGTTGACAATATGACGATAGTAAACAGGATGAATAACAGCCAAGCCCTCACCGTGATTACAGTTTGTGTATGCACCCATTTGGTGTTCAATGTTATGGCACTCAAAATCCATCTTCTTGCCCAGCTTGATAATTCTGTTTTCTGCCATAGTTGCATCCCACATCAGGTTGCTTCTCGCTGTGTAATCCTCAGGATTGATGATAGCAGCACGAAGATTTGCAATGGTATTTTTCATCAAGGCTTCTGAAATATCATCAGACACATTGCTTTCATCGGGAGCGCTGAAATAGATTTCCATAATATGGGAAAGGGTATCAAATGCACCCGAAACCATTTGTCTTTTCGGCACACTGTAGGTGTATGTCGGGTCAAGCAGAGCAAATTTTGCATTGAGCTTTGGGTAATCTCTGCCTGTTTTGACTTTCAGTTCTTCATTGGTGATAACAGCACCGCCGTTCATTTCACTGCCTGTGCCTGAAGCTGTAACAATAATTCCAAGGGGTACAGGCTCAAAATCAATTATTCCTGCCTGTGCCCAGAAATCAGTCCATATATCACCGTCATATTTTGCAGCAAGTGAAACTGCCTTACAGCAATCCATTACACTTCCGCCGCCAACTGCAAGAATAAAATCAACATTATTTTCTCTTGCAAGCCTTGCACCCTCTTGCACCTTACTGTAGGTTGGATTTGTCATAATGCCTGAAAACGCAATAATATTCTTACCTGCATTTTCAAGAACAGAAACAACCTCATCATACACACCGTTCTTTTTGATTGAGCCGCCGCCATAAGCCAGCATTACATTGTTACCATAATTTTTCAAAAGACAGCTGAGATATTCCTTGACACAGCCTTCACCGAATATTGCTTTTGTTGCATTTTCAAAAATAAAATTATTCATAGTATAACCTCTCTATTACAAATACATTATAAAAAAATCGAGACCTTACTAGAAGTCTCGATTCGTCACTTAGTATATACCTTTAGGTTATAACTCTTTTCTATTCTGCAAAACCTGCCTTACTGCATCCAGCAGTTTATTCACCTTATCACTCGGATGAATTGCATGCAGCAAGCCGTATGGAATCGTATACTCCCATTCAACAGGAATAATTTTTAAAAGCGGATGCACACTGCTCCACGAATCTACCACCATAAGAACATCGTTGCTGTTTTGGCATTGATTAAATACATCCATACTGTAAAAATCAATATCAATAATTTTTATATCCTGATGATTTGTCCATAAATCATCACGAAGGATATCCACATACTTGCTCCAGCCACGGTGCATAAGCATCAGGTTTTCACCGTACAAATCCTTAATACTAAGCCTATCCTTAGTAGCTAAAGGATGATTGACGGAAACTGCACAGCAGATGGGCACTTTAAATAATTCAAAGCCTTTGCACTGCCTTAAATTAGACATGGTTTCATCAAAGATACCTGCCACCACATCAATATTCTGACCAAGATTTTTCAGTATCTCTCTTGCATTTTCAATTGTATTTTCAAAAGGAATTAACTGAAATTTTATATCCGGGCAGTGCTTATGTATTTCAGGCCATAGGTCAAGCAAAATCTGTGTCGGTGTCATCGGTGATGTACCGATACGGATAACATCCAAACTGCTTTGAGCAGCTTTCTTTGCACGCTGAACCGACTCGGCACTGTACTGGATGATATATTTTGCATCATTATAAATGGATCTGCCTGCATTTGTCAGGGTAAGCCCTCTATGTGTTCTTTCAAAAAGTTTTACATCAAGACTGCTCTCGAGCAAATTAATCTGTTTAATTACAGCCGTCGGGGTTATAAACATTTCCTCTGCTGCCTTGTTAAAGCTCCCTGCATCTGCAACTTTAATAAAGGTTTCAAGCTGTGGATTATACATTACATCACCACCCGTTTTCATTCTCATAAACTATTTAACCTAATATCTCGCTTTGCTTCTTTTTGCTAAAACTATTCAGGATTAAGTCGTATGATTTATCCAACATATCCTTTAAGACATCATCCGGCACACTTCCATTCGCTTCAACAGAATTCCAATGAAGCTTATTCATATAATACCCCGGAATAATATCTTCGTACTGTTTTCTTAAAAATGCGCCTTCATCTGGAGTCAGCTTTAATGTTATGTATTTTTCTTTATCGTTACTGTCAAGACAGACTGCGACAAACAGCTTTCCGCCAATCTGATAACGAATCCAGTTCCATTCTATTTTTAAATCCTTGGTTACACCGGACTTACGCATTAAATAATCATCAATCCAATCGTATTTCATAAAAGCTCTCCTTGTATGTTTTTAATTATCTTTCCCGAATGCATATATTAATCAACTGACAAAATCGGTAATGATAATAATTCCGTCAAGCCGGTTATTATATAATCAGGTTTTATATCATTTGAATCAGCATTTTTTCGATTAATCCAGCAGGTTTTTATTCCAAGCTTTTGCGGACCGGCAACATCATCTATAAGAGAATCACCTACAAATAAAACCTCACTTGGTTCAGCATTAAGCGCATTTAAAATTTTTATGTAAAATTCACGCCTTGGCTTATATACCTGCATGGATTCCGATGTGAAAATATGTTTGATATTTATATCGTTATTTTTTAAATTAGATAATAACGGCGCACTGTCCGTTGTAGATGCAATGCATAGAACAAATGCTTTTGAAAGCGTATTTACTACATCTTTTGCATCGTCAAACGCTTTTCGCTTGCCTAATGTTTCAAGCATAAAAGCTACGTCTTGCTTATAGTCACCCTCTATACTATAAATCTCGTACAGCGCTTTCAAGTCAGATTCAAAGATTTCTTCCTCACTGCAAAACGATTCCAGATTATCAATATACGCACGGTGCAGTACTTTCCATTTACTGTAGAATGCTTCGGCTGTAATACCGCAATTCTTACCTCGCAAAATTTTTCTTGCGGCATCAACAGAGCCGGTCTCTGTAGAAATCAATGTTCCATATACATCGAAAAATATATACTTAATCATCTCTCATCCAATCTAACATTTAAATATTTTTGCATCCCACGGTTCTAATGTAATTTTCGTATTTTTGCCAAAGGATTTACTTGTTGCGATTTCTCTGCAATCACTATCAATTGTGTATTTTTGATTATCCATTGAGCAGTTGAAAATAAATTCAATTCTTTTATCATCAATATACCCATTCTTGATTACCATAGGAAATTCACATTTCGGCTTTTCAATCTTTGCATCAGTCAAAGCCATTGAAATGAGTTCTTTCAGCTGATTATCATTAGGAACATAACCAAGATAATATGCTGTTCCCTTACCGAATGTGTTTTTGCAGAATGCAGAGTAATCACTCCACGCATAGTGCTGATAGTTATAAATCGTTTCAGCTGTATCAGGCTTTAAAAGCTCCATAAAATATTCGGCAGGAACACCATTAACCGTAACATCCTCTGTCCTTGAATGCTGATTATATGTTAAGCCAAACACATCCGTCATACCGTGCGGCAATCTGTCGTAGAACACCTTAACATTTTTATCCGTAACAAAGGATTTAAAGGTTGAGAATAGCACACCACCACTTTTGGTATAAGCTCTCAGCTCTTCAATAAACTCATCACTCACACTGTAAAGCGCAGGAGCTATAACCAAATCATACTTATCAAGTTTCATTGCCTTAGCAAACACAACATCGCACTCAATATTCATCTCATAAAGTGCCTTGTAAATTTTAAGAATTATATCATTGTAGGACAAATCTTTATGAACAGGAAACCACTTGAGTGCACCGTAGCTTTCGTTATCAACAATAACTGCCACTCTGTTTTTCTTTTGCATATCGGTGATTTGAGGTGCAATATTTTTTATTTCTTTACCAATTTCACAAACATCATAATATGTTGGGTTCGGCTCTAAATCGTGACTGAGTATGCCTTTCCAATAGGTTTCCTTTGCATTATGAATAGAATGCCAATTCCAATACATAATCCCCTTTGCACCACTTGCAATATGCATCATTGCGTGCAGCTTCATTTGCTTTGGAAACGGCAGTGTATCAGGGAAAGCCTGTGCCTGTGTTTCAAGCACAAGATACGGCTTATCATTCAGTGCATAGAGCTCTGCACCTGCAAAGGATATTTCCATACCCGTAAAATGCTTTTGTGTTTTGTGGTAAACATCAACGCCTGCAATGCTCAGGCATTTGTTATTTTCAAAATAATCAGCATTTGCCTGCAGTCCTCTTGAATTGCCGTCGTGATGACCTGCAGGACCTATTGACTCCCAGTCATAATCAAGATTATGTGTTACAAACTGGTCATCTCTTTTGTATTCCTTAACAATATCAGCCTGCCAGAAAAGAAAATCAGCAACACACTTTCGTCTGAATTTCTCAAAAGCACAGCCAAGACTTGCATTTTGAACAGCAGAAATATCAGGGAAATCCTCCCAATCTGCAATGGAATTGCTCCAGTATGCAAGACCGAAAGCCTTATTCATTGCATCAGTAGTCTTGAACTTTTCCATCATATACTGCCTGAATTTTGCCTGAATAGATTTGCCCACATTGCCGTAGTGATGTGTTTCATTATCTATCTGAAAACCGATAACCTTAGGATGTTTTGCAGTATGTTCAAGCAGCTTTCTTATCACAATTTCAGCGTGATGAAGATAGGTTTTATTTGTAATGTCCATATTCTGACGATAGCCGTAGCCTGCTTTCCCGCCGCCTGTTGTAACAAGAACATCACTGTCAAGCTTAACAAGCCAATATGGAACAGCATATGTTGGTGTGCCGATAATAACAGACATATCGTATTTTTCAGCAGCATTCAGCACTCTGTCAATATGCGTAAAATCAAATACATTTTCCTTTGGTTCAAGCGTGCTCCATGTTGATTCTGCAATACGAACAACATTAAAGCCTGCCGCCTTCATCATCTGAAAATCAATATCAATTCTGTCATACGGCATATATTCATCATAATATGCAGTACCAAATAAATACTTATCCAAAACAATACCTCCTCTCCCTATAACTGAATAATATCAAAATCTATTTTCATAGTCAATAATAACATAAAGACACTGTATACTTCGCCAAAATATCCAATGTTTACAGCATCTTGTAAATCAAAACCACCCGTCCAACGGGTGGCTCTGTTTATATTATCCAATGGGTTCGAGTACTACGCATATATCTGCTGTGCGTACATCCTCGAGATGAACGGTCAGCTTTTTCATTTCTCCGGCATTCTGCTGTGCATCGTCTTGTGTTTCGGGATCATAGGGTAAGGAGGATGCTTTGAGAGATTGTGTTTCCATAACGGAGAAGGTACCGTCATTAGGCAGGGTTGCTTTAATCTGCTTATCATTTTTGGTAAGGATTGCTGTTTTTTCGTCAACAATTTCTATATCTGCTCTTGTGTGCATAAACCAATAAATATCACTGCTCCACAGACATTTTATATTGTCGGTAATGGTAAGTGCCGAACTGTCTGTATCCAGGCTGAATGCTCTGTTGACAGACGAAGCACCATTCATACTGTAAGCATCTGTCATATCCAAAGAGCAGCTGTTTGACGATGCATCAAAGGAGGAAAAGCCACACCTTGCCAGTGCATATTGGTCATCCGTAGTAAGCTGTGGATTGATTACCAAGGTATTCTGACCCTCGGCACGCTTGCAATAATTTTTCCAGCGTCCGCCTGCAGGTAAATTTACAAAGTAACCCGGTGCATCATAATTGCCTCTGCCCAGCTCCTCTGCCCAGCGTTCACCTAACGCGTCATATACAAAAGAGCCGATATCAAGGTCACCGTGATTTGTATAATTATATCCGCCTTTAATTCCTGCAAAAACAGCATTTTCATCAAGATAAGCACTGCGCATCAGGGTGAGAGCCTCACCTGTATCAGATTCAAGACAAACCGAAAGAGGTTCATCTGAAAAATCCGCAGTATCGCCTGTGAAGGCTCTGTTATACCAAAGGGATGAAAGGGCATTTTCCTTGCCTTCACCATTTCTTTCTGTATTATCGGAAGAATCAGGATAGAAGGTATAAGGGAAATCCTGCATCTGATAAGCGGCAAGAAGTGGAGTATTATATTCCGAAGCGTACCAATGCAGTACGGGTGTATAGCATCTCCAGCCCTGATTATCACCAAAATTGAAAACGCCTGTGGGCGTTGTTATGTAAACAGGAAAATAGCCAAGCTGTTTAAAACCATCAATTTCGGAAATTCCAAAATCTGTTCCAAAAAGATTTTTTGACGTTGCAATAAAATAAGCAATCGCATTCATACCGGACTGGCAGTAGCCCGAGCCCTCAGCATAAACACCATCAGGTGTAAAATTCTCAAAGGCAATCGGCATATTCTGATAACACATATGCAAAAACTCTGCAGCAGCATCAGGATAACGCTCTGCAAAGGTCATACAAGCGATACCGATTCCGCTGTAGCAGATACTGTTCCAATTGTTTTTAGACCATGTAAACCAGTTGCTTAAATAGTTTTTTGACAGAGCCGGCTTGATAGCAAAATCATATGTTGTCTGTGACAAAAGTTCAAGCTGACTTTCACTTAAATAGTCATAAAACCAATCATAGCCTGTGGCAACAGCAAGTGCCATTTCAGCCGTTGCAAGGAAGTGACCGGGGCACCAATCCTCATAAGCACAAACGGTTTCCAGCTCCTGCCAAGCTCTTTCGGCATAAGCATCATTACTTGTCAGCTGCCACGCATAGCCGAGAATCACAATTCGGTTAAACACCTCTCGTGAAATAGGCAGAATACTATCCTCTTCATCAAGCACATATTCAAGCGGCGGATATATGCTTGTATCTAACAAAGCATTTGCATTATCCATAACATAAGCGGTCAGTGCTTTTGTGTATTCGGTTTCTCTGTTTTCTTTAATTTCTCTGCGAACGGTATCAAAATTACTTTCATTCACAAGAATAAAGGGATGTGCATCATTATTAAGTTTGGAAATTCTGTCCTTTAATTCAGACTTTGACGGAGCATCCTTGTAAATGTTCAAATCAATATAATCCAGTCCAAGAGATACGGCATCATTAATCACTGCCATATGGGGAATAATCCGGACATACCCATTTATAGAAACACAAATAATAAGCACAAGTAATACTGCAATAATCCGTTTTGCAATCTTTTTCCTTTTGGCACTTTTTTCTTTTTTCATAAGCATTCTCTTTCATCTTGTATTTTAATTTCATTATAATGGATAAATTAAAATTTTTCAATGCATATATGAATAACTGCAATTCTCCCCTGTTTTCCTATAAAAAATATGCACCTCCATAGCTGAGGTGCATATCCAAATTTATGAATTTTGTTACTGCTTTCTATTCCACACCCTTTAGTGATGTTACCATATCAAGCCTTTTTATATTCTTTCTAAACAGCAGGCTGACAAGCAGTGACACACCGATTGTGATGCCTGCACTGATAAAGAAGGACGGCGCACTGAGGCTTACCATCATATCAAATTCATCGCCGGCGGACTGGATAACGGCAGATACCAGCGCAAGTCCGCAGGGCACACCGAAAATAACACCGACAACGGCGAAGATAAGATTTTGAATAAGATTGAGATTTAATATTCTTCCTGTAGAAAAGCCGATAACCTTTAGTGTTGCATTCTCCCTTTCCTTTTCTGTAAAGGTCAGCTGACCGAGATTGTAAAGAACAACCACAGCAAGAATCAATGCAAACAAAATTAAAACCACAACCATCATATTCATAGTTTCCATATAGTTGTTCCAGAAATTATGCATATCGTCAGCCGTTAAAACATTAATGACGGAATCGTTCTGATAATCAGTCAATGTTTGCAAAGTATCAGCATAGGCGGGTGTAAATTCATAGCCGAGATTTTCAAGGGTATTTCTTGTGATAACTAAGCCCTGTGTCATAGGTGTTCGGCATATTACGGAAACCTTTGATTTTACCCATTTATCAGAGGTGTAGATATGCCACTCAAACTCATCTCCCTCTTTAAGTCCCAAAGCATTTGCAATCTTTAAAGACAGAGCAACCGTATTATCATCCGGCGTAATTTGATTTCTGTTTGTATCGGTTATATAGAAGCAGCCTTCGCCGTCAGCAACGGTAACCGTCTGTGTCTTTTTTACACCGTTTGCCCTGATTTCAATGGGTGAGGTCATAATCAGCTCGCCGTCAATATCCTTGGCAATGCTTTCTGCTTCTTCTATTGATGCTGCTGAATCCAGGGTGAGCCTTGTCTGCTGCACTTGAATTTCGCTATACATCCAATGCTCCATATCATCCATACAGTCGTACATTGAAAATGCACCCACAAGCAGTGCCATACAGCTTATTGTGCCGACTATGCCCATAAGAGTTCTTGCCTTACCTCTGATAAAGCTCCTCCAGCTCCACCTGAAATTGAAATTCATTTTGCTCCAAAATGTGGATTTTTCAATTTTTGACAGCTTGAAATTCTTTGGTGCTTTCGGTCGCAGTGTTGCGGCAGGGGTATCACCAAGCACCTTGTAAACCGTTAAAAATGTGGTAAGCGTGCAAGCCAAAACCGTTACGACAGCTACAAGAATAAAGGAAATATCAAAGCCTGATTTCCATTCAGGCAGAGTGTAAAAGCTTGACATAGAGCCGTAAAATAAATGCGGCAGTGTAATCGGTCCGACAATACATCCAAGAGCAGCACCGATAAGGCTGACCCAAAAGCCGTAGTTCACATAGTGCAGAACAATCTTTCCTTTACTAAAGCCAAGTGCCTTGAGTGTGCCTATCTGCGTTCTCTGATTATTCACAAGCCTGTTCATACTTGTAATGATTGCAAGCACAGCAATCAGCAGGAATGCCACCGGAAAAATTGCGCTCATCATTTTGTGCTGTGACATTTCAGCATCCAGCATCATAATACCCTCGGTTTCTGCCCTGGTGGTATAAACCGCATAATTGCCCTTCAACACCTCGTCAATTTTGTCAGATAAATCCTTGGCATCCACCGATGAAGTAAAGATAATCTGCGTAAACGGTGTCATCTGTGCAAACTCACTTGCGTCTGCCTTTTCAAGCATACTGATAATACTGTCCTTTGAAAAATGCTTAATCAAATCCGCATTCTTTTTTATATCTTCACTTTCTGCTGAAAATTCATCAATCAGCTCTTCAACCGTTTTTTCACTGTCCTTTATGTAATTTATAATATAATCCTTAATCGGCAGTGATTTGCAGGAGCAGTAGGCAAAGCCAATATTATTGTAATCAGGCCACAAATCATTTTCATTTGCATAATACTGATATTCACTGCTGTATATCAGTCCTGCAATTTTCAGTGAGAAAGGGGTACCCTCAAATACAAAGGTATACTCGTCACCAACCTTTAAACCCTTGGTGTCTGCAAACTGCTTGTCAAGCCACACCTTGCCATCAGCGTCAGGATTGAAGTCATCACCCTCAACCACAAGGGGCTTGCAGATTGTGTTTTTCTCTAAGCCATAAAGGTAAACCGTGGGATTATACTCGTCCTTACCCGTAACCTCAACATAGCATCTTTTTTCTGCACCGGTAACACCATTAATGCCTTTGACCTTGTTCACATCAGCATTACTGAAGCCTTCACCCCATATCCAGCCGTCTGCAAGGTTCGTCTGTTCATAGTAGCCTTCACGGTAACTGTCAACACCGGCCCATTCGCCGCCGATACCTGTGAAGATAAAAACACCTAAAAAGGCCATTATCATAACAGAGATAAACTGCCATTTGTTCTGCTTCATATCCTGAAGCATCTTTTGTCTGAGCATTACCAATTCACCTCACTGACTGTCTTCGGATTTTCATTGATAATAACATCCCTGATTTTGCCGTTCTTTACCTTAATAATTTTATCTGCCGCCTCGGCAAGTGCCGCATTGTGTGTAACAATAATAACTGTTGTGTCTTTCTCTCTGCTGAGGCTCTGCAAAAGCGTTAGAATCTGCACACCTGTTTCACTGTCCAAAGCACCTGTAGGCTCATCGCACAAAAGCATTTTAGGATTTTTGCAGATTGCTCTTGCTATAGATACTCTCTGCTGTTCACCGCCTGAAAGCTGGGATGGGAACTGATACTTATGATCAAGAAGTCCTACCTCGTCAAGCACCTGTGATGCAGACATAGCATTGTCGCAGATATCCGAAATCAGCTCGATATTTTCAATTGCGGTCAGGGTTGGAATTAAGTTATAAAACTGAAAAACAAAGCCAACATCAGATGCTCTGTACTTCGTCATTTTGCTGTCATTCAGTGCAGCAATATTTTTGCCGTCAACAAGAATTTCACCGCTTGTTGCCTTTTCCATTCCGCCAAGCAGATTTAAGAGGGTTGACTTTCCTGCACCTGATGGTCCGAGGATAACAACAAATTCACCCTTGTCAATGCTGAAGCTTGCCTCGTCAAGTGCATTGATAATATGTAGTCCTGTAAAATACTGTTTTGTAACATTCTTAAATTCAATTAATGCCATTCTTTTCACTCTTTCCAGCTAGTTAGCAACAACTAACTTTATATTAAAAAATATAGGCGTTAAGCCAAAATGCAAAATAAATATAGAACAGAATATTTATCCTTATATATAAGTTAGCATAAACTAACTCATTTGTCAAGCAAACACCGCATACTTTACCAAAACTATACAGCTGAATATCAAAGATTACAGCTTGCGATTATTCCCTTTGGGGAATATAATATATGTATTAATTAGATTATTTAAAATATTTCACCACTGAAAAGGAGAAGCCTTGAAAGCAACCGATTTTATTTACAAGCAGCTGCCCGATGCACTGCTTCCATGGTATAAGCAAAATGCCCGTGAGCTGCCCTGGCGAAAAGATACGGAGCCTTATCATATCTGGCTTTCTGAGATTATGCTGCAGCAGACACGTGTAGAAGCTGTACGCGGATACTATCTCCGTTTTTTAGAACAGCTCCCCGATATACAAGCCCTGGCAGAAGTATCGGAAAGTCAGCTGTTCAAGCTGTGGGAAGGGCTTGGCTACTATAACCGTGCGCGAAATCTGCAAAAAGCAGCACAGGTGATTATGACCCAATATAACGGACAATTTCCTAACCGGTACGAGGACATCCGAGCGTTGCCCGGTATCGGGCCATATACTGCAGGTGCTGTTGCGTCTATCTGTTTTAATAAGCCTTATGCCGCTGTAGATGGCAATGTACTGCGTATTATCACACGTATGACCGAAAATGATACACCCATTGACTTAATGCAGACAAAAAACGAAATTGCCGCGCAGCTTGAAAATGTATATCCTGAAAACCATTGCGGACAATTTACACAAGCATTAATGGAGCTGGGCGCAATGGTGTGTACACCAAAATCACCCAAATGTAACGAGTGTCCTGCAAAGGGCTTTTGTCTTGCATACACCCATGGCACAGTACTGCAATATCCTGTCAAACAGCCGAAAAAGGAGAAACGCTTGGAAAACCGCACAGTCTTTTTACTGCAATGCGGAGATCGTTATGCCCTGACAAAACGAAAGGAAAGCGGTCTGCTGTCAGGCTTGTGGCAGCTGCCGAATGTTCCCGGCAAGCTGGATATCAATCAGGCACTTCATACCGCTGATGACTTCGGTGTTCAGCCTACAGAATTATCTAAGCAGATGGACCGCGTTCACATCTTTACGCACATTAAATGGCAAATGACCTGTTACCATATTCTGTGTGCCGAAAAAGCATCCGATTTTGTTTGGGCAACCCTGCAGGAGATTCAAACAACCTATGCACTTCCAACCGCATTTCGTATGTTTTTCGAGTCTCATAGTGAAATCAATACACAGGCAAAAGAATAGTATGAAAACAAATGGCAGGATTGGTTCATATATGAAACCATCCTGCCTTAATTTTTGCAGATAAATAATACTCTCGTTTATATCATTTTAAAACAAGCTGTGGCAGCATTACCACCAAAACACTTAAAGCAACACTTGCAATTACATAAACTACAGCTGTTACAACAGACCCGCCCTTTATCAATTCTGCCGTTTCAAGAGAAAATGTAGAAAAGGTAGTAAAGCCCCCGCATATTCCCACCTTTAAAAACAGCAGCAACTTAGGGTCAATATTTTCATTTTTAGACACAGCAAAGGCAATACAGCCGATTGCAAATGCTCCTGCGATATTTATGATAAAAGTATTAACCGGGAAGGATGCGGGATTTTTTATCGGTATCAAGCTTATCAGATATCTTAATATCGCGCCCACAAATCCTCCTAAGCCCACAAACAGACAATTCAGCATTATATTAAACCTCAATACAAGTTATTCCGCTAATATTATAGCACACAAATCAGCAATTTCAACAGCAGAGTATTTCAACATAATTTTTAAATAAATAAAAAATGATGTAATATAAGCTGAAAAATGTTAT
>JAMPGU010000019.1 GCA_023663865.1 Clostridium sp.
ATCCAAAAAGCCTATCCTTCTCTAATCAAGAATAGGCTTTTTCTACAGGCTGAGAACAGATGCATCTTTAATGCATCTGTTCTTTTACTTAATCGTAATTATTTATTTTTCTGTTCATCATTGTAGTAAGTAAAATATACTTAATGCCGATAAAATAGATAAAATTGTTGTAACGGCTGTTACTATGGCAGTGATTACTGCAGAGCGTTTTGATTTATTGCTGATTTTAACACCTGTTCTTTCGGAAAGCATTGCCAAAAGTTCAGCATCCGTTGCATCTGCACAGCTGTTTTTTTCAAAATACGTACCGCTTGTGCCTGTCAAAAATAATGCATAGATATTACCTGACTCCGTAATTCTTTTAATAGAGCTATATTCCAAAACCGTTCTGTTTTCGCCTGCGGTTATAACGATTTTTTCACCGAATGTAATCTTATTTTCAATGGTTTGATTTCCGTATAATTTTTTGCTGTTTCTAATCAAAATTTTTGCAAAAAGCTTTTGATAACCAAAAATAATAAATAAAATTAAAGCCAGCACAGCAATACTTAATACTGATAAAAATATATTATGCAAAAATATTACTGTTATAAGCAAAAGAACATATAATGGTAAAATCGTTATAAAAAGGTTTTTACCAAATTTTATTGATGAAACTGTTTTTGCAAAATCATATACATTTGTTTCTTTATCGTCAAATGTGCAAACGTATTCACGATTATCCATTTTTCAGCTCCTTAAAATTATTTCTTTCTGCTCTCGGCTTTGAGTCTCAAGCCCTTATCGAGAATGGTTTTTCTCAGTCTGATTGATTTTGGTGTTACCTCAAGTAGCTCATCATCAGCCAGGAATTCCATACTCTGTTCAAGAGACAGTGTTGTTGGCGGAACAAGCTTCAGTGCCTCATCACTGCCGCTGGCACGGGTATTGGTAACATGCTTTTTCTTGCAGACATTGCAAACAATATCCTCATCCTTAGCACACTCACCCACAATCATACCCTCGTACACTTCAATGCCGGGGCCGAGGAACAGCTTTCCTCTGTCCTGCGTATTCCATAAGCCATAGCCTGTGGTTGTGCCGGTTTCGTGAACAACGATTGAACCGCGGTTTCTTGTAGCGATTTCGCCCTTGTATTCTTCATAGCCCACAAACAGTTGATTCATAATACCATTACCGTTTGTGTCCGTTAAGAATTCACTGCGGTAGCCGATTAATCCGCGTGATGGTATTTTGATTTCAAGGTGAGTCATACCTGTGGAGCGGGTATCCATATTTTCAATTTCACCCTTGCGTGAGCAGAGCTTTTCCATAACAGCACCAACATAGTCCTCAGGCACTTCGATGATTGCCAGCTCTATAGGCTCGAGCATTTTTCCTGCTTCATCCCGCTTCATAATTACCTGCGGGCGTGATACCTGAAATTCATAATTTTCTCTGCGCATCGTTTCAATCAGAATGGACAGATGAAGCTCTCCTCTGCCGGATACCTTGAAGGTGTCCATCGAGTCCGTTTCTTCCACTCGCATAGAAACATTGGTTTCTACCTCTTTAAACAGTCTGTCACGAAGATTACGGGAGGTTACATATTTGCCCTCACGTCCTGCAAAAGGTGAGTCGTTAACAATGAAATTCATAGAGATTGTAGGCTCATCAATTTTTACAAATGGCAGAGGCTCTATATGCTCAGGGTCGCAAGCCGTTTCACCTATGTTAAGGTCAGCAATGCCCGATACGCATACCAAATCACCGAATTTGGCTTCGCTGCAGTCTACGCGCTTTAGTCCCTCAAACTGATAGATTTTTGAAAATCTTACATTCTCCTGTGTGCCGTCCTGCTTGCAGAGAACATAAGGTGTATTTACCTTTATTGTACCGCGCTCAACTCTGCCTACACCGATTCTGCCTACGTAATCATCGTATTCAAGAGAACTGAACAAAATCTGGGCAGGTCCGTCAATATCTCCATCCGGGGACGGAATGTTTTCCAGTATTGCGTCAAGCAGGGGTCTCATATCGCCCTCACGCACGTCAGGGTCTGTGCCGGAATAGCCATCTCTTGCAGACGCATATATTACAGGGAAATCAATCTGATCGTCATCAGCACCAAGCTCAATGAAAAGGTCAAGCACCTCATCAATAACCTCTGCAGGTCTTGCGCCGTCACGGTCAACCTTGTTTACAACAACCAATGGTGTTTTATGTAGACCCAGTGCTTTTTTTAGTACAAATCGGGTTTGCGGCATACAGCCCTCAAAGGCATCTACCAGAAGCAGAACACCGTCTACCATTGTCAGTATACGCTCTACCTCTCCGCCGAAGTCAGCATGTCCCGGAGTATCAACAATATTTATCTTTGTGTCTTTATAGTGAATAGCAGTGTTTTTTGAAAGAATGGTAATGCCGCGCTCCTTTTCCAAATCATTGGAGTCCATTACTCTTTCTGCCACCTCTTCGTTATCACGGAATATACCGCTTTGATGAAGCATTTCATCTACCAGTGTAGTTTTTCCGTGGTCAACGTGGGCTATAATTGCTATGTTTTTTATATCATTTCTTTTGCTCAAAATTCATCACCAGCTTAGTTTTGTTTTGCAATTTTAAATCCGTCGCGCAGTGCAACAGTTCGGTTGAATACCGGCATTTCCTCTGTTGAATCCTTGTCCTTGCAGAAATATCCGTTTCTCATAAATTGATATTTTGCTCCGACCTCACAGCTGCCCAGTGCCTTTTCAACATATCCGTCGTTAACAACAAGTGACTGTGGATTCAGGTTGTCCTCAAATGAGCTTACGCCTGCCTCGTCACTGGGGTTTTCTACATTAAACAGTCTTTCATACAATCTGATTTTTGCAGGAACATTATCCTTGGCAGATACCCAGTGGATTGTGCCCTTAACCTTTCTTCCGTCAGGCGCATCACCGCCCAGCGTTTCCGGATCATATGTGCAGTGCACGCAGGTAACCTCACCGTTTTCATCCAGGTCATAGCCTGTGCAGGTTACAAAGTAGCCCTTATACAGTCTTACCTCGTTGCTGACATACAGACGTCTGTACTTCTTGATCGGCTCAACCATAAAGTCATTCTTTTCAATCCACAGCTCTTTAGAGAATGGCATCATTCTTGAACCGTATTCGGGATGGTCAGGGTGATATTCACATTCGATTTCCTCAACCTTGTCATCAGGATAATTATCAATAACCAGCTTGAGGGGATCAACAATAGCCATCGCTCTTGGAGAATTTGCTCCGAGGTTATCTCTCACGCAAGCCTCCAGCAATGCAAAGTCAATGACACTGTAAGCCTTTGATACGCCGATTCTGTCACAGAAATCACGGATTGCTTCTGCAGGATAACCGCGTCTTCTCATACCGCTGATTGTTGCCATACGGGGATCATCCCATCCGTCAACGATGCCGTCCTTAACCAGCTTGAGACATTTTCTTTTTGATGTCAGGGTGTAGTTCAGATTCATTCTTGCAAATTCAATCTGACGTGGCTTTTCCCAGTCAATCAGCTCATTAACAAACCAGTCGTAAAGCGGTCTGTGATTTTCAAATTCAAGAGAGCAGAGGGAATGGGTAACACGCTCGTAGGCGTCAGATAATGGATGCGCAAAGTCATACATAGGATAAACACACCATTTGTCACCGGTTCTGTGGTGATGTGCATACATAATGCGGTAGATGATAGGGTCACGCATATTCAGGTTTGGTGAAGCCATATCAATTTTTGCTCTCAGCACCATTTTACCCTCGGGGAATTCACCCTTTGTCATTCGCGCAAACAGGTCAAGGTTTTCCTCAATCGGTCTGTCTCTGTAGGGTGAGTTTTTACCTGCCTCTGTAAGTGTGCCTCTGTATTCTCTCATTTCTTCAGGGCTAAGCTCACATACAAAAGCCTTGCCTTTTTTGATTAGCTTGATTGCACATTCATAAATAAAGTCAAAGTAATCACTGGCATAATACACATTATCATAGTCAAATCCGAGCCACTTGATATCCTCTTCAATAGCCTCAACATACTCTGTATCTTCTTTTGTCGGGTTGGTGTCATCCAGTCGAAGATTGCATACGCCGTTATACTTCTCTTTAACGCCGAAGTTAATGCAGATTGCTTTTGCGTGACCGATGTGCAGATAGCCGTTTGGTTCAGGAGGAAAACGTGTCTGAATACCCTGGTACTTGCCTTCCTCCAAGTCTTCGTCAATAAAATCGTGGATAAAGTTGGAGTTGGTCTCCTTCGCTTCTTCCTTTATGATTTCTTCAGCCATTATTTCTCCTCCTTATAATAGTTGATTGCCTTATTAATTCTTGCCTGTACCTTTTCTGTTCCTAAAAGTGCAGTAATGGAATGCAAGTCAGGTGTGTTTGTTCTGCCTGTTAAAGCCACACGGATGATGGTTGAAACATCACCGACATGACCCTTGAAGGCATCAGGATTTTGCTTAAATTCCTTAACATTTGGTGTGCAGCCTATAGGCTGGCAAATGGATTTGATTTTGTCAAACCATGTATCCTTGTCATCGTTTACATCCACGATATCCTTGTAAAGCTCTAAGACTTGTACAGCCAGTGCCGGTGTGGCATTGCCAGTCAGTGCATAATTTTCAGTAAAGGTTTCATCATACATATAGCTGATGTAATCAGGAATATCACTCCATTTTGCAATATCCTTACGAGGCTTTTTGTTGCCGCGGTCAATGTTAAGAATGGCAGCAGCGTAAGCCTTGTCCTGCTCATATAAAGCGGCTAAATCCGTGTTGAATTCCTTAGCCCATTCGTAGGACTGTTCAAACACCTCTTCGGCATTCATTGTGCTGATAACATTCTTGGATACGTCTGTTAATTTTACTATGTCAAACAAAGCACCTGATACAGACATTTTCTTAGGATTAAACGGGAACTTATCAAGGCTTGCGTCCTTATTTGCTCTGCGCCAGTCCTCAAAGTTTGAGTTGGCGATAGTCATAATATATTCGTTTACGCTGTCCTTAGGATAGCCCTCTTCTGCATAAAATGTAACTGCTGCCTCCGGGTCCTTACGCTTTGAAAGTTTGCGCTTGCCGGCGTTTTCTTCCTTCATAAGAGGGGCAACGTGGGCATATTTTACAGGCTTAAAGCCTAAAAGTTTAAACAGCTGCAGATGCAGAGGTACAGATGCAATCCATTCATCTCCGCGGAAAACATGGGTTGTACGCATCAAATGGTCGTCAATTGCATGTGCAAAATGATATGTGGGAATGCCGTCTGCTTTCAGCAGTACAACATCAATAACATTTTCAGGCATTTCAATTTTGCCCTTGATTACATCATCAAAATAACATTTCTTTTCTATATCACCGGGGGACTTTAATCTTAATGTCCATGGCTTGCCGTCATTGATATTGCTTTTAATCTCATCATATGACAGGTCTCGGCACTTGGCATATTTACCATAATAGCCTTTAATATCTTCCTTCTCCTGCTGTTCTCTTATATGGTCAATTTCTTCAGCAGTGCAGAAGCAGGGATAAGCCAGCCCCTGTTGTACAAGTGATTTGGCATAACACTGATAAATCGCTTTTCTTTTGCTTTGATAATAAGGACCGTATTCACCGGCTTCTTCATCCTCACCGATAACACCCTCATCTGCATAAACACCATAAACAGACAGGCTTTTCAGCATAGAATGAATGGCACCGTCGACCTTACGCTTTTGGTCGGTATCCTCAACTCTTACATAAAATACACCGTCCGTGCTTTTTGCAGTTGTATATGCCACAATACAGGTAAAGAGGTTTCCAAAATGCAGAAAGCCTGTAGGACTTGGTGCAAAACGAGTTACCCTTGCACCCTCTTTAAGCTTTCTTTGCGGATAAAGTGCCTCGTAGTAATCAGGTGTTTTGTCAATATCAGGGAATAGTAAATCTGCTAGCTTGTTATAATCTGTCATAATTTCACCAATACATCATAACCTTGCTTTGCGTTCGTGTAGGTTCTAAAGCTTGTCAGGCGAAAATCAAATGAAAATCCGCCCGAACACATATAGGTTATTTGTTCCTTATTTAAAATCACAGACTATTATCTCATATATTATGTAATTAATCAATATTTATTATCCATATTTTATTGAAAATATTAGCGTATTATGGTAAATTATTTTGTAGAATATGTTTAAAGAGGTGTTATTATGGAGCTGCCGCAGGATCCTTTTATGCTTGTGAGTGCTGTTAATTTGAAGCTGCGTGATTTTTATGCAAATCTTGATTTGCTTTGTGAGGATATGGCTATAGATAAAAATGAACTGTGTGCCAAGCTGGAAGCAGCAGGCTTTGTGTACAGTGAGGAAAATAATAAATTTTGGTAATATAAAATTGGCAGAGCATTAGATATATTAGCTATTGACAAAATGGAAAAATTTGGTATAATTAAATTGTAATCGTTACAAATTAATAACAGTTACAAAGTGGTGATGAATATGACAACGAAAGAAATTACAGAGCTTTTTCGTCAAAAGGGACTGAAAGCTACACCACAACGAATAGCAGTGTATAAATTTCTTATTGAAAATCGAATTCATCCCGATGTGGATACTGTTTATAAGCAGGTGGTGGCTGATAATCCCGGTTTTTCAAAAACGACAGTTTATAACTGTTTAAAGGATTTATCAGGTTGTGGTTTGTTAATACCTGTAATGATTGACAATGATAAAATCAGATACGATGCCGATGTCACGTTTCACGGGCATTTTAAGTGTGATAACTGCGGCAGGATATTTGATTTTAAATGCCCTGAAAGTAGTGTGCCCGATATAGATGGCTTCGAAATCAGGAGTAAGGCTGTTTATTACAGTGGCTTGTGCAACTGTTGTAAAAATAACTAATTTTAACTTAAAGGAGTAATTTGAAATGGCAAAGAAATATTTTTGTCCGGTATGTGGTTATGAAAGTGATGAGCCTATCGATGTATGCCCTGTTTGCGGTGTGAAGATGGAGGAGAGAAAAGACGATGGCAGCAGCTGGGCTGCAGAGCATAAGGTTGGCATTATTGATGGTGTCAGCGAGGAAATCGTTCAGGGTCTTCGTGATAATTTCAACGGAGAATGCTGTGAGGTTGGTATGTACCTTGCAATGGCAAGAGTTGCATACAGAGAAGGCTATCCTGAGATTGGTCTTTATTGGGAAAAGGCAGCTTATGAAGAGGCTGACCACGCATCAAGATTTGCAGAAATGCTTGGTGAGGTTGTAACAGATTCTACTAAGAAGAATCTTGAACTCAGAGCTGCAGCTGAAAACGGTGCAACAGCAGGTAAGACAGCACTTGCTAAGCTGGCTAAAGAGGCTGGACTTGACGCTATTCATGACGCAGTGCATGAGATGGCAAGAGATGAGGCTAGACACGGTAAGGCATTTGAAGGTCTTCTCAAAAGATATTTTGCAGACTAATGATGTAATGTTAAAGATAAATGGTACGGTTTTGTAACCGTACCATTTTTTTGCCTCATCTCTTGCCAATGTAAAAGCTCTGTTTATAGCAAATACCCTTAGCAAACCTGAATTTGCTAAGGGTATTTGCTATTATTATTATATTATGGTTATTCTACCCAAATTGGATTGGTGAATGCCCAGAAGAAATCGGGCAGGGTCAGGCTGTCACCGCTCTGAACACCCCTGCTTGATAAAAATTTTTTCTCTGCAAAGGCATAAACCTTTTCAACAAGCGGATTAAATCTGTATGTGATTTCCGCCCTGACAAAGCCCTTTTGCTCAATGTCAACCTCGGCAATATAGCCCTCAGCTGTTTTATCGGCAGTTTTTTCAAAAATGATTTTGTCATTGTTATATACCTTAAGTGTGTGACCCTTTTTGAAATCGGATACTCTCACCTCAAGCCTTTTATTTTCGTCAAGCCTTACAGTGTCGCCGATTTCTGCATCACCGCAGTTCAAAAACAGGGTGGTTGCATTTGGTGTGTTTGTCACAAAGCTTCTGCCCTCACACAGTGCTTCCAGTATATCCTTTTCGGTTTTGCTCCTGGCGTTGACATAGGTTGTGGGTCTGGCTAAAAAGTTAATGCCGTAATCCTTGTGGAAGTCAGAGCCGCCCACAGCGGCAATGTGCTTGCCCTGCATTAACTGGCTGTGCCACCATTCCATATTTTTGATGTTGTCACTGTGCTGGATTGTGTTCCACACCTCAACACAGTCAAAGGGATAGTCCTCTGGCTCAAGCCTGAAGGGGCAGTTGGAGCAGAAGGGATGATTCAGCGAAACGACAGCACCTGCTTCCTTGCAGGCGTCTATGTATTTGTGATAATCCTCAGCAGTGTTCAGCGTGTGCGGCGGGTCAAAGGGCACCTTTTTGCCCCATACATTCACGTGCCCCGGCTCGTCTGTGAGCTCCTGCCCCTGAATAACAAGCATATCCTTGTCAAAATAGGTTTTTTCAACAGAGTTGTAGTTATGGTCTGTGATTATCATAAAATCAAGACCTGCTTTTTTGCACTTATCCACCAGCTGACCCTTTGTCAGAACACCGTCGCTGTTGATGGTGTGTAGATGTGTGTCGCCCTTAAACCATTGCCTTTCGTCCATAATTTCACCTCAGTATAACAGTTGCGACGCTCATTGGCGCAATTGCTATTTTTTTATCCTTTACTGTATTTTTTGCCAGCTGGCTATCCTGTGCGGAGGCAATAACCTCTGCTTCATTATAGCTTATGTCCGGCATAATAACCCTTTTTGCTTTGCTGTGATTCACAATAATTAATATCTTTTTATTGTCAGGTGCTTCAAAAGCGAAGACCGATAATCCTCTGGAGGTGGTGAAGCCAATGTCAAGACTTTTGCTTCCGATTGGTATATATTTGGAATAATGTGCCATTGCATAATAGCGCATAGCAATATAGTAATCGGACCAGTCATCCTTGGCAACCAAAAGTCCGTCACTGTAGCATTTGCCGTCACGAACAGCATTGTCCCGCTGGTTGGCACATACCCAGGCGGTCCAGCTTTCTGCCCCTGTATAGATTAAATCTTCACCGATTATTCTTGCCATAATGAGGGTGCTTTCAATAGATTTTGTATCCTTTTTGCAGGGAAGCTCACACCACTCGCTCATATCAAGACGGATGCTTATGTTGCTTTTTGCCCATTTTCCAAAGTCAATTTTGTTCTCTAAATTATTATCCGAGCCGTAGGAATGATAAGCGAAAACATCTAAGTATTTCATAATCAGCGGTTCTTTTGCCAGCAAAGTATAATATTCCTTGGTTTGCTCGCTTATGTTACCGCTTTCCATACCATAAAGCAGCAGGCTGGAACCGCGTCTGTCAAGCTCCTTTGCAAAGGCTAAAAAGCAGTCCCTGACCTCCTCAGGCTCATAGTGACAGCCCTCCTGCCATACATAATCTCCGCCCCACTTCCACTGAGGTTCATTAATGGGGCTTATGTATTTTACAGGATATCCCTCGGCTAAAAAATGCTCCGCAATATCAATCATATATTTGGCAAAAGCATCATATTTGTCTTTGGCAAGGTTTGAAAAATGCTCCGTAAATCCGCCGCTGGTCTGACTTGTTACAGTCTGTGTAAAGTGCGGGGAGTTGGCAAAGAAAATCAATGTGTCAACATTTCCGGTATCTAAAGCCTTTTTCATTATATCTGTTGCATTTTTGTCTGCATTCCAATCAAAGCTTCCGTCTTTGTTCATAAAGGATTTGACAGGACGCCATGGATTTTTCATACGAAGATTATCTGCTTCATATCCGCCGCCCACATTATAGCGGTATATATTCATTTTAAGTCCGTTATCTCCATAAAGCAGGTCAACAACCTCATCAGCTGTTTTACTGCTGCTGATTTGAGGACTCCACCATGCAGCAGAGCCGCCGAATCCCTTAATTTCTTTAATCACTTTAGCAGATGACAAATTAATTTTCATGATTTTTTACCCGTTAATTATACTTTCCAGTTTATTGTTATCCTTAGAGAAACGACGCTGACTGATTAATACGACCAGCTCGTCACCCTCTTTTAGTGCAGTTTCACCCTTTGGTGTTACTGATACACCGTCGCGTTCAATGCTTACTACAAGACAGTGCTTTCCCCAGTCAACGTCCATAATGCGTTTTTTCGCAATTGGACTTCCCACAGGAAGAATGTATGTTTTAAGCACCTTTTCGTCGGTTTTGTGAAATACAGGAGCGGACTTGCTGTCTGCCGTCATTCTCTCCAGCAGGGTTTCATAAAAAGGATTAACACCAATTAAATTTGCTGTTGCATAACTGATAAGACTTACCGTGGCAATCGGAAGAAGATTACTCATATTTCCCGTCAGCTCAAATACTAAAACAATACCGGTTATTGGTGTTCGTACAATTGCTGAAAAGAAGCCTGCCATTCCGATGACAACAAACTCCTCCCAAAACTGCGAGCCTAAATCAAAAATATGAATAGATGCTGTACCGAAGATTGCACCCAGATAAGCACCTAAGATACAGAGGGGATAGAGTGTTCCGCCCGGTGCACCGCTGGCAAAGCATATTGCACCAAACAAAAATTTGGCAGATACCAATAACAGCAGTGCAGTTATCGGCGGTCGGTTTTCCATTAACAGTGTTTCCATACTGTGGCCGCCGCAGAGTATTTCAGGCATAATAAGACCTACAATTCCGCTTATCAAAAATACTGCAGGCAGCTTGATATAATTTGGTATTTTTTTGATGGATTTGTATATATCCTGCGCCTTTACCATAATAAGATTGTAAAGGATACCGCTGATACCCAGCAGAATTCCCATCAGAATAAGTATCCAGTAATATTTTAGAGGAAAAATAACAGTGTCATAATTGAATACCGTGCTTTGTCCGAAAAACAGCTTGGATATAAAATCGGCAGTGATTGCCGCAACAATTCCCATACATAATATGCTTTTGTCAAAGGTGTGATGTATTTCCTCCAGCACAAACATAATTGCAGCAAGGGGAGCATTAAAGGCAGCAGACATACCGGCGCCTGCACCGCAGCTTATCATACGCAGCTCGGTTGTTTTGTCTGCTTTTGTAATCCTGGCAACACCCTTTCCTGCCATACCGCCAAGCTGAACACTTGGACCCTCTCTGCCGAGAGACAGACCCGAAAAGACCGAGGCTGTTCCGCCGATAAGCTTGCCCAGGATTACGCGCCACCAGGTTGGACTCATATATCCTTTTATTTCGCCGTTAATCTGCGGTATTCCCGAGCCGGATGCTTTCGGTTCCCATTTTGTAATAAAGTATACACCTACACCTATAGCCGAAACAAGAATGAGCCATAGTATTATTCGGATTGGATTACCTTTGATAAAATCCAAAATCCTGTATAAATGGTTTTCGGCAAAGGATAAAAGAAATCTGTACAGCACGGAAACAAGGCCGGCAGCAATTCCGACCTCTAAGCCTCTTACGATTAAGTAAAAGCCTTCTTTTCTGTGCAGTTCAATTTTCCTGAAGGTTGTTCGTTCTTTTTCTCTCATAGTAACAATAGAATATTTCCGTATCATTTAATCGATGTGAGATGATGTTATATAATGTCAGCAAGTGTTTTTGAGGACAGAAAATTTTCAATCAAATCATCAAGCTCTTTCCACATCTTGTAGGTTTTGCAATTGGCAGCATTTTCGCAGGCATTTTCCTCCACACAGCTTACCGGGGCAAGACTGCCCTCTGCCACGTGCAGAATTTCGGAAAGGGTATACTCCTTTGGCGCTCTGTTTAATTTATAGCCGCCGTTTTTTCCTCGGCTGCTGTCCAGCAGTCCGGCTTTGTTCAGGGAGGAAACAATGATTTCCAGATACTTAATACCCATATTCTTATCGTCGGCAATATCCTTTAACGATATTGCATTTTCATTTTGATGCTCTGCCAGATATGTCATAATCATTAGGGCATATCGGCCTTTTGTAGAAATCATCATTGCTCTGCACCTCCGAAAAAGGCCTTGGCAATTCTTACACTTTCCATAGCATCCTTTGCATAATAATCTGCATGAATCATTTTGGCATAAGAGTTCGTAAGCACGGCACCGCCTACAAGTACCTTTGCATTTGTATTGTCGTGAATAAGCTTGATTGTTTTTTCCATATTCGGTACAGTGGTTGTCATAAGTGCTGACAGAGCAACCAATCTGCAGTCATTATTGATGGCAGCCTCCAGTACCTTTTCACATTTTACATCCTTGCCGAGATCAATTACATCAAAGCCATAGTTTGATAATAATACCTTAACAATATTTTTGCCGATATCGTGTATATCACCCTCAACTGTGGCAATTACAATTTTGTTTTCGCTTTTTTTGTCTTCGCCTGACAGCACTAAATGCTCTTTAATAACATCGAATGCAGCCTTGGCAGAATCCGCACTCATCAGCAATTGAGGCAGGAATATTTTGTTCTTTTCAAATCCGTCTCCGACTACATCAAGGGCAGGAATAATATAATCATTAATTACCTCAAGTGCAGGATGCTCTTTTAAAAGCTCCTTTGCACAGGCTGCCGCATCCTCTTTTATGCCCTTGATAACCGCACTTTTAAGGTCCATTACAGTGCCTTGGGAGGTATTATTTTTCATATCTGTTACACTTTCAATATATTGTGCACAGTTATCGTCATATCCTCTCAGTGCATTGTAGGAATAATATGCGTTCATCATAGATTCACTCAAAGGATTTATGATTCCGGCGGAAAGTCCGTTTTCTAATGCAAGGGTAAAGAACGCGGTGTTGATAGCCTCTCTTTTGGGCAGACCAAAGCTGATGTTTGATACACCTAAAACAGTACCGACACCAAGCTCATTTCTTATATAATGAACAGCTTTAAGCGTTTCGATAGCGTTATCCTTGTTTGTAGATATTGTCATTGTAAGGGCATCAACCACTAAATCCTTTTTGTCAATGCCATAGCTTTCTGCGGTGGCAATTATTTTTTTTGCAATGTTAATTCTGCCCTCTGCAGTTTCGGGTATACCTGATTCATCAAGGCAAAGACAAACCACTACACCACCATATTTTTTTACAAGCGGAAATACCTCTTTCATTGAGGATTGTTTTCCGTTTACGGAATTTACCATAGGCTTTCCGTTATATATACGCATTGCGGCTTCCAATGCCACAGGGTCAGAGGAATCCAGCTGAAGCGGCAGGGGGAGTACGCTTTGAAGATTATATACAGCATTTTTCAGCCATTTTACCTCATCAATTTCAGGCAAGCCCACATTTACATCCAGTATGTGCGCACCGTTTTCCTGCTGGGTTAAGCCCTCCTTGATTACATAATCCATATCATCATTTCTCAAAGCTTCCTTAAACAGCTTTTTTCCCGTCGGATTAATGCGCTCGCCAATAACCACAGGCTTGCCGCCAATGGTTACATAGTTTGAATAGGAGGTAACAATGGTTTCTGTCTTTTTATCGGGAATGCTGTCAGGTATATTTTTACAGCGGTCAATCATTGCACGGATATGATCAGGTGTTGTTCCGCAGCATCCGCCAAGATAGGATACACCAATCTGTGCAATTTCCTCCATATCATCAGCGAATTCCTCGGGAGATACGTTATATACTGTCTTTCCGTCAACGGATTCAGGCAGACCTGCATTGGGCATAACAATGATTGGCAGAGAGGTAGCAGCTCGTAATTCCTTGACCAGTGCAATCATCTGCTTGGGACCTAAGCCGCAGTTGATACCGATGATATCAACACCAAGACCCTCAACCATTGCAGCTGCAGATTTAACATCTCCGCCGGTAAGCAATCTGCCCTTTTCGTCAAATATCATAGATGTGATAATAGGCAAATCACAATTTTCCTTAGCAGCAAGAACAGCAGCCTTTAGCTCGTAGGTATCACTCATCGTTTCAATTACAACGATATCAGATTTGTCCTTGCCGGCAATAATGACTTCTGCAAAGATTTCAATGGCTTTTTCAAAATCAAGATCGCCCATAGGCTTTAACAGCTTGCCCGTAGGTCCGATGTCAAGAGCAACCTTTTTACCGGCTTTTTTAGCCAGCTCTACACCGGCTTTTACCAATTCAGAAACATTGTCATATTTCAAGGCATTCGCACCGAAGGTGTTGGCAGTAATGTACTCACTGCCTGCTTCTGCATATGCCTTGTGAATTGCAAAAACTCTTTCAGGCTCTGTAATATTCAATTTTTCAGGCATTTCACCTGCTTTAAGATTTAGCATACTGCCAAATCCGCCATCAAAAAATTTAATCATTTTCAACACCTATAAATGCTGTAACTGATTTAGTGGGCACCATTTGATATGTGTCCGTCAGGGTCAAACCGATTCTTTTTGTCAGCTCCAGCAGTTCAAATACTTTTTTATTTTCTTTTATGTCTAAATCAAAATATCCCGGTGAATATCTTTGCCGCAGCAGCAGTCCGTCAGCCTTTAGCTTATCCTCCAGACTGTCGCAGATTTCTTCAATTTTTGAAGCAAGACAGGCTTGCAGCACAACAGATTTCGATATGTTGGTCGCACTGTATGTCCGCAAAAGGCGGTCACATTCTGTTCCCAGTGTTGCTCCGAACACGCAGACCCTTTGACAGCCGCTAAGATTTTGCGCCAGTCTTTTGCTTTTAAAAAACATATTGCCAACAGCAAGTCCGTCCTCTGTAACAGTACAGTCAAAAATTCTGTGGAGTGTTTTTGGCTTAACACAGCTGTTCACCTCATCACAGCATTCATCAATCAGAGCCAGCAGACGCTCGTCCTCTGTTTTCGATGAGGTTCGAAGATAACGTAAAATCTCAGCCCTATTCATTTATAATTTCAGATAACCCTTCCATAATTTTATGAGCCACGTCAGGCTTGTTCATCGTGTAAATGTGAATATTGTTTACGCCGTTAGCCATTAAATCAATAATCTGTTCTGTAGCATAGATAATACCTGCCTGCTTCATTACCGCAGGATTATCTCCAAATCGTTCCATTATTCTTTCAAACTTTTTGGGAACGGAGCAGTTAGACAGCTCAACAGACCTTTTAATTTGCTTTGCATTGGTAATCGGCATTATGCCTGCAATGATAGGCACATTAATTTCTTTGATTGCACACATTTCTCTGAAATTGTAGAATGCATCGTTATCAAAAAACATTTGTGTCGTAATAAAGTCAAGACCGCAGTCAACCTTGGCTTTGAGCTTGGCAATATCTGCAACGCGGTTAGGAGAATCAGGATGCATTTCCGGATAGCATGCACCGCCTATACAAAAGTTTCCTTTCTGCTTGATTACTTCAATAAGCTCATAAGCATAATGGAAGTCGTGCTTTGAGTCGGTCTCGAAGCCCTGAGGTATATCTCCGCGAAGTGCAAGAATATTTTCTATACCATTATTTTCCAGCTCATCAAGAACAGAACTAATTTTGTTTTTATCGGAATTAATACAGGTAAGATGAGAGAGTGGTGTAACACCACCGTTTTTTATGGCATTGGCAATTTCTGTTGTGTATCCGCTTGTTGTGCCGGCAGCACCATAGGTTACACTCATCCATGCAGGGTTGTCCTTTACCATTTCGTGAATTACTGCCTTAGTATCATCTATCTTTGCCCATTCCTTTGGCGGAAAAACCTCAAAGGATACAGTTGTTTTTTTGTTGTTTAAAATTTCGCTGATTTTCATAACGTATAATCTCCTAATAATTATAGGGATATTATACTACCACTTTACTAGGAATTCAAGATATATTTATATTACTATACATATCTATATGGATTTTCTTCTCAGAAATGATACAGTAGAGAGGTGAATTTGCTCCATTTAAATTGTATTTGTCTGCAATCTATTTGAATTTTTTGTAAATAATAATTTAGAAAATGCAATTAAAAAACGAGAAAAACAGAGAAATAAAGAGATTACTACCTGATTTATAAAATTATTTTGATTTTTTTATTGACTATCAAATTCCCTTGTGTTATTATATTCCAGCAAAGAAAAAAGGACTGTGTATTCAGTCGGTATATTTTCTGAATATATTTACGGAGGATATTGATTATGTCAACATTTATGCCAAAAGCTGACGAAATCGAGCGCAAGTGGTATGTGATTGATGCTGCTGACAAGCCTCTTGGTAGAGTAGCTGCTGAAGCTGCTGTACTTCTCAGAGGTAAGCATAAGCCAATCTTTACACCAAATGTAGATTGCGGTGATTTCGTAATTATCATTAATACTGACAAGGCTGTTCTGACAGGCGACAAGCTTAACAAGAAGCTTTATCAGCATCACAGCGGTTACATCGGTAACCTCAAGGAAATTAAGTACAGTACTCTTATGAACGAGAAGAGCGATTTTGCTATGCAGCTTGCTGTAAAGGGAATGGTTCCTGATACTACCCAGGGCAGAAAGCAGCTTACAAGATGCCACATCTATAAGGGTGCAGAGCACAAGCACGAGGCTCAGAAGCCTGAAGCTTGGGAAATGTAAGGGAGGTATCTGAATAATGTACGAAGCAAATCCTTATTTCTACGGAACAGGTAGAAGAAAAGAATCAGTAGCTCGTGTACGTGTATATGCAGGTACCGGCAAAATTACAATTAATGACAGAGACATTGACGATTATTTTGGTCTTGAGACTCTCAAGCTTATCGTTCGTCAGCCTCTTAATTTAACAGAAACAACTGAGAAGTTCGATATCGTTTGCCGTGTTAACGGTGGTGGCGTTACAGGTCAGGCTGGTGCTATCCGTCACGGTATTGCAAGAGCACTTCTTCAGTATGACGAGGCTCTTCGTCCTGCTCTCAAGAAGGCAGGCTTCCTCACTCGTGACCCACGTATGAAGGAAAGAAAGAAGCCAGGTCTCAAGAAAGCTCGTAGAGCACCACAGTTCTCAAAGAGATAATCTGCAGAATTCTCACGACCTCTCAAAGCCTTTATTGCGAAAGCAACAAGGTTCCCGGTGTCCGTTCAAAATCTTTGATTTTGCTAAACGGACAGGGTTCTTATTTACAGGGTTTTTGGAGTTGTCAGATGGACTGAAATGTTGTGAATATCCAGTTACAAGTAACAAACAAGTAACACATAAGCAACAAATTTATATGTATGAGAGATGTTTTTCCAAATGGAAAGGCATCTCTTTCTTTATGTCTAAATCTTGTTGATTGCATTCACGAGTTCCTCTATGTCCAAATGAGTATAGATTTTTTCGGTTAGCGTCATTGCACCCGAATGACCAACAATCTTTTTTATAATTGTCTGGCTAACATCAGCTTCCACAAGCATTGAAACACAGGTGTGTCTACAGCAATGCGGAGTTTGTGTTAAGCCAAGATTGCTCATCAAAGGCAAGAAATAACTATCATAATAATTTCGGTATTTGAATTGTTCTCCGTATTCAGTATGAATAAGATATTCACTTTCGGTATCGTTATACCAATTTTCAAAGAATGGCAATACCTTATCCGCAATCGGAACTTTTCTTATACCGTTTTCTGTTTTGCTGGCTAAAACATCAAAATATTGTTCATCTAAATGAACATTTTCTTTTTTCAGATCAAGCATCTCGGATATTCTTACGCCTGTGTATATCAGCATCAAAACAATCTGATAATACTTATCATCCTTCTGTTTCCACAGGAGTTTAATATCCTCTTTGGTAAATTTGTTTCTATCCATTTTGTTAGGATTACGATCTTTGTATTTAACTATGTCAACAAATTCGGAATAATCTTTGTTACAAATATCATTCATCATTGCATAGTCATATAACTGACCGAAAAGCACCTTTAATTTTCTTAAAGTCGGATAGTTTTTACCACAGTTATCAACAACATACTGCAAATCCGCAAGCCGCATATCCTTGAACACCTTGTTATACAGTGACTTGCAAAGCTTGTATGAAGCTTTATAACCTTTAACATTTGATTCAGATATTGATGAAAATTTGCTTGCCGACCACCTGTCATAAATTTCCTTAAAAGTAATCTTTGACGCAGTAATATCAAACGGATTTTTATTATATTCTGCAAGCATTTGCAGTCCGTCTGCTTTTGTCGGTGCATATCCTATTACAATATAGTCCTGAACCTGCTTGTCTTTCACCTCGTCATAATGCTAGCCAGCAGTTTTTCTGACAAGATAGGGATTTCTTCGCCTACCGGATAATTTAGTGACGCCGCCATATCCGTTTGGCAATCTCAATACTCCAAAACCTCCTTAATAAAATATTTATGATAAGAGCTTATTGCTCGTCATCACCGTCATTTTGTTGTGCAGCAATTTCTGCCACACGCTCTCTGTCTAATTCGAGAAATTTTTTAAGCCTTTCCTCTGTACTCAGATATTCAATTTTTTTATCTGTTAAAAAGCAGTTTGTATATCTGCCCAGCATCTTTTCTTCCCAGTTATCAAAATCCTGATAACTCATCCAATATATTTCGGCAGAATCTCTGTTTTTCTGAAATTCTTTTAATGTCTGTACCAAAGGATAATTCACTTCGTGTTTTTCGTCATTACCATTTATAATAATTGAACATTTCCAATTATGAATATCCGTTGCCTTTTCGACTTCGATTCTGAAGTCGATTTCTTTTTTTCTGTCAATCTTGAACAGAAAAGCAAGTACATCTGAAAGACTGTCTAATTGCATATGTGTTGAATCATATCCTATAAAATAACTAATCGGAACTTCCAGCACCTCTGATATGGACTGTAAGGTTGAAATAGAAATATCTATTTCTCCGCTTTCATATTTCTGAACAGTACGCAGGGATTTATTAAGTGCTGTTGCAAACTCTGTCTGATTCATTTTCTTGAGTTTTCTTTGTTCGGTAATTCTTTCACCGATTTCAATATGTAAATTACGCATTCGTATCACCTCTTTTACAATATAACATATAATCTACAGAATTTCAAGCACAAATATGTATTTTTGTTACATATATTTTTCTTGACAAATTTAAATTCATAATTTATAATGAATTTAACGCATTAATAATGCATAATTGCAAGGAGGTGACGCAATGACAGAGAAGGTTTATATTGAAAGTCCAAACTTTACAGGAAGAAATGTTCCTGTTACTGAAATTGCAAAGGCAATCGGTAAGGACGCACAATATGTTCGTATCGGACTTCAAAAGGGTATTCTAAAGTTTGGCTATGCAATCAAGCTTGAAAATTCAAGAGAGTATAACTATTACTGCCCCGACAAAAAGGTTTGGGAAGAAACAGGTTATTTCAATGAAAAGAGAGCCGGATAATAAAAAGTGACTGTCTGTTACATCTGATAAGATAACAGGCAGTCATTCATTTTAGGAAAGTAAATATTTGCAGTCACAGACTGTAACGAGCATAGGTTTTGTAAAGCCACAGGCACAAAACCAGACGGCTGAAGCCGAATGGGGACACCCCTTTAACCCCGTTGAAAAATATTTGAAAGGATGTTTTTATGAGAACAAGAAACAAATTAATCAATATCAGAGTTACCGATGATGAATGGTCAACACTCGAACGCAAGGCTAAAAAGTGTGGCTTGTCATTGTCGGCATATTTAAGAAAAGTAGGACTAAATCAGAATGTAAAAACTGCACCAAGCAGTTATTTGTATGAAGCGTATCAAGCCGTTTGCGATATGAATAACAGTCAGTTAAACGGTGTTGCTGATTTAATTCTTAAAGCCTATCACGACGGAGCGCATAATGAATGGCAGTAACAAAAATCTGGGCAATTAAGGATAGTTTATCACGAGTGGTTGATTATGCAGCTAATCCAAGCAAGACGGTTTATTCTGATTTGCAAAAGGTTATTCATTATGCAGATGATAGCAGCAAAACGATCAACGGTAAAGAAAAAGCCTGCTTTGTTACAGGCGTTAATTGTAATGCTGACACTGCATTTGAAGAAATGTACGCAGTTCAGGAGCGTTTTAACAAAATCAATGGCAATGTAGCTTACCACGCTTATCAAAGCTTTAAAACCGGTGAGGTTACTCCTGAACAATGCCACAGAATCGGTGTTCAACTTGCAAAGGATATGTGGGGTGCTGATCATCAAGTGCTTGTTGCAACACATTTCAACACAGGAACATATCACAACCATTTTGTTATCAATTCGGTTAATATGTGGACTGGGAAAAAGTTTGATTGCAATAAGAAAGCATACTATAAATTCAGAGATTTGTCCGATAAATTATGCGAAAAGGAACAACTTACTGTAATCAAAAATCCAAGTGGAAAGACGCCAAGAAGTATGTACTTTGCAGAAAAACGAGGAGAACCGACAAAGTATAATCTGATGCGTAATGCTATTGATTATGCGATTAGCATCAGTGTTAATCAGGCACAATTCAGAAAAGCATTAGAAAAACAGGGCTATATAATTAATCTTGATCCGAGATTAAAATATGCCACCATTCGTTCGGTAAATGACACAAAAAATACTCGCCTATATCATTTAGGCGAGAAGTATGACAGAGATGGTATTGTCAGCAGAATGCGGGAAAATGATGTCTGGATAGCAAGTGAAAAATATAGTATTTATATTAAAGATACTAAAACAAAGACTGTCCAACTAAAGAAATATATTTTAAAAGGCAGCTTATCTAACACAAGAAAAATTATAGGCTTAAAAGCACTTTACTTGCACTATTGCTATCTGTTAGGTTATATTCCAAAGAAACACCAGCCATTATCTCCTGAAATGAAAAAGGCTTGGCGAAAGATTGACAGATATTCGCAAGAGATAAGATTGATTTCAAAACAAAATCTCAATACCCTTGATGATGTAAATGATTTTATCAACACTTCAACAGATCAAATAAAACTTATTGAATCTCAACGCCGGCACATCTACAACAAGCTCCACAGGTGTACTGATACAGACAAAAGAATAGATTTATTATCTCAAAGAAATAACTGCACATCTGCTCTAAACGATTTACGCAAAAATATTCGCACAGCAAATCATATCATTGCAGATACCCCCGAAATCAAATCCAATATCAAAGCAGAGCAGAGTATTCAGAAGCAAAGATATGTTGTAAAAAACAAGCAAAAAGAAAAATATAATATCAATTATTATAGATGATTATAATAACAAAAAGGCAGGTGTTGTAAACCTGCCTTTAATTATGAGTTTAATCGCTTCGCCATTTGCGTAAGTAAATTAATATCATCTTTATTCATTTTATTAATTTCTTCATTTAACTCTTTTAATAAAACAATTTCATTTTCATTTGTGTCAAAAAACTCAAGAGGTGTAATACCGAAATAATCGCATATGGTTAAAAATTCAGACATAGACGGAAGAGCTCTACCTGAAGAAATACTTTGTATATATCCTTTGCTATGACCTAAGTCCATACTCATTTTATATTCGGAAACACTTTTTTGAATACGCAATTGAGTAATCCTTTGCCTGATAAAAGCTTCATCCATTTTATCACCCCTATCTATATGATAATTTTACACCAATTAAATTAGTAATATTACCAATTTAATTATTTTTTATTCTTGACTTATACTAATTATATTAGTATACTGTACTTGTGAAATTATATTACTCAGGAGGTACTATATGGAAAAGAAAAAAACGAGTAAAGCAGTTTGGGCTGTTATCTCGGTAACACTTGCAATTGCGATTGTTGCTTTGGTAGTAGCACTGGTTGCACACAACAGGTCTGAAACTGTTATCGGACCGAAAGCGTTGTCAGCTTATGAGCTTGCTTTGGAAAATGGTTATGAAGGTACAGTTGAACAATGGTTGGCATCATTAGTTGGTGAAACAGGTGAAGACGGCAAATCTGCCTATGACTTAGCTGTTGAAAACGGATACAATGGTGATGTTACTACTTGGCTGAAGTCACTTGTAGGCTCAAATGGTACAAACGGTACTAACGGCAAGTCTGCGTACGAATTGGCTGTTGACAACGGATATATGGGCAGTCTTTCTGAATGGCAGAACACATTGACATCAAAATCAGGTGTTAATGGAAAAGACGGTAAAGACGGCAACAATGGTACCAATGGTCTTGACGGTAAAAATGGAGTAAACGGCAAGAATGGTAAAGATGGTGCTGATGGTAAATCAGCTTATGAGCTTGCTGTTGATAACGGATATAAGGGCACATTAGAACAGTGGCTTTCTGACATCAGTGGTGACAATCTTACTACATACAAGGCTGCTGTTAACAATGGTTACACAGGAACTTATGATCAGTGGATTGCTGATTTAGTTAATGCTGCCAACAAGAAAAACGGACTTTCTGCTTATGAGATTGCTGTTCAGAATGGATTTGCAGGAACAGAAAGTGAATGGCTCGCTGCACTCGTTGGTGCAAAGGGCGAAACAGGTGCTAACGGCAAATCAGCTTATGAACTCGCAGTGGAAAAGGGTTACATAGGTACTGAAGAGGATTGGCTAAACTCTCTTATCGGTAAGAATGGCAAAAATGGTACTGACGGTAAAGACGGTGCGAATGGTGCAGATGGAAAATCTGCTTACGATTTAGCTGTCGATAACGGCTATAAAGGCACATTGCAGGAGTGGTTAATATCTCTTGTAGGTGAAAACGGCAAAGACGGCCAGAATGGTACTGATGGCAAAAACGGCACAAATGGCGTTGACGGTAAGTCAACTTATGAATTGGCTGTAGAAAATGGTTTCACAGGCAGTGAAACAGAGTGGTTATCTTCACTTATCGGCAAAAACGGTACTGACGGAAAGAATGGTACAGACGGCAAGGATGGTAAGTCTGCATACGAAATTGCTGTTGCAAATGGTTTTGTCGGTACTGAACAGGAATGGATTGCGTCACTGACAAATTCAGGTGCTAACGGTAAGGATGGAAAAGATGGCTTATCTGCTTATGAACTCGCTGTAGAAGAAGGCTACAAAGGAACTAAAACAGAATGGTTAGCGTCCTTAGTTGGTGAGGCTGGCGAAGCAGGTCGTGACGGTAAAGATGGTGCTGATGGCACAAATGGTAAGTCAGCATATGAGCTTGCATTGGATAATGGCTTTAACGGCTCATTGCAGGATTGGCTGCTTTCACTTGTAGGTACAAATGGTACTGATGGTAAAGACGGTCAAAATGGTGCAGACGGCAAAGACGGGAAGTCTGCTTATGAAATTGCTGTTGACAATGGATACACAGGAACTGTTGAGCAATGGCTGACATCACTTGTCGGAGTAAAAGGTGACAAGGGTGATAATGGTAAGGACGGAGCAGATGGCAAGTCAGCTTATGACCTTGCAGTAGCTAAGGGCTATAAAGGCACTGAGGATGAATGGTTAGCATCATTATCAGGTGCAAACGGAACTAACGGAAAATCTGCTTACGAAATCGCAGTTGAATATGGCTTTGCGGGAACAGAGGCAGAATGGCTTGAATCACTTAAAGGGACAGCCTCAGGCAGTGGTGCTGACGGAAAATCAGCTTATCAGATTGCAGTAGAAAATGGCTTTAACGGTACTCCTGCTGAATGGCTGAACTCACTTAAAGGTGCTAACGGCAGCAATGGTAAGTCTGCTTATGATATTGCTGTAGAGAATGGATTTGAAGGCAGTCAGACAGATTGGCTTGCATCTCTTGCAGGAGAGAATGGTGCTTATGGTGCAGATGGCAAATCAGCGTATGAGCTTGCACAGGATAATGGGTTCAGCGGAACATTATCAGAGTGGCTTGATTCTTTAATCGGTAAAGACGGAGTGGATGGAAAAGACGGCAAGGATGGTAAGGACGGTTTGTCTGCTTACGAGCTTGCTGTTGCAAACGGCTACAAAGGTTCATTAACAGAATGGCTTGCGTCATTAGTAGGTGCTAATGGTGTTGACGGTAAGTCTGCTTATGACTTAGCAGTAGAAAATGGATATAACGGAACACTTCAGGATTGGTTAGCAACTCTGGTTGGTGCAACAGGAAAAGATGGTGCATCAGCTTATGAATTGGCTGTTACTCACGGCTATACAGGAACTGAGGAAGAGTGGATCAATTCATTAGCAGGCAAAGATGGCAAATCTGCTTATGAAATTGCCGTCGAACACGGTTATACAGGTACGGAAGAACAATGGCTTGCATCTCTTAAAGGTGCAGATGGTAAAAACGGTACTGATGGTGCAAATGGTAAAGACGGAACAAATGGTACTGACGGTATTTCAGTAAAATCTGTTCGTGTAAATGAGGATAAGCACCTGATTGTAACTCTTAGTGACGGAACAGAAATCGATGCCGGTTATGTTGGTGTTACCGATAATAGCTCTTCAGCAAAAACATACACTGTTATTTTCAAAGACTATGACGGAACAGTTCTTAAAACAGAAACTGTAGAAAGTGGCAAATCAGCAACCGCCCCGGCTAACCCATCAAGAGATGGTTACATATTTACAAAATGGGATAAATCATTCAGCAATATTACTAGTGACATTGTTATTACTGCTCAATATGAAAAGATAACTGGTGCATATTTGAGTTGTGACAATTTTTCAGTTGACAAAGGGTCAACAATTTCGATTCCTGTTAAACTGGTTAATTGTACAGATCCTATAAAGTCTTTAGGAATTTCTATTTTTGATAATTCAGACAATTTAAATATTACAAAAGGATCGTGGTCATCAGATTTTGATTATGAAATTGCCAATTTTAACAAAACAAGGCTTCAAGGTGTAGCTACATTATCAGAACAGTCGGTTGTAAGCGGAGACATATTTAACTTAACACTGAATGTTCCTAACACAGTGGAATCTGGAACATATGCATTAACAATTTCTTTGAAAACAACATATTTCGATTCCAACGAAGATGAAAAAGAAATTTCTTGCACACCTGTAACTATATCAATAACAGTTAAGTAGATATTTGAAAGGAGAGAAGTTTTATGATTATAGAAAGGCAACTACCTAAAAGAGTGCTTTCTGTTTTTTTGGCATTACTTATGATATTTACACTGATTCCAATGAATGTGATTAGAGTAAATGCTGCTGAAAATGAAAAAGCACATATAAAAATTGGTACAGCAACCGCTATGCCAGGTGAAACAGTAGAGCTAAATGTAGTTTTAGAAGATGCACCAACAATCAAAAGTATGTCAATTTCAGATATAACTTATGATACTTCAAAAATGACATTATCAAATGTTGAATGGCTTTGTGATGCTGAGATTCGTAATTGGAATTCGTCACAGGGTCGAGGAGTATTAGCATTTGGCGAAAATACTGATGCCAATGGTTCTATTCTAAAAATGTCGTTTGTGATTAACAAAATCGCAGATGATGCAAATGTAAGTATTTCTTGCAATATGACAGTAAAAAGAATGGATAATACAGATAACGAAATTGTTGTTGATTCCGAAATCATATCGGGTAATATAACAATTAATAATGCCATTCGTGGAGATATGGATAATAATGGTAAATTGAATAGTAATGATGCCGTATACTTATTGTACCATGTAATGTTTGGAAAAAATGATTATCCAATACATCAAAGTGGCGATATGGATGGTAATGACAAGGTAAACAGTAATGACGCTGTGTATTTGCTGTATCATATCATGTTTGGAGAAGAAGATTATCCGATTCATTTGCCATGTTCTCATTCAATGCAACATTTTGATTATAAGACCGCAACTTGTACTAAAGATGGCAATATTGAGTATTGGTATTGTGCATTGTGCAATAGTTATTTTGGTGATGCAGACGGAAAAGAGATGTTTGCATATGACCATACAATAATTCTTGCAACAGGTCATACTATTGTTATAGATTCTGCAGTCCCTGCGACTTATGAACATACAGGTTTAACAGAGGGTTCACATTGTTCCGTATGTAATACTATTATTAAAGCTCAAAATGCAATCCCTAAACTTGAAAAAAATGAATATTCTATTACATATCATATTGCAAACAATGATAAATACTTGCAATCACTTAATATAGAAAACCCTAATACAAATCCATATACAAGTGAAGACGGAAAGGTTTTAACTGAGCTTATTGTCGATGGATATATTTTTGAAGGTTGGTATGATGGTCAAGGTTCAAACAGTAAGAAAGTTGAAAATATTCCTATTGGTACAAAAGGCAATATAGATTTATATGCAAAGTGGACTCTTGTTTCATATACAGTTCAATGTAAATCTGATAGGTTTGTAGATGAGAGTACTTACACTTATACCGTAGATAAAGGACTTGCTCTTCCAACACCAGAAACTTTTAATTATGTTTTTACCGGTTGGACTGATGATGAAGGTAATTTATATGAAGACGGAACAATTCCTGTTGGAACAACAGGCGATAAAAAACTTACTCCCAATTGGACAAGCGAAAGGAACAAAACATTTACCAAACCAAAGCTTGATGCTCCGATTATTGTGGAAGATGAAGATAGTAATACAATACTTTTCACGTATGAAATAGGTGAAATTCAGAATGTACCAGTGTATACTATACACGATTTTGGATATATTTCGGGGGAAGGTATTAGCAGAACCGAAGAGAAAGAGTTTACCGTTGAAACTAGTGACACAATGATGAATTCATTCTCAAAGTCTGTTTCAAATGCCACTACAAAATCTTCAAACTGGACATTGTCAAAGGATTGGAATGAAAGTACAAGTATTGATGAGCAATCATCTCTTGAAAAAGTAGACAGCAAAGAAATTGCCGAAACGATAGCAAAAAGCAATTCAAACACCTGGAATGTAAGCAGTGGTTCAAGTGGTTCAAGTTCTATAACATCAGCTTCAACAAACAATGAAGGTTGGCAAAATCAATCAAAAATTAATTTGACCGGTTCTCATACTGATTCGAGTTCTGAGTCTAATAAAAAATATAAAGATAATGATTTTCAAATTAATGGAAATATTGGATATAAGCCTCCGCAGGCAACAGGTGGTGTTGAAGGCGGAATTGATTTAGGCTATGAACGCAAGTGGGGCTCTGAGGATACTACAAATAACGGAAATAGTAAAACGGCAAGCGGTTCATTAGAAATCACAGGAGATAAATATAAATCTGAAACAAGTTCCAACACATCTCAAAAGTCTTCGTCTTGGAATTCGAGCAAAAGTTTTGGTGGTAGTTCAACAAGCAGTACAAGTAAAACTACTTCCCATAGTATATCTGAAAAAATTGCCAAAACATACGGTTATGGTAAAACATATTCACAAGGTGGTTCAAGTAGTGAAACACAAGGCCTTCAGTCAACACAATCAGAAGGTAGTGAATATGAGTCAGCAGTAACATATTCGAAACTTTCTTCAGAAACAATTAAAAGCACATGGACAACTACCGGAACAAAGGCTGGCTATCATCGTTGGGTTATGGTTGGAAAAGCTCATGTATTTGCGATTGTTGGTTATGATATGAGCACCGAAAGTTTTTTCACATATACATATAGCGTTATGGACGATACAGAACCATTACAGCAGTTCGAGGATTATTCACGTACTACAGGCAGTTATAATGATGCTGAAAACGGAGTTATTCCGTTTGAAGTTCCGTTTGAGGTAGCAGAATATGTAGCTGAAAGAACATGTTGTTCAGATGGTTTAAAAATTGATCAGTCAACGGGTATAATTACAGGATATACGGGAACTGATGATTATGTGGTTATTCCGGAATATATGAATGTTGGCGGTGGAGATGTAGTAAAAGTAACAGGCATTTCTCCAAATGCATTTAAGGGTAATAAAAAAATTAAAGAAGTAAGATTATCAGATTTTATAACCGAAATCCCTGATAATGCTTTTGAAAATTGCACATCATTATTTGGATTAAGCGGTGGAAGTATAACAGGTATCGGAAGTAATGCGTTCAAAAATTGCACATCATTGGAAATATTGCTTGTTGATAATGATGTTAAAACAATTGGTAACAATGCTTTTGCTGGCTGTGAATATTTATTAGTAAATGCGGCAAATAAAGTTGTTGCTGAGGCTACAGTTAATTCAGGTGCAAAAAATATTCAATTATATTTAAATGGTGAAACAATAGAAGGCGGAACTGATATATTTGAAGGTGCGACTTTAGAAGTACCTAATGAAACAGAAACGTTTGCTTTATTTGGCTATGGATATACATATTCTGGATTATCAATAGTTTCTGATGCAAATAAGACATTCATTAACAAAATCAATTTTGCAGATACAGACAGCATATCACTTAGATTTTCATCACCTGATGTTACACTTAATCAGGTTTCTGTTTGTACAAAAGGTATTGGACTTGTTTTGAGCGCAGATAACACTAACTTGTTAATGCAAGGAAATATAGGAATTACAACAGATACAGACAAATCTGTATTGAGTAAAAATATTACATTTGGTGAGTCAAATGAAAAGGTTGTTGGAACTTTATCTGTTTCTGGAAAGGTCTATATTGCAAGTAAAGAAGAAGCAACGGGAACTGAATATCTTGCTCATAAGGGCGATGAAATCGTGTATATTGATGAAGCTATGTTTGATAATTTCTTGAATTCGCACAATATTGTATTTAATGCAAATGGCGGAACTGTTTCTGAAAACAGTCGAACAGTTTCATATGGTTCAGCTATAGGCACTCTTCCAGTTGCAAAAAAAGATAGTCATCACCTAATTGGCTGGTTTACTGCTGCTCAAGGTGGCGAAGAAATAACTGCTGATACAATATTTAATTCAACTGAAGATGTAACATACTACGCTCATTGGTCTGAAAATCCGCTTTCTGATTGGGTGAAGATTTCCGATATGCCTGAAGATGCAAAAATAATTAACAGAAAGTATTCATATACTCAGCGTTCATATACAACATCTGGTTCTTCAAGTATGAACGGTTGGACAAAATATGATACAAAATCGGCTTGGAGTGACTATGGCTCTTGGAGTGGCTGGCAAGATAGTTCTGTGTCATCAAGTGATAGCAGGCAAGTTGAGACTCAAAAAGTTGTGGCATCATACAATTATAAAACAGTATATCATTATTATTACTATTCTACAGCTAAGACTAATGGTAATACAAGTTATACGAAATCTTCAAGTTATCCAAATAAATATACTGTAACATTTGATAAAGCTCTGCCTAAAACGAGTGAAGGCACTAAAGTACCTAAGCAAAAGTACAAATGGAGCAATCATCATGGAACTGGTAAATATATGTTTGTTTATGCAGATGATCCATATACAACAAAGGAAGTTACATCTACAAACTATAAGACTCAGTACCGTTATAGAGATAGAAGCTTAATTTATACATACTATTTCTATAAAGATGAGGTTAAGTCGTCAACTACTGTTCCAAGCGGTGACAATATTTCAAATATTCAGGAATGGGTACAGTATAGAGTGAAATAAAATACATAAAAAATAAATGTTGAGGCGTTAAACCCTCAACATTTATTTTTTAGTTCGTAAATTTTATAATTATAGAAATAAATAATACTTTTATATTTTTCAACCCTTGATTGTTTAAGGATAGCTTTAAGTCGAATTTTCATTTTAGTCTAATATCGGTAGAAACCTCTATCTTATCCAATAAAGTCAACAATATCTATAAATAAACTCTGCAAATGTACTGATATAGATGAAAGTGTTGACTGTTATCACAATGAAATAATTGCACATCCCATTAAAAACATTACACAAAATTTTTTGCCTCTATAAAGTTATCATCAAATATATAAAATAACGACAAGCATTTTCGAGATAATGCAATGTAAAAAGAGATTATTCAGTTCCTTCTACTTGTTCATTTGAACTATTGGTATTGCTTGATAACTTTTTGGATTGATTTATTCTAATTAGTTCTTGCATAACAGAAACTATTTTTTTTGAATTAAATATTTTGTACATTAATTCTTCAAGTTCTTCACGAGTATCACAAGACCAAACATATCCTACATTACCACTCGAAATGCTTCTTGCAATACTTTCCTCAAGAATAACATTGACGGGATAATTAGAAGTTTCATATTTTACGAAAAATACTCGGTATTTGTATTTATCATAAGCCGGGGTATAAAGATAGCACTCAAATTTATGTGTTTCTTGCCCTATTTTACCTAAATCATTTTGTATATCTACTTCTTTATCTGTTGGATTAATAGCTAAAGCTATTGAAGAGAACCCTGCTTTTGTATATGACATAACATGTCCACTATAAGTGGCGATATTGCCACAAATGATACCGTTGGTTTCTTTGGATAATTGGTCTAACACATCAGAAATTACCTTTTCTGGTGCGGTCATATCAATATCGTTAAAATCCAATCGATCACTAATATTAAAAAATTTTTCCATAATTAAATTTCCTCCCGTATTTCAAAAATAATTGGTAAATGATCACTAATTGCTTTATCTGGATGTCCGTTTGCATCTAGTAAATATTTTGACTGAGTTTCAGTAACAATTTTCAAACTATCATCTACAAATCGTTCCCTTAAAGCAGGTCTTATAATAACTTGATCATAAATGTTCCAATATGTATTTATTGAATTGCTGGTGTTATTATAATATGTTCCATATGGTTGTTTCCTATCTCCCAAAAAACGCCACATTGGATTATAAAACATGGCATATTCGTTTCCGGCAACTACTCTTGATTTTCGTTTTGCTTCTTCATACACTGGTATGCTATGAAAATATCTGGCATCAATGCAACTTGCGTCATATGGGTTAATATTAAAATCACCAACAATTATTGTGTTTTCTGAATCTATATCTTTCTCAACAGCACATATTTCTTGCATTAACTGTTCAATTATAATTTGTCTTTGTGCATCGTGATCAGAATATATTTTACTATTCAAATGTGTGCAACACAATATATCTTTACTATTGATAATTTGTATTGTTGCATGATCGTTATCAAATCTCGCCACAACATTATCAATTTCTCCAATTATTGTAATTCGATCACAGCAGCTATAGTATCGCCACATTTTTAATCCGTATTGCAATAGTAAAATATTCAACAGATCATCAATTTTTGCAGCGTATTCAGCTAAAACAACAATAGAAATATTGTTTTCAACGATAATCTCACAAATTGTTGAGTTTATATTTACATTCTTATGTGTATTCCAAAATAACATTTTCAAGGTTTAAATGCACCCCCTTTTTTATAGCTTGTGCACTCTTTGCGTGATGTTAGATAGTACACTTTAATCTTAATGTACTTTACTGATTGCTCTCTTAGATTGCAACACTCCCATTTGATAATTATCAGGCGTTGCTTTTTCCGCTCTGATGCTAAGGTGTTATAGAGTCCCTTTTGCCTTGTTTTTCACTCTTGCAAGGACTGATGATGCGATATCAGCCATTCAGCAGCACCTCCATAAGTTCCGTAACTTTTTTATAGACTCTTAACTGCTTTGCGTATTTTGACAAATTTGCTAAATTTTTCTTATCATCAGCAATATAAGCGTTAATTGCTTTGTTGAAAATTTCGCTGTCAAGCTGATTTTTGTATTTAAAGCAATCACATATTGTTCGTTCACGGTCATATATGTTCAGTGTAAAGCCGTTGAAATCATCTGTTGTTTTGCCGATTTCAAAAAGTTCATTCTGAATATAGTAAGCCTTTAACGGCACTTCATCAATTTTTAGTTTGCTTCGTGAAATTGTTCTTGGCACAGCAATATTCCATTCTCTTGGTGTATAATCAATGTAACCATAGTGAAACAGAGCAGATTGAACACAGACAATTCCTTCGGGTAAAAGAGTAGAAAGGATTTGCTCCTCTGATATATTTGTTTCAGACAGTATATAATATCCGTGTTTTACTCTTTCAATAAAAGAGTTATCGGTTAAATTTGTAATATCAGATTTAGTGAGTCCTGCATTGATAAGGTCAGCTGTTTTTATAATTCCGCCTGATTTTTCAATAGCATTTTCTGCAATATCTTTTTTACTCATAGTTCACCAACTTTCAGTACACAAAATTGCGACTTTGTGTATCAAAAGTATAATAACAAAAAATTACAAAAAAATCAATACTTTCAATACACAATTATAAAATACTGTGTATTGAAAGTGTGTTGGGTTAAAAATCTTGCTTTAAGAAAGTTTATTTAGTATAATTAGAATAAGAAAAACAAAATCTACTTTTTGAATTGGAGAAATAAATGGATAAAAACAGAATAGCTACAATAAAATCGCATTTTGATCAGATAGTAAATTTAATTGAAAACAGTGATATTGAATATTGGCTTGCAAGAGATTTAATGCCACTTTTGGGATATGAAAGATGGGAAAATTTTGAAAATCTTATAAAGCGTGCGATGACAGCTTGTGATTCATCGAATATTGTTGTTTCTGACCATTTTCGTGAAGTTACGAAAATGGTTGAACTCGGCAGTGGTGCAACAAGAGATGTTAAAGACTATATGCTTACAAGATATGCATGTTATCTTATTGCTCAAAATGGTGATCCTAAAAAAGAACAGATTGCTTTTGCTCAAAGTTATTTTGCTGTTCAGACAAGAAAACAGGAAATAATAGAAGAACGAATTTCATATATAGAAAGAACAGAAGCTCGTGGAAGGCTTATTGAATCGGAGAAAAGATTATCGCAGAATATTTATGAGCGTGGAGTTGATGATGCGGGATTTGCACGCATAAGATCCAAAGGTGATATGGCTTTATTTGGTGGTTATACCACTCAGGAAATGAAAGATAAATTGGGAGTAAAAAAGAATAGACCTCTTGCTGATTTTTTACCAACCTTGACAATAGCTGCCAAGAATTTAGCTACTGAAATGACAAATTATAATGTTGAAGAAAAAGATTTAATGGGTGAAGAAAGCATCACAACAGAACATGTTCAAAATAATACAACCATAAGAGATATGTTAGATAAGCGAGGAATACACCCTGAAAATCTTCCACCATCTGAAGACATAAAAAAATTAGAGCGTAAAGCAAAATCGCAAGAAAAGAAAATAGTTAGTGAGTCAGGAAAACTCCCCAAATAATACTATCAGTAATCAACAATAAGAAGAGTATTTGTTTTGATTAATATGATATAATTCAGTTCGTTATATGATGGTTTGAATAGTTATACGAGTTGTTGCATAAGCAACGTACAAGTAACAAAAATAAAAAGAAACCCTGTAAAATCAGGCTATTTACAGGGTGGGAAGTTCTCAAAGAGATAATTTTTATTTTGCACTTCCGATTATTCGGAAGTGCTTTTTTGTAAACAAAATTAGGTTTAATCTATATTAATAAAGGAGCAGCTTATGTGCCTTATATGTGATCGAATTGATATGATAAATAAAGGGATAAATCCGTATTTTGTAAAGGAGCTTGAAACCGGCTATGTTGTAATCGGTGATTTTCAGCACTTTTATGGATATTCTCTGTTCCTTTGCAAGGAGCATAAAACAGAGCTTGACCAGCTTGAAAAGAACTTTCGCAATAAATTTCTCTCTGAAATGGCAGATGTTGCTGCGGCAGTTTCAAGGGCTTTCCCGTGTGATAAAATGAACTATGAGCTGCTTGGAATGGGTGACGGTCATTTGCATTGGCATCTTAATCCTCGCAGAGACGGTGATTTAGAGGGTCACGGCTATAACGAAAAAGGTCCTATATGGTGGTATCCGCTTGATAAAATGTATGATACCTCAAATAAACCAAGCAAACAGGAGCTTGAACAAATGAAACAGCGTCTTTTAAAAGAATTGGAGAATATTAACTGTTAGCCCTTGTCAATTTAAGAAAGAAAATACAATCATTATTATTTATTGAGGTGTGAATATGGATAATTATATCAAAAAGGTCAGAAAAGAGTTTGGTCATGACGAGTTAATTTTGAATTATGCAGGGTGTATCATTTTTGATGATGAAAACAGATTGCTTCTGCAAAAGCGCTCGGATTGTAATCAATGGGGATTTCTCGGCGGTATGGTGGAATTCGGTGAAGCTGTCGCAGAGACTGCTGTCAGAGAGGTTAAAGAGGAAAGCGGTCTTGAGGTTGAGATAACCTCATTATATGGTGTTTATTCTAAGTATTATGCAGAGTACACCAATGGTGATAAGGTACAGCCGATAGTACATCTGTTTAAAGCCAAAATTATCGGTGGTGAACTGATTGAACAAAATGACGAAACGCTTGAGCTTAAATTTTTTGATTTAAACGATACTCCTCCTCTGTTCTGCAAACAGCATCAGGATGCACTTGATGATATTATCGCCGGCAGAGAGTATGTATATAGATAAAAATAAATCGATATAAACAATTTAGAAATACAGGTAAATCGTTAAAAATGCTTATATTTTTAAAACATCCACAAAAAGACTGTAAAGTCAGTCACAATTCAGAAAAGCATTAGAAGAACAGGGTTATATAATCAATCTTGCTCCGAGATTGAAATATGCCACCATTCGTTCGGTAAATGACACAAAAAATATCCGCCTATTGGAACAATCAAAGAGGGTGCGCGCAAACTAGTATTTGAAAATCGTATGAATTGGCTGTAGCATGCATAATTCAGCAATTTAGGAACAGCGAATACTCAGAATATGTTTTATAGTATAACTACCACGTGGGAATGGAAGGTGATGGTTATGAATCAAATTCTTCAATATATTGAATTGCATTTAGAAGATGACTTGAGTATAAAGCAGTTAGCAGATGTAGCGGGATATTCGGAATATTATTTTATTCGTTTATTCAAGTCTTATACAAATCAGACTGTTATGGAATATATATGCAGACGCCGTCTTATCAGGTCATGTGATGATATTCTTTCAGGTATGCGTCTTATAGATGTAGCTATGAAATATGGTTGGAAATCGCATAGTGCATTTTCCAAGTCATTCAATAGAGAATTTGGTTTTTCGCCCTCGCTTCTTAGAACAATGAAAACACAACTTGGTTGTTTAGGAGGTAGTTATATGAATCAGATATTTTTAAATGCCACTGAGGTAGGTGCAGGTAAAGAAAAATTGTTTGAACTGTTAAAAGATACGGTAGTTCAAAATGCCATTGCGATTGATGACGGGATTTTAAATGAAGTATATTTGATTGCATGTAAGGCATATGAAGGTAAAAGAAGATATTCCGGCGAAGAATATGTTACTCATCCATTAAATGTTGCTATATTGTTGGCAGAATTGGGAGCAGAGAGTGATACTGTTTTGGCAGGACTATTTTGTGATGTAAAAACGAAAGGTAATAACATTAATCTTGAAAAAGAGTTACCTGCAAATGTATGGAATATTATAAATCTGCTTGAAAAGAAGAAAAATGATGAAGCGATTGTTATAAAACTTGCGGAAAGACTTCACAATATGCGAACAATAGATTTTATTGATGATGATAGCAAAAAAGCAAAAAAAGTGAAAGAGACAATTGAGATTTATTTGCCTTTAGCGCGACGAATCAATAATCAAAAATTGATAGACGAACTTAATGATTTGGCAATGAAATACAATGTGTAGAGAGTTCTCAGTCGTCCGGAATAATACACCTACAAGTAACATTTCACATAAAGAAGCCAGCATCCAAGTTACTTTCAGACCCTAGAACAAATATCAAAGAGATAATTTTTATTTTGCACTTCCGATTAATTAAAAAGTGCAATGATTATTGCGGATATATCCGACTGCTCAGACAGTTAAATTTATTTGTTTGACATATTGGATGTGCTGTGTTACTATGTAAAAAACGAGGTAAATACGATGTGTAATTTTAACTGCCAAGTGAACAGAACTTACAGACTTATGCGTTCTTATCGTATGGGTCTGATTTGCTGTGTTCATCTTTGGTAGTATCTGTATTTGGCTATATTTTCATTTACCCACTGATGAGCAATCGTCAGTGGGATTTTTTTATTTGGAGGTAGAAGAATGAAGTTATTATTTTTATTCGGAGATGCGGCTGTAGGCAAAATGACGGTTGGACAAGAGCTTATGAAAATAACAGATTTAAGATTATTCCATAATCATATGAGTATTGAACCTGTTCTCGAAATATTCGGAAGCTGGAGTGGAAATGCAATAAAAAGATTTCGGGAAATGATATTTGAGGAATTTGCCAAAAGTGAAAATTACGGAATGATATTTACATATATGTGGGCATTTGACTGTCAGGATGACTGGGATTATATTGAGCATGTTAAAGAGATTTTTAAGCCTTATCATACTAATTTTTATTATGCTGAGCTTGTTGCTTCCCAGGATATACGCATAAAACGCAATACAACAGAAAACAGACTGCATAACAAGCCTTCAAAGAGGGATATTGAATGGTCGAATAAGCGGTTAATTGAAGATGACAAAAACCATCGTCTTGAAAGCTACGAGGGTGAAATCTCATTTGAAAATTATATTAAAATTGACAATACGAATTTATCCGCTGAGGAAACAGCGCAGATAATTAAAGAAAAATTCAATTTATAAAAGCGTTATAACTAAGGAGAAATGGCTGTGTCAGAATATAAAATAGAAAAGCTTGATATCAATGAATATTCAAAGTGCAATAATATTTGGGATATGAAGAAATGTCCGTTTACGAAAATGTTTGAGGAGGAAATAATTCGGGGAGACCGATTTGTTTATATTTATAAGCGCAATGGTGAGTTTATCGGTGAGGGCGCATTAGTAATCAATAAGGACGACTGTGATTATTTCATACCGAATCGAAGAATTTATTTATCCAGAATGCTTGTGAAAAAAGAGTATCGAAACCAAGGCATAGGGGCAATTTTACTTGACTATCTTATTAAACAGGCTGCCGGGATGGGCTATGCTGAAATCGCTCTGGGCGTTGATGCCGATAATGACAGTGCAATTCATCTTTATGAAAAGAAAGGGTTTAAAATTATAAAAAAGGATAGGGATGAATACGGCAGCTTTTACAAAATGCTGAAGGAGGCAGACAATGAATAGAAATATGACAATGGATGATTACGACAGTGTATACGCGCTATGGATGTCCTGTCAGGGTATGGGACTTAACAATCTTGATGATTCTAAAGAGGGGATAGAGCGCTTTATCAAGAGAAATCCTGAAACCTGCTTTGTGGCAGAAACAGAGGGCAGGATTATCGGCACTATACTTGCAGGCAATGACGGCAGGCGCGGGTATATTTACCATACTGCTGTGCATCCTGACTATCAAGGGCAGGGCATTGGCAAAGCACTTGTGAATCGTGCAATGGATGCACTAAGCAAGCTGGGTATTAATAAAGCTGCACTGGTGGTGTTTGGCAGAAATGAAAAGGGGAATGCCTTTTGGGAAAAGCTGGGTTTTATACAGCGTAATGATTTGTGCTATAGAAACAGGAGTATCAATGATTTCGAGAGAATAGATACTTAATGCAAAAAAAGCTGTTCTGTTACCTAAAGTAGCAGAACAGCTTTTTTGTTTGTATATTAATCTTTAAGTAATGAACGGTACATTTTGATGTACTCGTTTGCACTCTTGCCCCAGCTCATATCGCATCTAAGTGCGCGCTCAACAAGCGTGCTCCAGCCGTCAGAATAGTATGCATCGTTGGCTCTGTAAATAGCGCCCAGCATATCATAGGCATCATATGTTTTAAAGGTGAAGCCATTTCCTTCGCCGTCACCGCAGTCGGTGATAGAGTCTTTTAATCCACCGGTTTCACGTATGATTGGGAGTGTTCCATATCGAAGTGCCACCATCTGAGACAGTCCGCAGGGTTCACTCTTGCTCGGCATTAAGAACATATCTGCACCTGCATAAATCTTTCTGGCTAAATCAGGCACAAAGCCAATGGTAATTCCTACCTTATCAGGATATTTATCATGCAGATAACGGAAGTAATTTTCATACTGCCATTCACCGCTGCCCAGTACCACATATTGCAGATTGCGTTCACAAAGGCTCTTCTCAAGAACCTCTTTCATTAAATCGACGCCCTTGTGACCCACCAGTCGGGTAACAATGCCGATAACAGGAACATTCGGGTCAACCTTCAGCCCCATCATCTTTTGAAGCTCCTCCTTATTTTTTGCCTTGTTGGAGAAGTCATCAGCATCGTAATTTGCCCATATATCCTTATCTGTAGCAGGATTATATCCGTCTACATCAATACCATTCAGAATACCGCATAGCTTCCAGCTGCGCTGGTTGAGTATAGGATCAAGACCATGGCTGAACCAGGGGTCAAGTATTTCTTTCGCATAGCTTGGAGATACAGTTGTTACCTTGTTGGCACATTCAATACCTGCCTTCATAAAGTTAACAAGTCCATCATAAAGGATAAGATTGTTATGCTCGGGTGCAATACCGAGTACATCATTTAGAAGCTCGTCACCGTATTTGCCCTGATATTGAATATTGTGGATAGTGAAAACGGTTTTGATATTTTCATAACCCATTTTGTTTGCATAATAGCAGCTGTAATAAAGCGGCGTAAGTGCGCTCTGCCAGTCATTGCAGTGAATAATGTCCGGCTTCCAGTCAATAACCGGAATGATTTCAAGCACAGCTCTTGCAAAAAATGCAAAACGCTCTGCATCATCATAGTGACCGTAGATCCCGTCACGCTTAAAGTAGTATTGATTATCAAGGAAATAGTAAATCACACCATTTGCCTTTGCCTCAAATACACCGCAGTACTGCCTTCTCCAAGAAACAGGAACAGAAATAGATGTAATAAATTTCATCTTATCCTTATATTCCTGCTTGATGCTGTCATAAAGCGGCATAACAACACGGCAGCCGATTAATCTTTTTCTTAATGCAACAGGGAGGGAGCCGGCAACATCACCAAGTCCTCCCGATGCCATAAAAGGTAGTGCCTCAGAGGCAACATATAAAACTTTCATCTGACTATACTCCTAAATTCTAGTATTCTTTGTCAGGCAAATCGGGAAGCTTTCAGCGCCTGACAGTTCAATTCCATCCTTGATGCTGACATTCTTATCAGCTATAATGCAGCTGATTTTTGAATTGTCACCCACGGTTGTATCCTGCATAAGAATGGAGTTTTTAACCTTAGCATCCTTGCCGATTTTTACACCCTTAAAGATAATGCAGTTTTCAACCTCACCCTCAATGATACAGCCGTCTGCAACAAGTGAATTCTTCAGTGATGAATCAGGGCCATAGATTGTAGGCATATCATCACGCTCTTTGGTGGATATAGTGTGTCTGAATAATTTTTGTCTGTTTTCCTTTTCAAGCACGGACATAGAAATGTCATAGTAGCTCTGAATAGAATCAATTGTTCCTACGAAATTGTCAGTTGCATCAAATGCGTGAATTTTCAGCTTGTCAACATTCGCCATAATGATGTTGCGCTGATAAGAAATTTCATTCTTGGAATGTGCGGTAGTAACAAGTGTTTCCAGCAAATATTTTTTCATAATCATAACATTGCAGGAATAAAATACGTCGTCAGAGGTATCCTTATCAAGACTCATTTCTCTGATTCTTCCGTCAGCATCCACCTTGTCAAAGCACAGAACAGAGCCAATGCTCTTTGGTATCTTGCCCTTGACACCGAGAATGGTGATGTCAGCACCGCTTTCCTCATGCGCATGGAATAGATCACTGTAGTCTGTAGAAAGAATATGGTTGCAGTCACTCATAAGAACATAAGTCTGATTGGACTGCTGAAGGAAGCTCATATTGCCGTAAAGTGCATCAATTCTGTTGCCCCACATTTTTGCACTGCCCAATGAGAATGGAGGCAAAAGATATAAGCCATCGCTCTTGCGGCTTAAATCCCATGGCTTTCCTGTGCCTACGTGGTCCATAAGGGACTGGAAATTAGCGTTGGTTACCACACCGATTTTTGTAACACCGCTGTCTACCATATTAGAAAGAGGGAAGTCAATCAAACGATAACGTGAACAAAAAGGAACAGAGCCCATTGTTCTCATAGCTGTGAGACTGTCCAAAGCCTCCTCGTGTATATTTGCAAATACAATACCTAAAACTGTCTTACCATTCATGACTTATACCTCCTCTCCTGATTTAATCATTACACCGGGCTCAACATATTTACCCTTGGTAATTTTAGCACCTGCGCCGATTACAGGAATACCCCATTCCTCCGGGTTTTCCAGCAGCTCAGGAATTTCACCTATTTTTGCATCCTCTTCAATAATTGCATTTTCTGCAACAATTGAATAGTAAACCTTGGCGCCCTTTTTGATGATAGCGCCCGGCATAATTACACTGTATTTTACATCTGCATCCTCTTCAATGGTTACGTTTGAAGAAACAACACTGTAGTCTACATTGCCCTCAATTTCACAGCCCTCGCTGATAGAGGAATTTTCAACAACAGCATTTTTGCCGATGTAGTGCGGAGGCGCAAGTGGATTTCTTGAATAAATTCTCCAGCTCTTGTCACTCAAATCCAAATCAACATTCGGATTGATAATATCAAGGTTTGCTTCCCATAAGGAGTCGATTGTACCAACATCCTTCCAGTAGCCCTTGAATGGGAATGCAAACATTCTCTCGCCTGCGTCAAGCATGGTCGGGATGATGTTTTTACCAAAGTCATTTGATGAGCCTTCTGTATTCTCATCCTGAATTAAATATTGTTTCAGCTTATCCCAGCTGAATACATATACGCCCATAGATGCCTTGTTGCTCTTAGGCTCAGCCGGCTTCTCAGCAAATTCATATATTTCGTCATTGTCTCTGGTTGCCAGAATACCGAAGCGTGAAGCCTCCTCCCACGGAACCTCAAGCACAGCAATGGTGCAGGCTGCATCATTTTTCTTGTGGAAGTCAACCATCTTCGCATAATTCATCTTATAAATGTGGTCGCCTGAAAGTATTACAACATACTCAGGATCATATTTTTCGATGAAGTTGATGTTTTGATAAATAGCATTGGCTGTACCCTTATACCATTCTGCTCCGCCGATTGCTTCGTATGGAGAAAGGATATGGATACCTCCGTTTTGTCTGTCCAAATCCCAGGGCTGTCCGTTGCCCAGGTAGTCATTAAGCTCCAAAGGCTGATATTGTGTCAGCACGCCAACTGTATATATACCGCTGTTTACGCAGTTAGACAGTGGGAAGTCAATAATTCTGTAATTACCGCCGTAGGGAACTGCAGGCTTAGCAATGTTTTTTGTTAATACTCCGAGTCGGCTGCCCTGACCGCCTGCGAGAAGCATTGCCACAACTTTATTTTTTTGTGCCATTTTTTATCTCCTTAGATTTTGTTTTATTTTTTGTATTTTTACTCTCAACCTTTTCAAGATAAAGAGCGGATAGACCGTTTAGCTTTATGCCAATGCTTTGCTCAAAGCCGTGCATTGGTTCCTTTTTAGCCTTGTATGTTCCGGATAGCCTTGGCTTATTGCCGCCGTATTTTACAAGTGAGGTGTCAAATACGGTTTTGTATGTTGCGTTTTCAGGAACACCGATGCGGTACTCATCAAAGCTGTTTGGTGTCCAGTTAAATATGGCAATTAATTCCTTGCCGGATTTATCAATTCGCCGGAATGCGATTATAGAATTTGCATTGTCCTCACTGGAAATCCACTGGAAGCCCTCCCAGCTGTAATCAATTTCCCACAAGGCCGGTGTGCCGGTGTAAAATTTATTCAGCTCCTTTGTATATCCGTGGAGCTTTTGGTGCTTTTCATAATCAAGTAGCAGCCAGTCGAGACCCTGCTCATAATTCCATTCAATAAACTGACCGAATTCACTGCCCATAAACAGCAGCTTCTTACCGGGATGCGCCATCATATATGCCAAAAACAGTCTGATGCCGTCAAACTTCATTTCATAGTCGCCAGGCATTTTGTTGATGAGACTTGCCTTACCGTGTACAACCTCATCGTGACTGATTGGCAGTACGAAGTTTTCACTGAATGCATAGAAAAAGCTGAAGGTAATGCAGTTGTGATTTCCTTTTCTGAACAGAGGGTCCATAGATGTGTAGCGAAGCATATCGTTCATCCAGCCCATATTCCATTTGAAGTTAAAGCCAAGTCCGCCGATATTGGTCGGCATCGTTATCATAGGCCATGCAGTTGACTCCTCTGCAATCATCATAACCTCGCTGTGTTCCTTGAACATTGCACAGTTAAGCTCTTTGAAGAATTCAACAGCCTCCAGATTTTCTCTTCCGCCGTTTTTGTTTGGTGTCCATTCTCCGTTTTCTCTGCCGTAGTCCAGGTAGAGCATAGATGCAACTGCATCCACTCTCAGTCCGTCAAAATGGAATTCATCCACCCAGTACATAGCAGAGGAGATAAGAAAACTTTTTACCTCATTTTTACCATAATCAAAAACTCTGGTGCCCCATTCCTTATGCTCGCCTTTTTTTAAGTCCGAATACTCATAGGTGCATTCTCCGTCAAACTCATACAGTCCGTGGGCGTCCTTAGGAAAGTGCGCCGGAACCCAGTCCAGAATAACGCCGATTCCTGCCTTATGACAGGTGTTGATAAAATATTTCAAATCATCCGGTGTTCCGTATCGTGATGTGGGAGCAAAATAACCTGTTACCTGATAGCCCCATGAGCCGTCAAAGGGATGCTCCATAACCGGAAGCATTTCTATATGGGTATATCCCATATCCTTTACATATGGCACAAGCTCATCCGCCATTTGCCTATAGGAGAGAAAATCTCCGTTTTCGTGCTGTTTCCATGAACCAAAATGGATTTCGTAAATGTTTACCGGCTTTTCCAGTACATTTGATTGTTTCGTGCTTTCACACCATTTTTGATCCGTCCATTTATATTTGTCACTGTAATATACCTTTGATGCAGTACCCGGTCTGGTTTCTGCGTGGGTGGCATATGGATCTGCTTTCATAATAACAGAGCCGCTTTTTGTTTCAATCGCATATTTATAGCAATCATAAATATTGACATCATCAATAACGGCTTCCCATATTCCGTCAGAAATTTCCGTCATATAGTTTATGCTTTCATTCCAGTTATTAAAGTCACCCGCCACGGATACGGCTTTGGCATGAGGGGCCCATACTCTAAAGGCAAAAGTGTTTCCTTTAATTCTATGACATCCAAAGAATTCGTATGCTTTATAGTTTTTTCCGCTGTGAAACAGGTAAAGCGGAAATTCATACTCTTCTTTTAGTTTCACCATCTTTCATCTCCTTTAAGCATAATTTCTGCAGCTTTTTATGCAGAAATAGCTAAGATATATAAGTATCATATCATCTTTGTTAAGATTAATCAAGGTGTTTTTGTTTAGTTTGTTACAAAAATTAGAAAATATTTTGAAAAATCTGTGTAAAATGTTGCAAATTATATAATTCGCACAAAAAATTTTTGCTCCATTTTTTTCGTTAAAAACTTTTCAAATACGCATATTTGCTATTGATTAGAAGTAATATATTATGCTATAATACAGTAAATTGGTAAGGAAAGGGAACTTTAATGAAAAACATTATTATTGCATATCCTGTAAAGGAAACTGCTATGCAATTACGTTCCTTGCTAGACAGAGAGGGTTATCACGTTTCATATGTTTGTGCTACAGGCGCCAGTGTGCTTAGTATTTCGCAGAACCTGAATGAGGGCGTAATCGTGTGTGCCTCCATTCTCAGCGATATGGGTGCAGGCTTCCTTGCGGAAAATTTGCCGGTGGGCTTTGATGTTGTTGCCCTTTCAAAAAATGGTTTGCCGGAATATATGGGAAATCTTGTTACGCTTGCACTTCCTGTTAATAAGGAGGAATTTCTGCAGACGGTTGCTGTACTTGTAAGTACTCGTTCCTCATTTACGCAAAGAAGCCATGACGAAGACGAGCTGATTTCAAGGGCGAAGCTGGTATTGATGAAAACAAGAGATATAGGCGAGATTGCTGCCCATAAATATCTCCAGCAGGAGAGTATGAAAAAAGGCAAAAAAATGATAGACATTGCCAAGGAGATTATTAACGATTTTACGGATTAATAATATGCAGCACCATTTGCATATGTTTCAGCATTTTCTGATATTTAAATGCAATTGTTTCCAACTTATAATGAGTGCATACACATAGGCAATGAATAGAAATCCGAATCTGCCAAAAATGCAGAATTAACGCGAATTATTGAATTTTTCGCTGTTGCTTTGCGTCAGCAAAGCTGCCATCTCAAA